>JAMFSC010000150.1 GCA_026225095.1 bacterium
ACTGAGCCATGCCTAGAGAGATCCCAGCCCCACGTCGCCTCACCCTATGGCTCAATGGCGCCTCCATCGAGGTGCCCGAAGGGACCATGGCAAGCGCCGCATTCCTTGCCGCCGGCGTTGCCTGCCGGGTCTCCGTGACGGGTGAACCGCGCACCGCCCTTTGCGGCATGGGAATCTGTTTCGAATGCCGTGCCACGGTCGACGGAGTTCCGCACCGCCGCACCTGCCAGATTCCCTGCCGCGCGGGCATGCGCCTGGAGACCCAGCCATGACCGCCACCGCAACCCGGCACACAGAGATTCTTGTCGTGGGTGCAGGGCCAGCCGGTCTCGCCGCCGCAACAGCCGCAGCAAGCGCCGGAGCCCAGGTCACTGTTCTGGACGATAATCCGGGCCCCGGCGGCCAGATATGGCGGAGCGGCATCGCCTCCGCGAGCATCGCTATTGACCCTGCCCGCGAGAACGCCATCCGGGAATTTCGCGAATCGAACGCATCGCTCCTGCCCGGAAGACGTGCGATCGACTCACAGCAGCCACGCACCCTGCGCGCATTTGTAGAAGAAACCGGTGTCATCGAAACCATCACCTGGGATCGCCTCATCCTGGCCACGGGAGCCCGCGAACGCTTCCTGCCATTCCCCGGCTGGACACTCCCCGGAGTCTTCGGCGCAGGCGGCCTTCAGGCCCTGGTGAAGGGGGGCTACACCATTGCGGGCAAGCGTGTCGTCGTCGCCGGAAGCGGCCCGTTGCTGCTCGCAGTCGCTGCCCACCTGCAGGAGGATGGAGCGGAGATCGTCACGATCGCGGAGCAGGCCACGCTGGGCTCCATGCTGCCCTTTGCGATCAAGCTCCTCTCGCATCCCGCCAAGCTGATGCAGGGTGCCCGGTATCGCGCCACATTGAGCCACGTGCCCTACCGCACCGGCTGCTGGCCCCTTGCGGTGGAGGGCACCGGGAAGCTGGCCGCCGTGCGGCTGACCGATGGCACAAATACATGGACCGAGCCCTGCGACCTGCTGGCCTGCGGCTTCCATCTCGTCCCCAACACCGAGCTCGCTGTACTGCTTGGCTGCGAGCTTCATGACGATTGCGTCGTCGTCGACGCAACCCAGAGGACTACGCTCGAAGACGTCTTCTCTGTTGGCGAACCCACTGGCATCGCGGGCCTGGACGCCGCGTTGGTCCAGGGAAAGATCGCTGGTCTGGCAGCCACCAATCAAGCGACCCAGGCGAAGGCCCTCTATAAGAAGCGCAACCGTGAGGAGGCCTTTGGGAAGGCTCTGGACCGCGCCTTCGCCCTTCGACCCGAGCTGCGTTCCCTCGCTCAACCCGACACGATCGTCTGCCGTTGCGAGGATGTTCGCTTCGCCCAGCTTCAGTCGCAGCCTTCATGGACAGACGCCAAGCTTCAGACACGTTGCGGCATGGGTGCCTGCCAGGGACGGATCTGTGGGGCCGCAGTGCAAACACTCTTTGGCTGGCGCAATACTTCCATCCGGCCTCCCATCTTTCCCGTTCCTCTCTCGGCCCTTCTCTCGGCCCCAACTTCAAACGAAATTACTCAACTACAGGAGCCATCGTGAACTGGTCCGGCGTACTACCCGCAACGACTACCCCCTTCCACAGCGACCTCACCGTCGACCACGCGTTGCTCGCACAGCACACCGCCTGGCTGCTCGAGAACGGATGCACCGGACTCGTGATGCTAGGCTCTCTGGGCGAAGGCGCAACCCTCGAGCTTGACGAAAAAATCGCGATCCTGAAGACCACCGTCAAGGTCGCCGAGCCGACGCAAAGCCCGGTGGTTGCGGCGATCTCGGCGCTTTCTACCCGCAATGCCGTAAGACTTGCGAAGGAAGCCGAAGATGCCGGATGCAGCGGCCTCATGGTGCTCCCGCCCTATGTCTACAGCTCCGACTGGCGCGAGATGAAGCACCATGTCTCCACGGTCATCGGCTCGACCGGGCTACCCTGCATGCTCTACAACAACGGCCTCGCGTACAAGACGGACTTCCTTCCGGAGCAGATCGCGGAACTGGCGCAGCAGCACACAAACCTGGAGGCCGTGAAGGAGTCAAGCGGAGACGTGCGGCGCATCGCGGCGATACGCTCGCTCCTTGGAGATCGTCTGAGCCTGCTCGTGGGTGTGGACGACCTGCTGGTCGAAGGCGTCGCCGCCGGTGCAACAGGATGGATCGCCGGCCTTGTCAATGCGTTTCCAGCCGAGTCCGTCGAGCTCTTCAACCTCGCGCGTGCAGGCAAGACCGAGGAGGCCTTCGCTCTCTATCGCTGGTTCCTTCCGCTGCTTCGTCTCGACACCGTGGTCAAGTTCGTGCAGCTCATCAAATGGGTGCAGGCGGAGACAGGCACAGGCGTCGCGACGGTCCGCGCTCCGAGACTGGAGATTGCCGGTGCCGATCTTGCCGAGGCACAGTCCGTGCTGGCCGCGGCGCTGGCGAGTCCCCCGGCCATCAAGTCCACCGCCTTCCCCGCACTGCAGGAGGCGTAGCATGACGACCGCACTCAATGGCGAGCTCCATGGCATCTCCCTCATCGCTGGAAGCGTTCCCTCTTCAGGGGGCGCTTCCTTCCATGGCTTCAACCCCAGCAACGGCCGCCCCCTGGATCCTGCCTACACCTC
Organism: bacterium; assembly: GCA_026225095.1. Lineage (GTDB taxonomy): Bacteria > Acidobacteriota > Terriglobia > Terriglobales > Acidobacteriaceae > Edaphobacter. Next base: position 2,641 of record JAMFSC010000150.1, read on the forward strand.
TGCCAGCATCGCTGACGTGGAGAGCGCGGTAGCGGCCGCAGCCGATGCCTTCGACTCCTTCGCCAATATCGCTGGCAGCAAACGCGCCATGTTCCTCAGGGCGATCGCCGACGGCATCGATGCATCCGCCGCGGAGTTGATCGAACGAGCGAATCTGGAGACCGCGCTTCCCATCCCGCGCCTCACCGGCGAAGTCGCACGCACAAGCTCACAGCTTCGGCTCTTCGCGGGCGTCCTCGACGAAGGCTCATGGGTCACCGCACGCATCGAGACCGCGGACCCGACCCGCACCCCCCCAAAGCCCGACCTCCGCTCCATGCTGCGTCCGCTCGGCCCGGTCGTGGTCTTCGGCGCCAGCAACTTCCCCCTGGCCTTCTCCGTCGCAGGCGGCGATACGGCATCGGCATTCGCTGCCGGCAATCCGGTCATCGTCAAAGCCCATCCCGCGCACCCCGGTACCAGCGAACTCGTCGGCAACATCATCAGCCATGCCGCTAAACAGGCGGGCCTGCCCGGCGGAGTCTTCTCTCTGCTCTTCGACTCCGGCCATCAAGTAGGCGCCGCTCTCGTACAGCATCCGGAGGTGAAGGCCGTCGCCTTTACTGGCTCTTTCCGCGGCGGCCGCGCCCTGATGGACCTCGCCGCCCAACGCGAAGTGCCGATTCCGGTCTACGCCGAAATGGGCAGCACGAACCCCGTCTTCATCCTCCCGCGCGCGCTCGCAGAACGCGGAGAAGCACTCGCCAAGGGCCTGCATGGATCGTTCATCCTTGGCGGCGGACAGTTCTGCACCAAGCCCGGCCTGGTCTTCGCATCCGAGGCACCGCCCTTCCTCAATGCTCTCCGCGCCAGCGTCGTATCGAGTCCCGCATTCTCGCTTCTGACGGAAGGGATCGCCACAATCTTCAGCAAATCGGTAGAGGACCGTGGTTCAATGCAAACCGCGAAGGGTACCGCCGCAGGCGAAGGCTTCTCCGCGCAGGTCTCGCTGCTCGAGACCGACGGCGCAAGCTTCCTTGCCGATCACTCGCTCGCTGAAGAGGTCTTTGGTCCAACCACATTGCTGATCCACTGCACCGGCCTCGACCAGATGCTGCACGCCGCACGCAATCTCGGAGGCCATCTCACGGCAACCGTTCTCGGTACCGATCAGGACCTTGCCGACTCTGCCGATCTCCTCCGCATCCTCGAAACCAAGGTAGGCAGGGTCATCTTCAACGCGTTCCCCACCGGGGTTGAGGTGAATCATGCGATGGTCCATGGGGGACCCTATCCCGCCACCTCCGACGGCCGCTCCACCTCCGTTGGCAGCCAGGCGATCTTTCGCTTCACCCGTCCGGTCTCCTATCAGGGGCTACCCCAGACGGCTCTCCATCCCGCATTGCAGGACAGCAATCCCCTGGGAATTCTGCGCCTTTGGAACGGCGCATGGCAGATGACAAGTCCGTAAAAAAATGGGCGGGTTATCCTTACCTTCTCCCAAATCGAAACGATCTCCTTGCGTTGTCTTCGAAGCCCCTGGCAAGCGCCCATTGGGAGAACAGGAAACATGAAGCATTCGGCCGTCGTTGCAGAGACCACCCTCGATTCATCGCCCGAAGAGACGACCTCCGACCCGCAATTTGTAAAGGGGATGGGGCTCTTTTCAGCGACCGCCATCGTGATGGGCTCGATGATCGGGTCTGGCATCTTCATCGTCTCAGCCGATATGAGCAGAACTCTCGGCTCGCCGGCATTGCTCATCTCCGCCTGGCTCCTCACAGCGGCCATGACGATCATCGGTGCGCTCAGCTATGGAGAACTGGCTGCCATGATGCCACGTGCCGGCGGCCAGTACGTCTATCTGCGCGAGGCGTTCGGGCCACTCTGGGGATTCCTCTACGGCTGGACCCTCTTCATGGTGATCCAGACCGGCACGGTGGCCGCGGTTGGCGTAGCCTTCGGAAAATTCCTCGGAGTCTTTATCCCTGGCGTCAGCAAGAGTAACTGGATCTGGCACTACGGATCTGGCAACGTCGGACTCAACACCGCGAATCTTGTGGCCATCGTCGTCATCACCCTGCTCACGCTCCTGAACACCTTCGGTATAAAGTTCGGAGCCCTCGTCCAGAACGTCTTCACCTCGGCAAAGGTCCTCGCGCTCGTCGGGATGGTCGCTGTCGGCTTCCTCGCCCGCAATGCAGCGGCCATCGCGGCAAACTTCGGAAGCGGCTGGCAACAGTTCTGGGCAGGGGCAGGTTTGCGGAGCGTCCATCCTGTACGCATCGGCGAACACGGGCCGACAGCGATGGTTGGATTCCTTACTGTCCTCGCGGTCGTTCAGGTCGGGTCGCTCTTCTCCTCCGACTCCTGGCATAACGTGACCTTCACCGCCGGAGAGATCAGAAATCCCAAGCGAAATCTTCCCTTGTCGCTCGTCATTGGAACCGGCGTCGTCCTTCTGCTGTATACCCTTTGCAACTTCGTCTATCTCGTGGTTCTGCCGCTCGCAGGTGATCCACAGGCGACGACGCTGGCTGGGCGAGGCATTCAGTTTGCCACCGAAGACCGCGTTGCCACCGCTGTCATGCAGTCGGCATTCGGCACCCTCGGTGCGAAACTCATGGCCGCGGTCATCCTCATCTCAACCTTTGGATGCGTCAACGGCCTTTTGCTCGCCGGAGCCCGTGTGTACTATGCGATGAGCCAGGATGGACTCTTCTTCAAAGCCATCGGAAGGCTCAGCCCCAGGTCCAGCGCCCCTGTGAACTCGCTCTGGCTGCAATGGGGGTGGACCTGCCTGCTCTGTCTAAGCGGAAGCTATGGCGACCTTCTGGACTACGTCATCTTCGCTGTTCTCATCTTCTACATCCTCACCATCGCCGGCTTGTTTGTCCTGCGACGGACCCGACCGGACGCGCCTCGTCCTTACAAAGCGATCGGATATCCGGTCTTACCGGCGCTCTACATCGTCAGCGCGGGCTGGATTTGCCTCATTCTTCTTATCTACAAGCCGCAGTACACATGGCCTGGGCTGATCATTGTGGTGCTCGGCATACCGGTCTACTTTTTGTGGAAGCGACTTGGCTCAGCCGGTGAAGCACCCCGCCAGTAACAAGGTGGATCCTGGAATAATGCCGGTATTGTCGCTGCAGTCTGTAAAATGAACGCACTGGCTACTTCACGCTTGCGAATCCATCCGACGTATGGGCCTTATATACCTATGCCAGAAAAAGTAACAAGCTCCAAAAGCCGTCCTGAAGCTTCGTCCAAGAAACGCGAGAAGGCCGAGCACGGGACCAGCCTCGTCACCGCCTTCCGCGATATTCGAGAACTCATCGTCCGCGGAAAGATGTCTCCTGGAACCTGGATCGTCGAAGCCGACCTGGCCGAGCGTCTGAACATGAGCAGAACGCCCGTCCGCGCCGCCATCCACTGGCTGCAGCGTGAAGGCTACGTCATCGAGCATCGCAACGTCAGCAAGTCGCGCATGATCGTCGCCCCGCTCACCAAGGAAGACGCCAACGAGCTCTACACCATCATCGGACACGTCGAGGGAATCGCCGGCCGCGGCCTGGCGCTGCAACCAGAGTCCGAGCGCGCGGCCATCGCCAGCAAGCTCACCAAACTCAACGAGAGGCTCCTCTCGATCGCCGACGGCCGCGGCGGAGAGCCTGGCGAGATCTTCGAACTGGACCGGGACTTTCACAACCTCGTCGTCGAAGCAGGTGCTGGCGCCCGCCTGTCCACCCTTCACGCCGCCATCGTCCCCCAGACGGAACGCTACTGGCGCCTCTACGCCAGCTCCATCATCAACGACCTCCACTGCTCCGTGCAGGAACACGCCCGCATCATCGCAGGCGTCGTCGCTGGCGATCCCGATGAAGTCGAAAAGGGCCTTCAGGACAACTGGCTCAAGGGTGCCGAGCGCCTCGGCCATGTCATCGATATCTTCGGCGAACGGGGCAGCTGGTAGCCGCATTGGGTCTTCAACGGGTTGGCCATATGCGCCGCCAGGCTTCCGTGGCGCGATAAACGCACAGAGACACGCCACCGGCCGAAAACACTGCCCGCTGTCCAGTTTTGCCGCGCAACGCCCCAACAAGTGCCCGCAAAAGAGTCCTGGTCAAACATTGGCAAAGTTGCATCACCGACCACTAACCCTCGTAGAACGCCATAGATGCGGGAAACTCCCCAAAAACCGCCGTTTCATACCGCCTTATGAGTGACCGGTCTGGTGCGGGCGCGTCACCGGTTGAGCAAGTTCCTCTTGCGCTCGGGCCAGCGGCCGGCGATGGGGGTGAAGGCAGGGGTCTGGGGAGCAACGGAACAGCCAACCGACTTAAGCTGATTTCCCGTGAAATACAGCCATCATCCGATGATCGATTGAAGTTCGGCCAGCTCGCCAAGGCAACAGAAATGTGGACTTTGATTCCTCGAAGGGGGTCTAAGCCCAAACCGGCGGAATTTATCTAGACTACGATGTTAACTATTACCCATGCCACCGTTTGCGGAACTTTGATGAAGTGACGGCCAATGTG
>JAMFSC010000151.1 GCA_026225095.1 bacterium
GCCGAACGACGAACCGGCTCAGGGGTTCCCCGACGGACTTCATCCGCGCGATAAACGCACCACATCAGACCACTTTCGGAATCAGCGCCCACTGTCCAGTTTTTCCATGCAACGGCCCACATTCGACGCACAAAAAACTTCTGGTGAAACATTGGGAAATTTCAATCATTGCCCTCTAACCCTTTTAGAACACCATGGATGCAGGAAACTCGCAAAAAACGGCGATTTCATACCACTTTATTAGAAGATTGGAGCCAGGTGGTCAGACCACCTGGCTGGTTAAGAAGAAGGCGAACCACACCTGCAGGAGATCGGCTCTAGAAGTTGATATGCCCCGCCAACTGAAAGTCCCGCGAGTTGCTGTTCGCACTCGTGACCGTTCCAAACGAGGTCGACCCCGCCGCCCACGTCTGGTTGATCCCGTTCGAGGCGTTACTCCCTCCAAAGGTCACCTTGTTTGTTACATTCAGGCAATCCACCTCGATCATCATCTTCAGCGTGTAGGGCAGCGAGAAGGTCCGATGCACCGTCAGATCCAGGTTTTGATTCCCTGGATAGCTCAGGTTGAGCGCCTTCGTCCGAGGAGCGTTGCCGATCAGGTTGATCAGGTTCGACGTCCCCGTCGCGCCAAAGCCAAACGTCTGAGGCGTCTGGAAAGCGTTCACGTCGATATATTGCACCTTCGCAATCGTAGCCGCCGTATTCCCTCCTGGAGCCTTCCCCCAGCTCCCGTTGATCCGTGCCGTGTTCCCCAGGTAGCCCGGCGCGTTTTGATTGACATCCGGCATACACTGCCCCAGCCCTGGTGCCGTACATCCCCCATACACAACTGCCAGCGGTCCACCCGAACCATACGTGTAGATCCCGCCCATCGACCATCCACCCGCCAGCGCCCGCACCAGGAAGTGATCGCTCCCCATCTTCCCCTTGCCGAACGGCAGTTCATACACCCCAAACAGATGGAAGATCTGCGGGGCCGAGACGAGAGTCCACGACCGCTCGATCCGGTCCATGTGATATGCCTTCCCACCACCCGAAAGCGCCCCTGAAGGAATATCGAAACCACTGCGGAACGTCCCGTCGTCCCCGATATTCTTCGAAAAGGTGTAGTTCAGGTTGTAGGTCAACCCCTTCCACCGCCTCTGCTGCAGCGTCAACTGGAAAGCGTGGTAGCTGATATTCGCCACATTATTGCCCCAGATATCGGACACGGTCGAGTACTGCGGAAACGCGGTCAGCATCTGCGCAATCGTGACGCTCGAGTTCGCAGCCGCCGCCGCGGCAAAAGCCGAATAAGGCACCGCGACCGACGAAAGTGCCTTCTGTGCCTTCTGCACATTGGCAGGAATCGCATTTGCCTTCAAGATCGACTGGCCACCCGTGGAATCACTTACACCTCCCAGCGCGGCCAGATAAACCGGGTTCAGCTGGTTTGTCCAGTAGCCTCTTGGATTATTTCCGCTCGAAACCACAAAGTGACTCTGACTGCCGACGTAATTCACGGCCAGCGTGATGTCGTTCGTAATCGCGCGCTCCATCCCGACATTCCAAAAGTTGAACTCCGGAGCCCTGCCCGAGACATACGGATCGGCGTAAGTGATACTGCTCGGAGACACATATCCCGAACTCCCTACATAATTTCCGGCGTTGAGAATTGCACTCGCGGTGTTTGGGCCAGGGTTGGCCGGTAAAGCATATCCGGTTCCCCCGAATCCAGTGTTCGAGCGTCCCTTCGCCGCGAATCCCGCACTATTGTTCAGAAAAAACGATGGTGCCGCCGTCACCCCGGTGTTGATCTCATTCGGAGCTTGCGCTGTCACGTTGAACCCCAGTTGCCCCGTGCCATTGCCCGCTCCAGCCCTCCCCCCCACGCCCCCACCCCGCGAGAACACCTCACCGAATCCAGCGCGAACAACCGTCTTGTCATCCACCGAGTAAGCCAGTCCAACCCTCGGCCCGAAGTTCTTCCAGTATGTATGCACCGGCGTCGAGCAGCCGCAGCTTGCCGTTCCCCCGTAGTTGCCTGCGAACTGGAGAGCCCCAAGATTCCCCGTAGCAGGATTCGTGATATTTGGATTCAGGAAGCTGATCCTATTCTTGGACTCCGTATACGGAGGAAAATAGTCCCAGCGCAACCCAAGGTTCACGGTCAACTTCGGAGTAATCTTCCAGTCATCCTGGAAGTACGGGCTCTTCGGCCGATACCGCCCACCCGTCTCACTCACACCCTGCAGTGTCACAGACGGCCCTGTGCTTCCGGTGCTGCTCCCAACCGCGCCCAACAGGTAGCTCGCGTAGGAGTACCCCGTCGTCGTGTTATCCAGCGCATTCGTATGAACACCATTGCTGATCCCATAGTTTGCGGTCGAATAGGCATCGTAAGTCTGCGTGTAAATGGTCGATGCCCCAAGCTGCGCCGCGTTGTTATCCTGCAGCCACTGCATCGTCATTCCGAACGTCATCGAATGCTTGCCCTTCGTATATTGAAGGTTGTCCACGATCGTCAGCGTATTCGGAACGGTAATCTGGGTCGCGGTCGATGCCCCATTGCCGGTCCACTGCGTCTGCACCGTTCCAAACTGCTTCGTCGTCGCAAAAGCAGCCCCTGGAAACTCGTTCGACGCCTGCCCCGCAGGGAGGTTCGTGATCCCCAGTGTCGTGGCCTCATATGGCGTCACACCATCTGTGTAGGCTTGGATGATCTGCGCAAAGCGCGTGAAACCAACCTTGAACTGGTTCGTGACTCGATCGGAGATAGCGAAGCTGTGCTCAACGTCATACACCTTCGGCGAGATCACCGCATAGTCACCCTGCGTATAAGGCCCATTCAACGGGGTGTTGGATGTCCCGTTCAAAGGCTGATAGTTCACCGTGCCATTCGCTATAACGCCCGACAACCGCTGCCGCGCCGTCAGGTCGTAATCAATCCTCACGTCAAACAAGTGGTTGTCAAAGCCGGAAGGCAGACCTCCATAATAGTTGTTGACCGTGCCATTGCTTGAACCTGTGCTGTTTGGTGCCGGCAAGAACTGTTGCATACCCAATGCGATCGGCGAAAGGTAACTCGCGGGTAGTACATTGTAGGTCGGCTGACCGTTCTTCAACCCCTGAAACGCAGTACGGGTGCACGAACTCCCCACACAAGTATTCGTCGTCGGATCGAACAGAATCGCAGTTGTCGAACCTGCCACCTCCGTGAAATCGCCCGCCCGCATCAATGTCGTCGGAACCGTCCCAAATCCCGGGTTCACACCCTTCCGGCTATGAAACTTGTCATAAGCAAAGAAGAAGAAACCCTTGTCGTGCGTGAAAGGAATCTTCCCACCCACCGAAACCGAAAGCTCATTCTGGTGCTCGACCGGCTTCACCTGCTGCCCCAGTGCATTCGGCAGCTTGCACGTATAGCACCACGTATCCAGGGCCGTATTGCGAATAAAGTCCGACACCTGCCCGTGATACTTGTTCCCGCCAGACTTCAGCGTGAAGTTGATAATGCCCGCGCCCTGGTACTCCGCCGGAGGCGTGCTCGTCACGACCTGGAACTGGTCCACCGCATCCACGCTCACCGCCTGCGACACCAGCCGGTTATCCCCCTGCTGGTTGATCGTCGTCACCGGTAGCCCATCCAGATAAACCTCGGCCAGATAGTTCCCCGTCCCGCCAATAATCGGAGCCCGCGTCCCCGCCTGCGCACCCGGAACCAGCGACGCAAACGCGGTTGGGTCCCTCTGCGCATTGTTCATCTGGATCGGCAGGCTCGAGTACGTCTCGTTCTCCATCACTGTCCCCAGCGTCGCATTGGTCGTATTCAATGGCGGCGGAGCAGCCGTCACTGTCACCGTCTCCGTCGTCACCCCGGTGCTTAGTATCGGATTGATGCCCAGCGTCGCCAGCGCATCCACCACCAGGTTGTCCTGTTGCAGCGCCCGAAAGCCCTCCGCCTCCACCCGCAGCGAATACGTCCCCGGAATCAGCGGAGAGATCGTAAACACACCCGCCCCGGAAGACGTCCGCGTCGTCGCTACCTTCGTCGCCACGTTCGTCGCCGTAATCCGCGCATTTGGAATCGCCGCCCCCGTCGCATCGAGCACCGTCCCCTGGATCGCGCCCTCGCCGCCCGTCTGCCCCAGCATGGAATTCCACCCGCCAGTGGTCAGGGCAATTAGGCACATGGCGAGAACATATCGGACCACAACGGAGCTACGCAGGCACCTGCCGCACAGCCGGCTTACAGAACTGGACACGTCACGAAACATACAGCCTCCAAAGTAAAACAGAGAAAAGACCGTCTTCTGATCGACTGAAAGATATACGAGTTCGCAGAAACGGATGTCAATAGAAAAAATATTTCCGCTAGGATTGGTCGGTCCAACTTGGAGCCAACCCCCTTCAGGAAACACCGCCTACCCCAGCCCAGACCACGTCCCATCCGCGCTGGTCGCGGCCTATGATCACGCAATCTGTCTTTCGAATAGGCGGCGCCCACCCACTCCGCGCGCACAAACCCCGCGCCTATCAGCCCCGCCGTCTCACCCACCCCACCTCAGCGCGTCGCTTCCGCCCGCCCCAACACCATCCCCGAGTGCTTCGCCCCATGCTCGTAGTAGGTCACCATCCGCTCCGCCTCCATCGCCTTGTAAGGCGCCAGATTATGCGCCCACCGGAACCCGATTGGCTGGTACCAGAGTTCAGCCACGACGTGAAACGGCCCGACGGCCCCACCCGTCCCGACCCTGTAGCGCACTAAGCTCCCACTATCAGTGAATCCCGGATCCCCTGCCGCATCCCCCACCACCTGCACGTCCTTGTCAGCCGTCACCTTGTCGAACCCACTCGGCAGCAACCGGTTGTCCTTCGCATACCCCACCGCACTCAGCAGCCCCGTCGTCACCCTCCCCTCCGAGTCCTTCAGAATCGGCTCGAAGATCTCCACCTCGTCCGCCCGCGTAATCTCCCGATAGTGCGGCTCAAACCGCAGCGGATCCGCGTCATTGTCGTTCCCCACAATCGACCCATCCGGATTCAGCGCCCCCGACTCGAACACCGCGCGCCCATCCCGATCCGTCACCGCCACCCGCAGCCACGCCCGACGCGAGGGATAGGCCGTCGGCAGCTTATGCCCCGTCAGATTCTCTACCTTCACCTCGAAGCTGAGCCCCTCCCCCGTCGCCTCGACCGTCCCCAGCGTCACCCGGGCAGCCTTTGTCTTCAGAAACTCTATCGTCCGATCCACCGCATCGTTCAACTCCTGCGGCAGCGCATCCACCCCCAGGTCCCCACGATGCTCGTTCAGGACCCGCTCCATCAGGAAGTTCCCACCCACAAACACATGCCGGTGCATCCGCACCCGCTTCTCCCCGAACAGCGCCGTCACCGGCACCGCCTCCGCCACTTCCGGCATATGGCAACTTTGGCAGGTCTCCTTCTTCGTGTAATCGCTATGCAGCCATTCCTTGTAGGGCATCTGCTCCGCCAGCACCCCAACCTGTGTCCCCCCCGGACCCAGAGCCTTCGTATAAAGCGTATGGCAGGTCCCACACAACGCCGAATCCCGGATATGCGCCCCCTGCTCCGGCACAAATCCACCCGTCGAAGTCTGCATCACCCGCGTATGCCCCGCGTCCACCGCGAAAGGCCCATACTCCGCCCTCCCGTCCTTCTTCTCCATCCCCGCAACAACCACGTTCCCGTTGAACGTCTCTTCCTTGCCCAGGTTGATGTCCTGGATCTGGTGGCACACCGCGCAAGACACCCCATCCGTAGCCGCTCGCTTCCCTACCTCGCTCGAAGTCAGCGGCAGATGCGCAAACACCTCCGTCTTCTTCCCCCCGGATTTGTCCGCCAGGTGCTGCACCGGCATATGGCACGTCGAGCACTCATCCTCAATCGCCGCCTGCGACTCCGGATGATCCATCGACTCCCGCCGAACACTTCCCTGCCAATAAGGATCCCGCGCCGAGTTCGCCATCAGGCTCGCCCGCCATTGGAAGCCGATCGAGATGTCTTCGCCCCCACTCGTCTTCATCCCGTTATGACAGGCCACGCACCGGTCCGAGGTCCGAAACTCCGTCTCCGCCTCCACCGTCGGCTTCGTCTTAGCCGTCTTCCCCCGCCCAACGCCGGGGAAGCAAGCCACCGCGCACACCAGCAAAACCATCCCAGTCAACCAGCTCCGGATCCTCATCGCCAACCTTCCCAGAGCTTGCCATCCGCCCAGTCCCACAGCATGTAAAACATCACCGAAGGCCCACGCCCCGCCGTATTCGCAAACGGCGTCCGAACCCCCACCGCCGCCCGCACATGCTGCCTCTTGCTCACCGTCACCTGCATCTCCGGCAGCACATCCCAGTCATTGCCCTCGCCCGGAGCAAACGTCCTGGAACCCAGCACCTCCACCATGGGCGAGAACAGTCGCCCCAGCATGTGGTCCCCGGCAATCGCCTGCCCCGCCGCACCTCTCCAGAAAATGCTCTTCCGCGCGTAGTTCGGAGCCGCATCCGGCGCGAACGGAAGATCCGCCCCCATCTGAAACTGCAGAAAGGTATTTTCCTTGAACAACTGGTCGAACGCCGCAAATGGCTCGAAGGTCGTCGACCCACTCCCGAACCCTCTCCGGCTATCCCCCGTCGGAACCAGCAGCCCACCCTGCAAGGCTAAGATCGATCCGGTCTTCAAACTCGAGAACATCTCCCGCTTCACCCCAAGCGTGATGTCCCCCGGCCCGCTCGTATATCTGTGATCCTGGTCCTGCACGTTGACGGGAACGTCCACCTCGATCTGCGTATGCACCCCAAAGCTCTGCTCATGAATTACATCCGTCGTAAATCCCGGAGCCCCACTCGCGTTCAGCTCGGTCGAGATCACCAGCTCATCCTCCGGAAAAGCCTTCTCCGTCACAATCGCCCGCGGCAGATTCAACTCGCCCCGAGGCCAGTGTGAATTCGTACAAAATGTCCGCAGATAACCCACCAGGTCATTCACCTGGTCCGAAGTCAGCAGGTCCCCAAACGCCGGCATGATGGTCGAAAACCCACGCGCACGCCCCCCATGCTGGATGACATCTCGCCAGATCAGGTTCGCCTCCGGCGTCGTCTGATCACACCGCGTGAAATCCGGAAACGTATCCGGCCGATCGAACTGCGTGCTGGTCATCGCAGCCCCGGCCCCATCACTCCCATGGCATGCGATGCACCCGTTCTTATAGAGCTTCTCCCCATTCTTTGCATCCGGGCGCTTCGAGTAGTGCATCGTCTGCCCCACCGCGACATGACCGCCCGCCCCACTAACCAGAAGCACCAAAAACAGCAGGCCAGGCACCCCCCCCGGCATCCCACCGGCCCACACCCCGCCCCTCCGCCTCAAGCTCCCACAAGCCAAACCAGACCTCGCTCCCGCCATGCATGCGCCGCCCGAAAAGTCCGTTGAGCAGCCCTTCAGAAGCGAAGATACCATCGCAAGCCAGCCGTTCCGACCTCTTGTGCGATGACGTTTTCGTCATCCTTCAAGCGATCGAAATCCGGCTCCTCATCTACCATTTCACGCCGACGATCGCGTGGCCCAGGCGAAGCAATCACAAGTCACGAACGTCTTGCCGGAGGCTCATGACCGCCCCACTTGCATAGGGCCGGACTGCCCTTACTTCTTCCCCGCCTCGGCCTTCCCCCGCTTCTTCCACCAGTCCAGCATCGTCCCGATCCGCACAAACGCCGCCCCACCCGGCAGGATCGAAAGCAGCCACTTCCACGGGCTTCCCCAGAACGTATCCCAGGCCGTCTGCCAGGCGTTCCTTACATTGAACTCCGCGACGTTCACCGTCTCCTTGTCCACCGGTAGCGGAATCGTCGCCGGATTCCCCGGAGCACAAGAAGTTGTATCCGCCCCATAGACCGCATACGCCGTAAACGTCAGCCTCTTCCCACTCCCACCCGTCACCGGAGTCACCTGAAAGGACCACTCCGTAGGCCGATCCGTCAGCACCAGCTTGCAGGTCCCCTGCACCGGGTCAATCTTGAACGTCCCCGGATTATCCTCCTGCGTCAGGTCCACCCGCATATAAGTCGCAACCTTCAACTCATGCGGAACCTCCGCCCGGCTTGGAGTCAAGGGAGTGCCCACCGCGGGAGCAGCGCCTGCTCCCGCTCCCGGCGTCTTCGCAGGAGGCGGAACCCCGGGAGGATAGATCGTAGCCGTAGCGGTCGACGGCACGTTCAAAGTCATCCTGTCCTTCACGAAATACTGCACCGCCCCGCTCGGCAGCCCATTGATCCACGCCGTCACCATCTGCGCCATGCTCGGAGCCGCGACCGGCGGCGGTGCGCTCGTCGGCAGACCGCCGCCGCGTCGACGTGGCAGGTCAGCGCTCACCAGCACCGGCTCCGAAGTGCTCGCTGGAGACCGCGAGCCACCACCCGTCCCACCCGGAGCGATCACTGGGGGCGGAGGCGGTGCCGGAGCTGGTGCCGGAGCTGGTGCCGGTGCCGGAGCTGGTGCCGGAGCTGGTGCCGGCGGACTCGGTGGTGCCTCGCCCCCCGCCATGATCTCCGAACCCGCAGGCAGATTCCTCTCGTGAATCACTCCGCTGGAAGTCATCCGACCCATCGTCACCGTCACGCCAATCAGCAGCGGCCCAGCGGCCTCCCCAAGCTTCAACCCGGGTGCCCGGGCAATCCCATCCGCTCCGGTCCGCACGGTCACTACCCGCGAAGCCCCCTCAAACGTCGTCCCGGTCCCACCCCCCTCGCCCTGTACCGTGAACACCACCGTCGCCCCCGCCACCGGTCGCTGTGCGTCGTTCTCCACCCTGACCACCGGAGCCCTGCCCACCCCTTCCCCCAGGCTATTCCGCGCACCCTCCCCATCCAGAACGCTGATCCGCAACCCCGCCGTTGGTCGGTTCCCAATCGGAGGCCCCATCTGCCCGCTCTTTGGGCTAACCACCGCATGCCGCGCACACCCGCAAATCCCCCAAAGCACTACCAGCGCCGATGCCATCAGTCTTCGCAAAAGGGATCCTACCTTTCACCTCAGGTACGTGAGCCAGGGCCGTGGGGATTGGCGCTGATTATAGGGGCCCGGAACCTCCTGCGGGTCGCCACCCCGGCAAACCCTCACCACGAACACCACACACGCGCCTGACCCTGAGTTCTGCAGATCGCTACTATCCAGACTAATTCCCATCGCATGAGCGTCTTGCCACCTTTCGCACAGCTTGATCATTCCCCCACTCCCCGGCAGATACAATGAACTCAGAGGCGCGCTCCACCCGCCCACAAGCAAAAATGGCATACCAGGTCCTAGCCCGCAAGTACCGCCCCAAGCGCTTCGCAGACGTCGTCGGACAGGATCACGTCACCGTCACGCTCATGAACGCGCTCACCCAGCAGCGCATCGCCCACGGCTACATCTTCTCCGGCCACCGCGGCATCGGCAAAACCACCATCGCCCGCATCCTCGCCGCCGCCCTCAACTGCCGCAACCCCATCGGCTCCGACCTCCGCCCCAAC
>JAMFSC010000020.1 GCA_026225095.1 bacterium
CGACCGGCGAGGTGATGGGCGTCGCGGACAACTTCGGGGAGGCCTTCGCGAAGGCGCAGATTGCGGCCGGCCAAGTGCTCCCGGTGAAGGGAACGATCTTCCTGAGCGTGAACGATCACGACAAGGAAGGCGTTGTGAAACTTGCGAAGGACTTCACCGAGATGGGCTTTCACCTGGTGGCCACGCATGGGACGGCGGATGTGCTGGAACAAGCGGGGATGCGGCCGGAGCGGGTTTACAAGGTGAAGGAGGGAAGGCCGAACGTGGTCGACTTCATCAAGGGAGATCGGATTCAGCTGATCATCAATACGCCCCGTGGTCAGGACACGTTCTTCGATGAGAAGGCGATTCGGCGGGCGGCCGTGCTGGCGCGGATTCCGACGATCACGACCCTGGCAGCGGCGCGAGCGGCGGCGGAGGGAATCGCGGCATTGCAGCGCGGGACATTGAGTGTGTTTGCGCTGCAGACGCTTCATGCCGAGCGGATTGCGGTGGGAGCGGAATAGGCACGGGGATCGCGAGATGACACGGTGGGTGCCACGGGATGTGTGGCACCCATTCTCTATTGGGCGGCGGTCGATCTAGATGGCGTTCTTAAGGGCGAGTCTGGCTCCCACAGAGTAGCCGATGATGGAGAGTGGGATCCAGGTCCCAATCAGAACGCCATGGCCGCCTAAGAGGCCGGAGCCGTGGTTGATCTCGAAGAAGGTTCGTGAGATTTTACTGAGGGCCCCGCACTTCTCGCAGAGACCACTTGCGGTGGGGAGATCCAGAACCCAGACGCAGACGATCAGGAAAAGCATGACTCCTGCGATCCACACGTATCCTGCGGCTTCGTTTTTCTGAATTCGAGCGATCACAAAGCCCAGGACGAGCGGGACGGCGAAGGCGAGTAGCGTTGCGATAACTTTTGGGATTGCCGATTCGGGATCGGGCTGAACCGCGGTGATGATGCCGAGGACAATGGCGAGGATGGCCACGGCAAACAGGGTGTGAAGCATGAACCAGAGGGCCTCGCGACCGAGATCTCTTGCTGATTTTCCGGTGCGTGCGTTGAGTTCGTTGGTGATGGAAATGCTCATGAACCCTCTGTCTGCTGAGAGGCAGCTTGTTTTAGCTTAGTCCGCGCGCTGGGAATGTGGAAGAAACTCACGGAGCCGTCATGGGAAGGGCATCGCGGAATCTAGAATAGATAGATGCTCCTTGACGGAATTCACGTACCGCTGACTACGCCGTTCTACCCGGATGGACGCCTCAACCTTCGCAAACTTGAGCATAATGTGGACCGCTATACGCGGACTCTGGCAGCGGGAATGATCGCGCTGGGGGTGGATGGTGAGGCGACGACGCTCGACGATGCGGAGACGCGCGAGGCCCTGGGAATTGCGATCGGGGCGGCGGGTGCCGAGAAGGTGATGTGGGCTGGAGTCGCGCGGGATGGGGTTGTTGCGACGCTGGGGATGATCGAACATGCGGCTGGCGTGGGGTATGACGTGGCCCTGGTGGGGTTGCCGTCGGTGCTGGCAGGGGGAGGACGGGTCAAGGAGACGATGACGTGGTTCCAAGCGGTGGCGGACCGGTCGGCGTTGCCCGTTGTTTTGGCGAGTGAAGCGGGGAGACCATTGAGTCTCCAGGTGATTGGGGACCTGGCAGGACATGCACGGGTGCTGGGAGTCGTCGATGGGACAGGTGCGGTGGGACGGATTGGGACGATCAAGGAGTGGACGGCTGGGGTGAAGGGGACGGCCACGGTGACGACGATCTTCGCGGCGGTGACCGGAAGGATGCTGTCGAAGACGGCGGCTCCCGTGGAGGGGGCGGCAACGTATATCGGGGCCGATAGTCTGCAGGGTGGGGGAACAGCGGTGGCGATCGCGGCGCCGGTTAGCGCTCCATCGCTGCGGACCCGGTTGCGGGAGACGGGGTTTCAGGTCCTGGCCGGGACTACGTCCGGGATGTTGGACGGGTTTCGGGCCGGTGCGCTGGGGGCGGTGCCGAGGATGGCAGTTTGCGCTCCGCAGGCCTGTTACGAGGTGCTCGCGGGATGGAAGGACGGGGACCAGGGCCTGGCGGACGAGAAACAGGTGCGGCTTCTGAAGGCTGCTGCCCGGATCGAAGAGCAGATGGGAGTTCCGGGGCTGAAGTATGCCTGCGATCTAAACGGATATTACGGGGGGCGACCGCGGCTACCCTATCTGCCGGTCAGTGGTGCGGAGCGGGCGGAGATTGAGGATTTGATGCAGGGGATGCGCAACTAGAGCAGATTCGCTGAAGGTGTAGGGTTCTGGGTCGGGTGCCGTGGTGCTCCGGCCCACCTTAGCGACGATGAGACGTGTCGCGAAGGTGGGGCACCCGACTTTATACCAACAGGCAATCCGATCTAGCTAGCGGCGCGAGGCTGAGGTCGCTCCGAGGGCGCTGAGCTTGCTGCGGGCCTGGCTGGCCTCGGATGAGTTGGGGAAGCGGGCGATGAGGGTGCGGAGTTCGCGGATTCCGGCTTCGTCCTGCTTCTGGAGGATGAGGGCCTGGGCCTTATGGAGGTGCGAGGCGGGGATCTTGGCGTTGCCTGGGAACTGTTCGATGACGTGGTCGTAGTCGCGCTCGGCGGCGGCGTAGCGACCGGCCCGGTAGTCGATCTCACCCATATAGTAATAGGAGTTTCCAGACAGCGGGCTATCCGGGTATGCGCGAACGACGTCGGAGAATTCGGCCGAGGCGAGGGGATACTTTGCGGCCATGTAGTCGGTGAGGGCGGTCTTGTAGAGATCCTCGATTGGGGGGGCGCTCGCCATGGGAGGAGCGCTGGCCGGAACTCCGGCGCTGGGTTTGCCCCGGCGGGTTGGGGCAGGGGCTGCGTCGACGGGGGCGGGAGTGGCGCCGCCGGGGATTGCGGAGTCGGCGGTGGGCATGGAGGGCTGCATCGTTGACGATGGGGCCGATGAGCCGCCCGGGGTGGTCTGCATGGCGGCGCTCATGGACTGTTGCTGGTTCTGAAGATCCTGCATGGCTTTGTCGAGATGAGCGATGCGGGCCTTCATCTCGTCGAGCGAGTCGTTGAGCGCCTGGACCTGGGTGGAGACCTGATCGAGCTTGCCGCCCTGGGCGTCCTGCTGGGCGCGCATCTGTTTCTGCAGCGCATCCATGTTGAGGCTCATGCGATTGACGGAGTCGGCGGACTGCTGGACGAGATCCTTGAGGACGCCCATGCGCTCGTCGTTGGACTGCTGGAGGCGGGCGACGGCGTCCTGCAGTTGCTGTACCTGCGTCTGCAGTTGGATCATGTCCTTGTTGACGGCGAAGGCGGGCGTGCCTGCGAATGAGAGTGCGATCCCGAGTGCCGTTGCAGCGGCGATGCGGACTGGCTTGAAGGTCATGGCGGGTGCCTGGCTTTCGGTTGTGTGGATTGCTGGGGGTGGGGCTGCGTAGAGCGAAGAGCAGATTCCGGTCAAAATACAAGCTGAGGAAGATGGGCGGCGGATCGAACCTCGTCGCCCATCTGGCAGCTTCTAGCGATCGATGGAGAACTGCGCCCGGCGATTTTGCTGCCAGCATGACTCACTTGACTCGGTGCAGAACTGCTTTTCTTTCCCGTAGCTGACGATGCGGATACGGTTTGCCGTTACGCCGGCGCTGATGAGTGCAGTGCGGGCGGCGTTGGCGCGGTTTTCGCCGAGAGCGAGGTTGTACTCCGCAGAGCCCCGCTCGTCGGAGTAGCCGGCGACCAGGACGCGAATCTCAGGATGCTGGTTGAGATAGGCGGCAGCAGCTGCGGCGGCAGTCTGGGCGTCGGGCCGAAGTTCATAGCTGTCGTAATCAAAGAAGGCGTCCTGCACATTCTGGTGGAAGATTGCGTCCGCGGCAGCGTTGCCCGTGGCGCCGGAGTTGTCCCCCATGGGGGCAGGAGGAGCCGCTACACGCACGGTGACGCGAACGTTGGCCTCGGTGGTGCCGTTGTCGTTCTTGGCGACGAGATGGAAGTTGGTTGAATTGGCGGGGGCGACCATCTGGGTGCCGTTGGGAACCACTGGGCCGAGTCCGTCGATGGTGACGGAGGTGGCGTTGGTCGTGCGCCAGTTGAGGGCGACGGACTGGCCGAGCTCAATGGCGAGTGGCTCGGCGGTGAGGGTCGCGGTGGGAGCGGGGCCGGTCGTCTCGATGGTCGGTCCCATGGAGCCCGGAGGAGGAGCCACCGTCTTCTTGTGGCAGCCGGTGGCAAGGGTAAGAGAAGCGAGAACTGCGAGAGTGGCTGCAACGTGATGCAGTCGGACGTGCAATTGGGGCATAGCGTTCATAGTCTCCTGCGGCCGGGTGGGCTCGTCACGGCTCCGTCAAAGTTCATTCTAGATGGTTCTACTGGAAGAGGAAGAGAAACGTCGCTTACTTCCAGCTCCAGTTCGGCATGTCGCTGCCAGTGGCGCTCAAGGGCCGCTGCTGGGTTCCGTCGGCGAGCATGGACCAGATCTTCATGCCATCCATTCGGCCGTTGGGCGAGCTGGCATAGACGATATGACGTCCGTCCGGGGACCATGAGGGATAGTCGCAGCGGCCGTTGTCGTGAGTGAGCTGGATCCACTTGCGGGTGGCGACCTCCATGATGTAGATGTCCTGGCCGCCAGGGGCTCCGGGGCCGTATTTGCGGTTCCAGGCGAAGGTGAGGAACTGGCCGTTGGGGCTCCAGGAGGGGCTGGTGGCGTAGCCTCCATCGGTCATGCGGGTGATGTTGGAGCCGTCGGAGTCCATGATGAAGATCTGCGGGATGCCGTTGGTTCCTCCGCTGGCCCATGCGAGCTGGGCACCGGTGCGCGGATTGAAGACGGGTGATACGTCGGGTCCCTTGCGGTTGGTGATGCGTCGGGCAGCGCCTCCGCTGGCGTCGGCGATCCAGATCTCGGGGTCTCCGGAGCGCGAGGAGGAGAAGGCGAGGTCGTGGCCGTTGGGGCTCCAGGCGGGCGAGAGGTTGGTGCCTCCGGAGGAGGGGAAGGTGACCATGCGGCCGAGGAGGAGCGAGTACATCTTGATCTGGAAGCCGCTGCGGTCGAGCGAAGAGAAGGCGAGGCGGGAGTTGTCGGGGGAGACACGGGGGGAGATGGAGGTGGTTCCGAGGTGGGTGACGGGGTGTTGATTGGCTCCGTCGTAGTCCATCTCCCAGATCTCCTTGGCTCCTCCGGCGAGGTGGACATAGTAGATCTTGGTCTCGGCGATGCCGGATACTCCACCACCGAGGCGGAGGATGATCTCGTCGGCGAAGCGGTGGGCGATCTGGCGGGCCTGGTCGTCGCTGGCCTGCTCGTTGTACTGCTTCGCCAGGATCTGAGGGAACTGGGTGTTCTTGGCGTCGAAGAGGAAGCCGTTGACGATGAGGTGATCGCCCTGGGTGCCGAGGCTGCCGAAGGCGACCATGGCGGCAGAGGTGGGCGCTCCGGACCACTGGGGGAGCTGGATCTCGGAGGGAGAGCCGGGCGTGGAGGTGGGCAGGAGCGACTTCGAGACCATGTCGAAGAGACCCGCGTTCGCGAGGTCAGCGTAGAGGACAGCGTCGAAGGTGCGCTTGAGGGCGGCGCTCTGCGGATCGGGGGACTGGGGCTTGAAGTTGGCGGCGGCCATGCGGATCGTTCCGGCGCCGGTGGAGGTCTCAGTCTTGAACCAGTCCTGGGCCCGAAGGACTGGGCTGATCAGGAGAGCCATGGCGAGCGGGAGAAGGTTCCAGCGGAGGTCGGGGCGGGTTCGCATGCGGCGAGCGAGATTCAGCATCTTCTCCATGGTAGACGGAAATCAATCGTGGATGGCTGTGGGGTCGTCGGTGGGCGTCATTTCGCGAGGCAGTGAATCAAGCTTGGTTCCCAGCCGAGGTTTGAGTTCGGTCATTGCTGGACGTAGTCGAAGGAGAACTCGACGGTGATGTGGTCGCCCTGGGGCAGGGGGCCGAAGTGGTCGACTCGCTGGACGGCTCGGAGGGCGGATATGTCCAGGGTCGGGGAGCCGCTGCGGGTTTCAACCCGGATGTTGGATGGGACGCCGTCGCGGTCGATGTCGAAGAGGATCGTGGCCCGCTTGCCGAGAGAGGCACGGGGGTCGGCGGTCTGGGTGAGCCACTCGCTGGAGACGCGGCGGTTCACCTGGTCGACGTAGTATGCGAAGCGGGCACCGAAGTTTCGGTCCTGGACCGTGATGCTGGCGGTGCCGTTTTTGAGCTGCGCGGTCGACTGGGCGAGGCGCATCCCGGAGGTTTCGCCGGTGGCGGCCTTGGTGGGAGGTGGGGGTTTCAATTCAGCGTGCTTGGGTGGGGTGGGAGTGGGGGGGTGGTCGACGGTCGGCTTGAGGGGCTTGGTGGGTTTGGCGAGGATGGGGATGTCGCGAGGGGTGGGTGGTGGAATGGTCTTCTCGTGGGCGGTGATGGGGGCGGGGCTGGGGGAGTCGGAGGCCAGGACCTTGTCCTCGACCACGGGCTTGGGTGGGAGGGGGATGGCGGAGACCATGGATGCCTGGATGGAGCCGGCGACGGGGTTCTGGTCGCCCCAGGTCTTGCCGTGGGGGTGCAAGAGGGCGACGCCGAAGAGGGCGGCCACCACGGCGGCGTGGAGCAGGACGGCAAGCGTGAGATCGACGCCGAGGGCAGGGGTGGTGGCGCTGCGATGGCGGGTCCAGATGCCGGCTGGATGCGGATTGGCGGGGCGCGTGGACATGTCGGCTACTGCTTGAGGGGCTGGGTGACGATGCTGATGTTGGTGATGCCGGCCTGCTTGACGGCGTCCATGACGGTGGCGAAGGCCCCGAAGGGGACGCGCTCGTCGGCGCGGAGGTAGATCACCTTCTTAGTTGGGTCTTCGTTGGCCTTGAGGCCGGCGCGAAGGATCTGGGGGAGCTCGTTGACGTTGACGGGCTGGTCTTGACCTCGGGCCTGGAGGAAGACGTTCTGGGCCTTGTCGATGGTAACGACGACGCGCTCTTCGGTGAGTTGGGAGACGGATCGGGTATGGGGAACGGCTACTTCGATGCCGGACTGGAGGACTGGCGCTGTGAGCATGAAGATGAGCAGGAGGACGAGGACGACGTCGACCAGGGGGGTGATGTTGATGTCGGCGAGGGCGGTCTGGGTGCGGAAGCTGTTGCCGGAGCGGGAGGAGAAGGCCATGGCTAGATAGCCCTCCGGCGGGGGTCGTGACGTGGATCTGGGCGTGGATCGGGTGCGGAGCGGGGAATCTCGCGGTAGTCTTCGGGTGGTGCGGCCGGGGTGAGCATGGCGGCGTTCTCGATGGCGTTGAGGAGCTCCCGGCCGAAGTCGTCCGTGCGTCCGGCGAAGTCGCGGAGCTGGGCGGTGAGTTGGTTGTAGCCGACGACGGCGGGGATGGCTACGAGGAGCCCGGCGGCGGTGGTGATGAGGGCCTCCGAGATGCCGGGGGCTACGGCGCGGAGGGTGGCGGCGCCGGCGGTTCCCAGGCCGTGGAAGGCGTCGATGATGCCCCAGACGGTTCCGAAGAGGCCGATGAATGGGGCGATGGCGGCGATGGTGGCGAGCCAGGTCATGCGCTGCTCCATCGCGGTCAGGCTCTCGGAGGAGGCGGTCTGGGCGGCACGCTCGAGGGCTACGGGATTGCGGGGCATGCCGCGTCCGTTGTTCTGGCGGTTGTACTCGTCGTGGATCTCGGAGAAGACGGCGACCAGGGGGCTGGGCTTGAACTGGTCGGCGATGGTGGCGATCTCGGACAGGCGGCCGGACTTGCGGAAGGCGCGGAGGAAGCCGGCGGAGCGGGACCTGGCGGCGGAGAAGCTGCGCCACTTGGAGAGCATGATGGTCCAGGAGAAGATGCTGGCGGCGGCGAGCAGGATGAGGACGGCCATGGCCACCGGGCCGGAGTTGTGCAGCATCTCGACGATGGCGTCGGTGTGAGCGGTGGTGGGTGGAGCGGCTTCGGGTTCCTGGAGGAGTGCGAGGGCGAGTTGTAGGGGCATCGTCATTTTATTTTTTGGCGCTCGCGGTTTGGATGCGCCTGAAGTCCAGTGTAATGGTTCGGGCGGCTGCGTTGGATGGTGGAACCCTGGTCGATACGCCGGGAAGGGCGGGTATCCCCCCCTCCCCCCTCAAGGTCTCAAAGTATTCAAACGATGAGAGATAAGTCTAAATGGAAGACAGGCTTAAACGCCGAGAGCCCGGCTGGCACCGGACTCTCGGGTCAATTCCCCTATGCAGAGTGTATCAGTTGTGTCAAGCGGTGTTGCGCGCGCCACGGGAGGGCGTGGAGTCTCCGCGGTCACGCATGATTGACTGGTGGCTGGAGGCGCGCTGATTCTGCGGGAATTCTCACGGGCGATGAATCCGGATGGTTGGGAGGAACGTAACCGGAGTACTCAGACTGTTTTTTTGGCGGAAGCCTTGCTGCTTTCTGTTTGACTCTGTGCGCCGAGAAGGATATCTTTCGCGTAATCTCCCCGTGGACTGACTTTCCTGCGTGTTACGGTCCTGACAGTACTTTGCTCCAAGGCTGGACTGCTGTTGGAGGTTGGGGACCATGTTGTCTGTAACGGGCCTTAGGCGGTTGGCTTCGTCCGGGTTGGACGCTCGCTGGTGCACCCGGATGAGATATCTTCTGGTGGCACTCGTCATCTTGTGGGGCGGGATGTTGTCGCGGATAGAGGCACAGACGCCACTGACGACCAACCTCCTGGTCAATCCGGGGGCGGAGTCGGGAAGCATCGAAAACTGGACGGCTTCGGGTCCTGGTAGCCCGACGGTCGACACGGGTACCTTCGATCCCGGGATCAATCCGCATACGGGTGGCTACGATTTCCTGGGACGGAGTGGAGCGTCCGACTCGCTCTCGCAGACGGTCTCGCCGCTGACCCAGGGAGTGACGGCGGCGATGCTGGACAGCGGCAATGTGATGGCCAGCCTGAGCTTCTGGGAGCAGGGCTTTAGTCAGGCGACACCAAGTGACGATGCCTCGGTCACGCTGACGTTCACGGACGGTTCGGGCACGAGCCTGGGCACGGTGACGTCCGGTGAGGTGGATTCGCACGGCGGGACGTGGGTGAACTTCACGGGAAGTTATCCGCTGCCCATCGGTACCCGCTCGATCACGTACACGATGAACTTTATCCTGCATGCGGGCACCGACCTGGATGCCTTTGTCGATGACAACAGCCTTCTACTGACGACCGCGGCCGGCCTTCGGATCAGTGCGAACTCGCTCACCTTCGCCAACCAGCCGGTGGGGACGCTGAGTCCGGCACAGGTCGTGACGGTGACGAATCCTGGGTCGGCAACGGTCAACTTCTCCGGCATTGCGGTGGCGCTGGGGGCGAATCCCCTGGAGTTTGCGGAGACCAACAACTGTCCCGCAGCCCTGGCGTCAGGTGCGAGCTGCCAGATCAGCGTGACCTTCGCGCCGCATGGGGTGGGAACGAAGAGCGCGGGCCTGGAGATTGGGAACGACTCGGTGGTCCCGCAGCCGCAGGTGATGCTGACCGGGACGGGAACGGGCGGGGTCCTGCGGGTGGATCCGGGGAGTTTGAAGACGATCGCGGGTGATGGGGCGATGGGGTATGCGGGAGACGGAGGGTTGGCGACGTCGGCGGGGCTGGGTATTCCGGATGGGATTGGCTTTGATCCTGCTGGGAACCTGTACATCGCGGACTCGGGGAACAACGTGGTTCGGAAGGTGGATACGCAGGGCGTGATCACGACCTTCGCGGGGAATGGGGCTAAGGGATATACGGGGGATGGTGGACAGGCGGTGAATGCGGAGTTGGATCTGCCGTTGGGCGTTACCTCCGACGCCGCGGGGAATATCTACGTTCTGGACTCAGGCAACAACGTGATTCGCAAGGTGAACGCGGCGGGGGTGATCACAACGTTCGCGGGGACGGGGACGGCGGGCCACGCGGGCGACGGCGGTCCGGCGACGGCGGCAAGGTTCAATCTGCCGCAGGGGGCGCGGTTCGACAAAGCCGGGAACCTGCTGGTTGCGCAGTGCGGCGGGGCGAGCGTGCGGCGGATCGATATCAATGGGATCATCACGACGGTCGCGGGGAACTTTACCAGTGGCTTCCTGGGCGACGGTGGGCAGGCGACGAGCGCGGAGTTGAACTGCCCGTCGGCTGCGGCGGCCGATGCGGCGGGGAATCTCTATATTGCCGACTACTTCAACCAGCGGATTCGCAAGGTCGATCCGACCGGGGTGATCACAACGATCGCGGGGGATGGGAATGCTTCGTTCAGTGGGGACGGTGGACCGGCTACGGCGGCGGAGCTGAATCTGCCCAACGACGTGGTGGTGGATGCGGCGGGGAATATCTACATTGCGGACAGTGGGAACAATCGGATTCGCAAGATTGACACCAGCGGGATTATGACGACGGTGGCGGGTGGGTTGCAGAACGCGGGCAGTCCGGGGGTGAATACGCCGCTGGCGCTGACCTTCGATGCTGCCGGGAATCTTTATTACTCCGACGCGGGAAGCAATACGGTGCAGGAGTTTTTCCCCGTTGGGACCGCACCGTTTCAGGGGACACCACTGGGAACAACGGCCGCGACGCAGACGGTGACGCTGAGCAACATCGGCAATCTTCCGATCACGATCGCTTCGGGTACGAGCTTCAGTCTGAGTGGCAATCCATCCGACTTTGCGGTGAGCGGGGGGACCTGCCTGGCGGGAGCGACGATCGAGTCGGATGGGGGATCGTGCACGCTCCAGATCTCCTTTACTCCGACGGTTGCGGGGCTGCGGACGCTGGTCGTGTCGGTTGTGGACTCGGCGTTGAATTCGCCGCAGACGTTTTCGATCAATGGGACGGGCTTGCCGGTTCCGGCGACGCTGACATGGGCGCAGCCTGCGCCGATCGTGTTCGGGACGGCCCTGAGCGGGGCTCAGCTGGATGCCGTGGCCACGGGGGTGACCGGGGCGGCGGTGGCGGGGAGCTTTGCTTATACGCCTGCCGCGGGGACGGTGGTGGGAGTTGGAAGCGATGCGTTGGGGGTGGTGTTTACGCCCAGTGACCCGAGTTATCTGAGTGTGCGGGGGGGTGCGACGATCACGGTGACGCAGGCTACCCCTGCGGTGGTGTGGGCTGTGCCGGCGAGCATCGCTTACGGGATCCCGCTGGGGGCGGCGCAACTGGATGCTACGGCGGTGGGGGTTGGCGGAGTGGCGCTGGCGGGGACGTTTACCTACTCGCCGGTGGCGGGAACGGTGCTGACGCCGGGGACGCAGGCGCTGCAGGTGACGTTTGTTCCCACGGACGCGACGGACTACATGGGTGTCTCGGGGAGCGTGGGCGTGACGGTGACGGGGGTGGCGGTGGGGTCGATCGCACCGAACACCGGTACGGTCGGGGATGGGGATAAGACGATCACGCTGACGGGGTCGGGGTTTGTAACCACATCCGTGGCACAGGTGAATGGGGTCACGGTGGCGACCGCTTATGTGAATCCGACGACGCTGACGGCGGTGGTTCCGGCGGCGAATTTTGCCACGCCGGGAACGCTCCAGATGACGGTCTCCGATCCGACGATCTCCGCCCGGTCGACGGCGGTGATGCTGACGGTCTCGGCGCCGGTTCCGGCGGTGGCGCTGACGGGACCATCGACGGCTGTGCCGGGGTCGCAGCCGTCGGTGGGGCTGACCATTGCGAACCCGTATCCGGTCGATCTGACGGTGACCTTCACGTTGAGCTTCGCGGCGGCGAGCTCCGGGGTGGACGATCCTTCGATCCAGTTTGCGGCGGGTGGTCGGACGTACTCGTTCGTGGTTCCGGCGCACTCGGTTTCGGCTCCGCCGGTGCAGCTGCAGGCGGGGACCGATGCGGGGACGATCACGATTCCGGCTATGTTGACGGCGTATGGACAGAACGTGACGCCGACCACGCTGACGCCGCTGGTGATCGTGGTTCCGGCGGCGCTGCCGGTGGTTTCGACCGTGATGGTGACACGCGCGGCGGGGCAGGTGACCGTGGCGATCCATGGATTCTCGAATACGCGCGAGGTGTCGCAGGCTACGTTCCACTTCGCGGCGGCGGCGGGGGCTACGCTTTCGACGCCGGATGTGACGGCTCCGGTGGGGACGCTGTTTACGGGGTGGTATGGAGCGGCGCAGTCGTTGCCGTATGGGTCTACGTTCACGTATACGCAGGTCTTCGATGTGAGCGGTGCGGCGACCGATGTTGGGTCGGTGCAGGTGACGTTGACGAACTCGGTGGGTGCGTCGGTGCCGCAGACTGCTCAGTAGGGTTGTGGCGGGAACGTGCTATGCTTCGCCCAAGCGATGGTGCGGATTCGCTTTGTGGCGAATGGAAGGCGAAGCGACGATGCTGTTGGAGCTGCGGGCGGAGAACTATGCGGTGATCGACCGGGCGGTGGCTACGTTTGGACGTGGGCTGAACCTGCTGACGGGCGAGACGGGGGCGGGCAAGTCGATCCTGATCGATGCGCTGGCACTGCTGCTTGGCGGCAAAGCCTCGAGCGACGTGGTGCGGCATGGGGCGGAGAAGGCGGTGGTGGGGTGCGTCTTTGAGATGACCTCCGGGGCGCGGGCGATCCTGGAGGCGAATGGGATCGATGTCGATGCGGACGAGGGGACGATTCTGCTGCGGCGGGAGATCGCCTCGGGGGGGAAGGGGCGGGTCTTTGTGAATAATCAGCCGGCGACGGTTGGGGTTCTGAGGCAACTGGCTCCGGAACTGGCGCTGGTGCACTCGCAGGGGGAGACGCTGGGGTCGTTCGACGAGGCGCAGCAACGGTTGTTGCTGGACCGGTTTGGCGGGATCGTCACGGACGGTGTGGCGGAGGCCTACGCGGCGTGGCGGGGGACGGCGGAACGGCTGCGGGAGTTGGAGTCGGATGAACAGGACCGGCTGCGGATGGCGGATCTGTGGCGGTTTCAGGCGGGCGAGATATCGAGCGCGGGGCTGAAGGACGAGGATGAGGATGCGCAGTTGGAGGCCGAGAAGCGGGTTCTAGCGAATACGGAACGGCTCTATACGGCTTCGATGAGTGCGCAGGAGCTGTTGTATGAGGGGGAGCAGTCGGCGGAGTCGCTGCTTGGGGCCGCGCTGAAGCATGTGCAGGAGCTGGCTCGGTTTGAAAGGCGATTCGAGGCGGCGGCCCAGCAGTTGGCGGGTGCCAAGGCTGCGGTCGAGGATGTGAGTGCGGAGGTGAGGGACTTTGCGGATAACCTGCATGCGGCCCCGGAGCGGGTGGATGAGATTGAAGAACGGCTGGAGGTGCTCGACCGGTTGAAGCGGAAGTATGGTCGGACTCTCGCGGAGGTGATTGCGTTCGGGGTGGAGGTGGGAACGAAGCTGGCAGAGGTCGAGAACCGGGATGCAGTGCTGGCGGAGTTGAAGGGGCGTCTGGATGCGGATGCGGAGCGGTATCGGGTCGCGGCGGAGGCGGTTGCAGCGGCTCGCGTGGCCGCGGCGGGGCGGCTCGAGAAGATGGCCGAGGGGCAGATCAATGATCTGGCGATGAAGACTCGTTTTCACGTGCGGGTGGTGGCGGAGCGGGATACAACGGGCTGGACGGCGCACGGGTGGGACACGGTCGAATGCTTGATTGCGACGAATGCGGGGGAGCCGTTGAAGCCCCTGGAGGAGATTGCTTCGGGCGGGGAGATGTCGCGGGTGATGCTGGCTCTAAAGGTGACGGTGGAGGATGAGGTTTCGGGCGCGGGTAAGCGGAGGAAGAAGACGGTTCTGCCGCGGACGCTGGTGTTCGACGAGATCGATATCGGGATCGGCGGGCGAGCGGCTGAGGCGGTGGGGCAGAAGCTGAAGACGCTCTCGGATGGGCAGCAGGTGCTGTGTATTACGCATCTTCCGCAGATCGCGGCGTTTGCGGATCAGCATTTTCTGATTGCGAAGACGGAACGGCAAGGGCGGACGCAGACTGAAGTGCGGCGCATGGAGCAGGGGGAGCGGATCGAGGAGATTGCCAGGATGCTGAGTGGGGCGAAGCTGACGGAGACGAGTCTCAAGCATGCACAGCATCTTGTGGAGACGAGCCGGTAAGACGTGTGAGCGACACATCTCATAGCATGGCATGTGCATCTGATGGGGGGGGGAAGCGGAGGATACGGATGGCAACTGAGAAGTGTGCACACAAATCGTGTAGCTGTACGGCCAAAGAGGGCAGCAAGTTCTGTTCGCAGCAGTGTGAAGACCAGAAGGATATGACAACGCTGGGTTGCGAGTGTGGTCATCCGGGATGTTCCGGGGAGTTGGTCTGAGAAAAACAACCCCGGGTGGGCGGTCCGCCTGACTCTA
>JAMFSC010000152.1 GCA_026225095.1 bacterium
CAGGTAATCCCGACATGCCTGCTCCGTAGCAAACCGAGCCTCGAATTCCCTCAGATTGCGGGGATAATCCTCCATGCGGCAAAACACTACAGGTTGGGGTTACCTGAGTCAAGTAAATAACCACCTTAATCAATTCTTCAATCTCAGTTTCCAGTAATCTACTGCGCTGGCGTCTGGGCATAGATGTCGCGAAAGACGTTTTACGGAATTCATATTCCAACAAAGATCCATCGAATGCTAACGAGAGGCTACTCCAACAACACGGCGTGTAAAGCGGTCTCCTTCGGTAAGATCTAACAGGCAAGCTGCCAGATCGCGAAACTGCAAACCCCATGTCAGGTGCGGGCGAAGACCTGCCTCGATCTTGTATTCTTTGCTACCACCTCCTTCACGCAAATGCGGAGGGCGCACGATGGCCCAGTCAAGGTTGGCATCAGAGACAGCATCCTCCGTAGCACGTGCGTCCGCCAGCTTTTGGGCCATGATGCGTTTAAGGATTAGAATCAGGGGATTGGGACTTGGGTAAAGTAAGGCCCGGAAACGATGAGATAGCGCCGGACGTCAGCCTTCTGCATGGCATCGATCATGGCCTTGGCGGCATCTCGTACGAGCCATGGATTTCCGCCCGGTCGTTGACCCAGACATGAGATCACCGCGTCCTGGCCTGCAAGTAGTGGTAACAGATTCTCAGTCTTGCAAGGGTCGGCGGCCACGACGCGCAGGGCAGCAGTCTCTTGCAGCGAGGAAGTGCGGACAACTGCCGTTACGCTGTGCCCTCTCTTGAGAGCCTGTTCCACCACTAGCCGACCCGTGCGACCTGTGGCTCCGACGATGAGTAAACGCATTTCTTTCCTCCTGATTGCGTTGTGGTACAGCTTGCTTCCTACACCTGTTGCATCAGGGCACGAGGATGACCTTACCCCGCACCGTCCGTGACTCAGCCAGCGACATCGCGGTCGAGACTTCGGCGAGCGGAAATTCCGCTGCAACTGGCGGATCAATGGCTCCTATGCGCAGCAGCTCAAAGAGGGCTGTCAGATCTTGTGCGAGCTGTGTGCGGAATGTTGAAGGGCGAAGCAAACGACCCGCCCAGAAGTTATAGAAGGTGACGTAGTGTCCTTTGGGCCGCACCTTCCAGAGCAGCAACTGTCCCAAGAGGCGGAGGAATACACGCGCCATCGAGGTCTTCTGGCCCAGAGTTGAAGCGTTGCCGTACACGATCAACGAGCCTTTGCGATTCAAAAGCCGGTAAGACATCCGGGCGCTTTCGAGTCCAAGGTGATCGAAAGCTGCATCAATCCCGTCTGGAGCCAGAGCGCGGACCCGTTCCGCAAGTCCGGGTGCGTTGTAGTCGATTGGCTCCACGCCCATGGCACGCAAGGCATCATGATGACGAGGCGATGCAGTGCCAATGACCTGGATACCGAAGTGCCGCGCGAGTTCACAGAGGATCGTGCCGACCCCGCCGTTAGCTCCATGTACAAGGATCGTCTCTCCTGCTTTCGCTTCGGCTTCACGGAACAACATCTGCCAGGCTGTCACCCCATTGACCAGCACGGTCTCTGCGTGTGCGGACGTGACCCCGTCGGGAACCGCGACCAGGTTTCGAGCCGGGACCAACACGTGACTTGCCCAGCCCCCAATCTTGGTCACTGCGGCGACGCGTGTTCCGATGCGCGTTCCGGGCACGCCCTCCCCCACTGCAATGATCCTTCCCACCAGGTCGTACCCAGGCACAAAAGGAAACGCGGGCTGCGCAGGATAAAGGCCCTGACGCATGGCCTGTTCGGCGAAGGAGATGCCCGTGGCCTCCATCTGAACCAACACTTCGCCCGGACGCGGTGCCGAAAGGGCGCGTTCTCGGGTCTGGAGCCCGGAAGGCTTCACGAGCCCTGGCAAGACAACTTC
Organism: bacterium; assembly: GCA_026225095.1. Taxonomy (GTDB): domain Bacteria; phylum Acidobacteriota; class Terriglobia; order Terriglobales; family Acidobacteriaceae; genus Edaphobacter. The sequence goes on from JAMFSC010000152.1 coordinate 1,909, forward strand.
GGTGGCGATAACAGAGGGAGAGGAGGTAGGGGTTGTCAAGTTCATTTTCTGTTGCCTTTCATGCCGGGTGCGTGATTGATTACTCACTGTCAAGCGCGGCGATTAGACGTGCCGGACTCCGGTCGTAAGGATGCTAGCCCAAGAACTTGTGTCCGCATCCAGTCCGGTGGTTGTAATGAGGTGGCAGAGCTGGCCGTATGCGATAAACCTTTGCACCGACTCGTCTGAGGCGTTGGATCTGACCTTCACGAAGTTGACCACGGATGCCAGTCCTCGGCGGAAAGCCTTGGCGATCTCCGGCACGCCGGCGGCTGATTGTGCGTGAATCTGCAACAGGAGCAGCTTGCGATCAGCAATCAACGCAGCATAAGCCCCTCCCATGGCGAACAAAATGGGTTCTGGAGCCTGGTCTGCACTCTCCTCTGCGCCCTTCGCCAGAGCTGCAAGGATGACTTCAAAGCACCGCTCCAAGGCAGCTACGAAGAGTTCCTGCTTACTGGGGAACAGCTTGAAGACATAGGCCGTTGAGATTTTGGCGCGTTTAGCGACATCCGTGACCGGCGTACCAAGATAACCATTTGCAGCAAAAACGGTCATCGCGCTGAGGACGACCGCCTCACGTCGCACATTGGATGTAGACAGCACAGCTTTTCGATTCGCCATGTGAGTGACTGTACACTCACTCTACGCTTTGCCGCAAGTCCTGACCTTCAGGGCACCCTGAATACCTGAGTTGCTCCTCGGAAGACTGATAGAAAAAAGGATTCTTATCAAGTGCAAACGCTCCGTCTGTCGGGATACGCCCTCAGTGCCCATATCCGTCTTCCGTCAGGAGGCGTCCTGGCTCCACGGGATCATCAACCATATTGCTCTTCGCTTGCGCACCGCTAGAGCTGATGAATCAGGTTACCAAGAAGACAATCGTCAGAACTGAGCGACCATACGGTTATTGGTGTTCGGTGCGATCATTCGGCAAGATAGGGAGCAGCTTAGTCGGGCCTGGTAGAGTCATCGGGCGGACCTTGAAGGCGTTCCGGTCATCGTGTTTTACAACAACGACGGTTGTGCCGTGGCTCGCTCAGCAGATCTATACGGTTGTCAATTTTGGTTGACTATTCAAGTCACAACTCTGAGTCAGGTTGCCGTCGCTTGGGCGGACGCAGATGGCGTGAGTTACGTTTACTGGTAGTAGGTAAACAGGACAGTGTGTCAAGAGGAGCATTTTGAAGGACTCACGACCGTGCCGATACACGGCCCTTCTTGCGTTTGGGCAGTGATACTCCACATCGAAGCGCTACGTCCAAAGTCGCTACCATTCTCCGGACCGCCTGCTCCATTGGAATTCCGGCCTTGGCAGCCGCTTCGACATGAGTTGGGTGTACGAAAACTGTGACGGCATTGGACACTACCTCCGCCGCCGCAACAACATCATCGATCTTGTATTCGTCCTGCCGGACACCATCAGTGAGAATCACTGCGATGAGCTTGGTTATCGCCTCAGCGTAATTCCGTACCAGATCCGGGCGATCATCGACGATGCGCCTGTAAAGCTGGTACACCTCCGGATCGTTCGCGAACCTTTCTCTTTTGCGCCGGTGGAGTGTCAGCACGAGATTCTCAAGCCGTTCGGAGGCAGACCCTACGACCTGAACGCAAGAACGAGCCAATTCTTCCTCATCTTGCATCGCTGCTCCAACAATCGCGTCGAATACCTCGGCCTTTGAGCGAAAGTGCCGATAAATTGTTGTATGCGATGTGCCGAGCGCGCGAGCGATATCAACCACGTTCGTCTTCGCTTCTCCGAACCGCCGTACCTGGTCGCGTGCAGCGTCGAGGATCTTCTCTGCGCTCAATGAGTCATCACGCACTGCTCTGGCTGCCATGTATCGATCATAGTGAATCCTACGATTATCCGCACATGGAACATATTTCATATTTTGAATCTTGAATTTATAGTCTACATCCTATGCTGAGGAGGACTTTCATGAGAGAAAGCAGCGGTGAAAAGCGAGTAGCATTCGTTACGGGTGGATCTGGGTTTGTGGGAGGGCGGCTCATTAGCGCCCTTATTGCGCAAGATTGGCAAGTGCGGGCGCTCGCGAGAGGCCAAAAGGCGGTGGCAACCGTAAAGGGTTTGGGTGCAGTTGTGATCGAGGGAGACCTCACTGATCGTGCAGCTCTGTTGAAAGGAATGAGTGGGAGCCAGATAGTCTTCCATGTAGCGGCATTATTCAAGATGTGGGGCAGTCAGGAAGAGTTCGACGCCGTCAATGTCGATGGGACGCGTGCTCTTGTGAACGCCGCAGTCGAATCCCAGTCCATCCGCAAGGTCATCATGGTGAGCGCTGCTGCAGTCGTGATGGGAGACCCCAAGCCAATGGAGAATGTGGACGAACGTGTGCCCCTTCAGCAGCGCAGCTTTGCACCCTATAGCGCTTCCAAGGCTGCGGCCGAAGAGGTTCTACATGCAGCCAATGGACGCCGACAGGGATTCGAGACAGTCGCGTTACGACCTCCAATGATCTGGGGTCCCGGCATGCCTACGCTCGATCACATGATCAACGTCGTCAATTCCGGGAATTGGCAGTGGCCGGATCAAGGGAAACAAGCCACGTCCACCTGTTACGTGGACAATCTGATCGATGCACTCCTGCTCGCAGCAGATCGTGGCCAGGGAGCCTATTTCGTTGCCGATTCCGATCAGCGCGACTTCAAGAGCGTTGTGGGCGGCCTGCTCGAGACGCGAGGCGTCAAGGCTTCAGATAAGTCCATCTCGTTCGGCATGGCATGGAGGGTAGCAGGTGTGATGGGGTTCTTCTGGAAGTTATTTCGGATAAAGGGTGAGCCTCCAATCACGCGTCAGATGCTGAGGCTGATCGGAAAGCCTTTCACGGTCAACATCGACAAAGCGCGGCGCGAGCTTGGGTATGTCCCTCATGTGAGTTGGAAACAAGGAATCCAGAAGATGACGGCCTCGGCGCAGTAGAAAGGTCCGCCAACCGAATAACCGGCTGTTCGGGTCAAGGCCGGCCTCGGACGGGCCCCTTGATCTGGATGTCTTTCCCTTACTACCTCGCCTAACAGAGAATCAATGGCCCAAACACCGAAGACCGAACCGAAGAAAGAATGGGAGCACGTTCACGTTTGCATCAAATGTGGACACGCGGTCCGCCCCGATCAAATTGAGCTTGGCTCGATCATGCTGGGAGTGATCACCTGTCCGAAGTGTGAGTGGTCGGGGCCCATCAATCTACAAATCGTTGAACGGAAAGACGACCTGGAATCCTAATCGTTAGGCTTTAATGGGGAGTACGAGCTGCTGCTTCACCTCCGTGAACTGCGCGAGCTTCCGCACAAAGGCCCGCAAGAGCTCGCTCGCCAACTTCGAGCCGTTATCTGCACGCGACGCGACGACGGTTTTGAGGAGTAGGGCGTCTTCTTGCAGTGGTCGTATTGCGATGGCGCGCGGAGAGCTTGATGATGACGACTTTGCAAGGCGCAACGCTCCCGATTTTTCTAGAAACGCTATCGCTCCGGATTGCATGATGAACGGTAGTGCCTCTTCCGCTGCTACAAAATGATGGATCTTGGCCGGATGTACATTTCGCTGCTTCGCAAGATTTAATATGAACTCGTAGAGGGGAGGGTGAACATGGCGCTCGAACAACACCCATTCTCGCTCGTTCAGATCATCGAGCGCCAACTGCTGTCGATGGGCCAGGACGTCCGTTGCGGACATGGTGATGAAAAATGGTGCTTCAGCGATTTGGACAGTGGATAACGCAGCCGATTCAGGGGGGTCCGTGACAATCGCAAGATCGAGAGTGCCGGCGAGAACGTCATGCACGAGGTCGAGTGAAAATCGACTTGGCAGATCGAGCTTCAGATCGGGATAAAGCGGAAGCCGGACCGTAAGCAGTGTCGATATGAGGAAGGGGTCGATGTGAGGAGACCTCCCGATGTTCAAAACGGACTCGGTTTCTCGTGCGGCTGTTTGCACAGCCTGCATTGCTCGTTTGCCATGAAAGACGCAAAGCCGAGCGTGTTCGATGAAAGCCCGGCCCGCGTCCGTAAGGCTGACCACTTGTTTCTCTCGGCTAAAGAGTTTAGCTTGCAATCGTTCTTCAATCTCTGCAATCTGTTTGGTAAGAGCGGGCTGGCTCATGTGCAGCCTTTGTGCCGCACGGGAGAAGTGCAACTCTTCTGTGAGGACGATTGCGGATTCCATCAACTTCAACTGATCGCGTGCCATATATGCTCCCGTGTTGCTCAGAATGGGAGAACCGTCGAAGGAGACCCGGTAACCCTCGACCGGCACTCGCGGGACTAAGTGCGGAGCCCGAAAAACCCTTGGTACTTGGATGCGGGCAAAGGCATATTTGGCAACCTGAGATTGAGTCACGGCATTCCGCAGTGTATAATTTCGTGTGGCACGAAAAAATGCATATAATGAAGCCTGGAGGTTGCGATGCAAACTGCAACTCAAATGGACGAACTGATTGTCTGGACGAAGCCGCAAGCCCTTGAAGAAGCAAAATCCGTTTTCGCGTCTTACGGACCCAAGTTTCGCACTGTGGCAAACGACAAAAGCCCGGCTTTCACCAAAGGGCAGGTGGGTGTAGTTTACCTGTCGCATCCTGAAGAGGACAGCGCGATTGAGACGACTCTCGCCGCCCTTCGCAATGCCAAAGTTTCTTGGATTGTCTTCTACGTTCCCCATCGCTCGGCAGATTTCGCGTTCAAGGTGGGAACGATGGTGGGCCGGAGAAAGGGGATGAATGCAGAATGGGCATTCAATTTTCCCCATTTACGCCAACTCCTCAAGGCGAGGAATATCAGTGCCCACGTTCGCCATGACGAGAGCCGGGCTGATTCTCTTGATCTGGTAAAAGCAAGGCGGCGTTTGGGTTTGAGCCAGGCACAATTGGCAACCGCTCTGAACGTGACCGTGCGGACGCTGCAAAACTGGGAAGCTGGGAAAGGCACAAGCCTGATGGCGAAGAAAACAGGTGACCTCCGCGACCTGCTCTCCAGGATGGACGACTACGTCGTCGCTCCCAAGGAGAAGGAATGGCTATCGTCGTCTCTGGAGGCTTTCGGTAGCCGAACACCACAACAGCTCATCATCGCGGGCCGGATACGAGACATCGTGATTGAATTCGACAGATTGCGTGAGGGCCAGCCCGTTTGACCTTTACTGCCAAGCAACGTGCCGCAATCGAGAGTTGGATTGGCACGGCGGCCCCCATCGCAGACACGTTCTTTCGTAGCGTCGAACGGCGCTGGATGGACCCCGACGATGTCTTGAGTGGAGAGGGCACGGTAGCGAGCGGTGGACGCTTTGCCGCTGCTGGCGTGCGAGCTGTCTATCTTTCGACGACCGACTCCGGAGCCAGCAAGGAGACCACAGCGCGCAAGTCACGGCTCGGGGGTTCAGCGCTGATTAGCACTGCCAAGTATCCGCGTATTGTGTTTGCCGTCACGACCAAGCTACAGCGTGTACTGCGACTGGAGGATTTGGGATCGTCTGGTCCTGGCGGAGATGTGAGGAAGGCGTGTCTTGAGGAGGGCGATTTGACTGCATCCGTCTATGTCGCCACGCAGATCGAAAAGGCAGGCATCCAGGGGATCATCTTTCCGAGCGTCATGAAGAGTGGCGATGACAATCTGATTGTCTATGTCGCGAACTGTGACTCGGAAGCACTCCAGATCCAAAATGAGGACGAGTTCATTCTGCAAGTGAAGAACATCGCAGCAAAACGTAAATGAGATTTCCCTGCTAGGCAAGAGATGAGTGGTAAGGCACATCGTACGAATCTCTGTTACGCACCGCACGGCGTTACGATCATCGAATCATCAGTAGTTTAGGGGAAGCTTTTTCGACCCAGGAAAGATAGAAATGGCAGATTACGCATTCATCGTTGGCATTGAGAATTACATTGAGAACAGTCTGCCCAAGGTCCCCTACCCGAACAAGCCCTCTCGGCCTGCTCAAGTCGCTCAAAGAGGTCCAAGGCAAGGTCGCGGAGCTTGCTGGACCGGCGCCGTTTTTGCTCGGATAATGAACCGAAGGGGTGCAAGGTTGTCATCGGGTCTTCTCATTTATGGTGTTCGAAACGGCGGCAAGAAAAAGCGTGAAAATATCACGGCAAATCGAGATTTGAGTCCTTATTTCGCGTGTGGGGAACGGCGTGGGGAACGATGTGGAAAACGCCACTATCCCCTTTATTTACAATCCCAGTGAATCCCTGGGGGGCAACCAAGGCCGCACTTCCCTGCCAATGAGTTCAAAAAGACGCTTTAAAGATTGGATCCGGCTCCGAAGGTATCGCAGGATGCAATGGATCCTCCGTCAAGTCCGCGTGTGAACCATCGTTCGCGCTGCGCGGAGGATCCGTGGGTGAAGCTGTCTGGCGTCACAGTCCCGCGCTGCATCTTCTGGAGGTGGTCGTCGCCGACAGCCGCCGCAGCCTTCAGGCCTCCCTGGATGTCGTCAGTGTGGATGAAGCCGCGGCTCTCGCCGCTCTTGGCCCAGACTCCGGCGAAGCAGTCTGCCTGAAGCTCCACTTCGACTGAAAGATGGTTGCGTTCGGACGGCTCCTGCTGGTCGAGCCGGCGTACCCTCTGCTCGGTTCCGAGGAGATTCTGGATGTGGTGGCCAAGCTCATGGGCGACGACGTAGGCCTGAGCGAACTCAGCATGGCCTCCGCCGAACTGCGCGAGTTCGTCCCAAAAGCCGAGGTCCATGTAGATCTTCTCGTCAGCCGGGCAGTAGAACGGTCCCGTGGCCGACTGTGCCGTTCCGCAGCCGGAGTAGGTGGCGTCGCGGTAGAGGACAAGCCTGGCGCGGCGGTACTGAACACCCTGCCCGGAGAGCGTGGCGCTCCAGAACTTCTGGGCATCGCCGAGGACGAAGGAGACGAGCTGCGCGGAGTGGTCCTCGGAGGCAGATGCGCTCACCGGCGGCCGAGTCTGGCGGGGACTGTCGTATTGGTTCTGGGTCGGGCCCTGGGAGCTGCCGCCTCCGAGGTAGCTGCCAATGTAGTTGTGGCCTGTGACGACGCTCACGATGACCAGCACGACAACTCCGATGATTCCAAGACCACCTCCGCCGCCTCCGCCAAAGCCGAAACCTCCCCCGCCTCCGGATTCCCCACGCCGATCCTCGATGTCGTCACTTAGCCCGCCGGGTGTCCAATCCATCTTGCACTTCCTTCCGTCGATTGCCTTCGAGAACCAGCTTAGATCATCTTGAACCGGACGACTTGCGGAGCGTGAGGCAATCTCTCTGTGACTGCATTGGACCTCCCCGGGCGTTGCCGTTGGTCGCAAACCGAAGCCGGGATTCAGGTTTCTGGGATGGATGCAGCGGACGGTGGTCCGGTAGTCCCTGCCGCGGAAGAAATCAGCTTCGAGGAACGGATTGAAGATCGGCCACGTATGCTTCTGGCATGACCAGCACTACCGTGATTCGTCCGGTCGATCCTACTCTTCGTGAGGCGTGGCGACTGGCTGCTTTGTTTGCGGCAATCAAGCTGATGCTGCATGTTGCCACCAACCTCTGGCAGGCACATCTGGGTTATGGGTATTTTCGTGACGAGATGTACTACATCCTGTGCGGGCGCAACCTGGCGTGGGGCTATGTCGACCATGGACCGGGCGTGGCGGTGCAGGCGAGGATTTCACTGGGGGTGTTTGGACGGTCATTGACTGGAATCCGGCTGCTGGCGGCGTGTGCAGGTGCTGCGCGGGTGTTCCTGACAGGGCTAATCTGCTGGGTGTTTGGGGGAAGGCGCCCGGCGCAGGGTTTGGCCATGATCGCGGTGCTGGCGGCTCCCATGTACCTGGGGCTCGACAGCTATCTTTCGATGAATAGCTTTGAATCCTTGTTCTGGATGGTATGCATCCTGGCGCTGGCCCTGCAGGTTCGGGCGGAGGTGATCGGAGGGCATCCGAAGCTTTGGCTCGTTTGGGGTCTGTCGGCTGGATTAGGACTGCTGAACAAGCCTTCAATGACTTTTTTTCTGGTCGCGTTGCTGGTTGGACTACTGCTGAGCAGGCAGCGAGGGCTTCTGTTCAACCGGTGGGCGGCTGCAGGGGTGGGGGTGATGCTGCTACTGACAGCTCCAAACCTGATCTGGCAGGCACGACACTTCTGGCCCACGCTTGAGTTCCTGCGCAACGGACAGATCGGTCACAAGAACATCAGCCTGTCTCCGCTGGCCTTCCTGGGGCAGCAGATCCTTGTACTGCAACCGGCCTCCGTACTGGTGTGGGGAGCGGGGCTTTACTGGCTGTTGCGCGATCCGCTGGCCAAGGCGTGGCGGTGGGTGGGGATCACGTATGTGGTCTTTCTGGCCGCGACCCTGGCTATGCACGCGAAGGATTATTACGTCTCGCCGATCTACCCCATGCTATTCGCGGCGGGCGGGGTAGCGTGGGAGCGGCGATTCGCGAGTACAGGGCTCATCGCCAGGAACCGAGCCTATGCGTTTCCGATCCTGGAGACGATTCTTCTCGTGGCGGCGGCAATCCTGATACCGATGTCGATTCCTGTGCTGCGCCCCAAGCCTCTGATTGCCTACGCGAAGGCGCTGCACCTGAATCATGTGGGTAACTCAGAGACGGATTCGAGCGGGGACCTGCCGCAGTTCTACGCAGACCGGTTTGGATGGCGGGAGGAGGTCGACCAGATTGAACGCGTCTACAACAAGCTTTCCCCTCAGGAGCGCGAGGTCGCGGCGATCTACTGCTCGAACTACGGTGAGGCGAGCGCAGTAAACTTCCTTGGACGCGGGCTGCCGATCGCAATCAGCGGGCACAACAACTATTATCTTTGGGGGCCGCGAGGCGCTTCGGGTGCGGTACTGATCCAGGTGACAGGGGCGACTCCTGAGGAGTTGGCGAAGCTCTACGACAAGGTGGAGATCGCGGGACGGATGGACACGCGGTACTCGATGCCGTTCGAACATCGGAATATCTACCTGCTGCGTGGGCGGAAGAAAGATCTGAGTGAAGATTGGGCTGAATTCAAGCATTATTTCTGAGAGCAGCCAGCGAGCCGGTTGGCGAAGATGCGAGGTTTCGGGTGGGAGGAAGCAATGCTAAACTTCTCTGTCGAAACAATTCCACCTGGAAACGAGATACGAGATTGATCAAGATGCGCCCCTTCTCTTCCCTTTTTGCTCTATTGCTGAGCGGCATCTCGGCGCTGGGGCAGACGATCCAGGCTACTTGTAAGGCCCTCGACGGTCACGGTGCGCTGCTGACGCCCCAGACGGTTGCGACAGATACGACGAACGGGTTCGATCTCGGATCAGTTCCTGCGATGGGTGGAGGGACTTGCACAAGCGACAAGCCCTTTTACTACTCCGCCAATCTACCCGAGGGATCTTACCGGGTGACGGTGGTACTGGGCGGGGATGATGCGGCGGTGACCACCGTCCGGGCGGAGTCGCGACGACTGGAACTGGAGAAGGTCGCCACGGGTGCGGGTGCGTCCGCGACCCGAACCTTCGATGTCAATATCCGGTATCCGGAGATCGTGGATGGCATTCCGAATCATGTGGTGAAGCGGAAGCCACGGGAGTTCAACAATTTCGACTGGGACCACAAGCTGACGCTCGAGTTCAATGGGGAACGACCGAGTTTGCGCTCTTTGCGCATTGAGCCGGTCCGGGAACCGGTGATTTACCTGGCGGGAGACTCGACAGTGGTCGACCAGGATGTCGAGCCATGGGCGGCATGGGGGCAGATGCTGCCGCGATTCTTTGCTCCGGGGGTGGTGGTCGCGAACCACGCGGAGTCGGGGGAGACGATCAAGTCGTTTGTGGGGGAGCAGCGGTTTGCAAAAATCTTTTCGGTGATCAAACCGGGGGATTACCTGTTCTTTCAGTTCAACCATAATGACCAGAAACCGGGGGCTGTATCGCTGGAGGATTACAACCGGCTGTTGCGTGAGTACATTGCCAAGACGCGCGGGGCGGGGGCTATACCAGTGCTCGTCACAGCGATGAATCGGCGGACATTTGACGAGAACGGGAAGATTACAAACTCGCTGGGAGATTATCCGAACGCGGTGAGAACGACGGGAGCGGAGACTCATACCGCGGTGATCGACCTGAACGCGATGTCGAAGACGCTGTTTGAGGCAATGGGGCCGGAGCCGGCTAAGAGAGCCTTCATGCATTATCCGGAGGGATCGTTCCCAAATCAGGAGAAAGCGATCGACGACGATACCCACTTCAACAGTTACGGCGCGTACGAGTTGGCGCTTTGCGTCGTAGAGGGAATTCGGAAGAGCGGGCTTCCGCTGAAGCAGTTCCTCACGAAGGATGTTCCTGGGTTCGACCCGGCGCGGCCGGATGCGCAGTCAAAGTTTTCCCTGCCGTTTACGCCGATTCAAATCAAGACGGATGTGACGAAGGTTCCACAGACCTGATTCAGCCTCATCAAAATTGGTTGATCGCTTCGCAGACAGAGTCGTGTTGCAGACGGCGCAATCGTCGCTCTCTGCATCTACGGTTGTTAGGCCTACAACTTTCTGCTCGGCCGAGTTTCGCATCCTGTTGAGGAATTATGTCCCATACGCTTCTTCCTGGCCGCCCGTATCCGCTCGGCGCCAAGGCGAGTTCCAAAGGCACTAACTTTGCGCTGTACTCCGAGCGCGCAACCGCCGTCTTGCTATGCCTGTTCGATGAGAACGGCATAGAGGTGGAACAAATCAAGCTCCGGGAGCATACGGCGTTCGTATGGCATGGATTAGTGCTTGGAATCAAACCAGGGCAGATCTATGGCTATCGGGTAGAGGGGCCGTGGGAACCGGAGAATGGGCTGCGGTTCAATTCGGCGAAGCTTCTTCTCGATCCCTACGCGGAAGCGGTGACGGGGCTGGTGGATTGGAAGCAGCCGATCTTTCCTTACAATCTTGAGTCGGGCAACGATCTCGAGAAGTGCGATCAAGACTCGGCGGCGGGGGTGCCGAAGGCGGTTGTGGTCGACCATACGTTTGATTGGGAGGAGGACAGCCCCCCGGATACGCCACTGGCCGATTCGATCATTTACGAGTTGCACGTCAAGGGCTACTCGATCCAGAACCCCATGGTTCCGGAGGAACTGCGTGGGAGCTACGCCGGGCTGGCGCATGAGAAGAGCATCAACTACCTGAAGACCCTGGGGATCACTGCAGTAGAGCTGCTGCCGATTCACCACTTTATCGATGACGGGCACCTGGTGGACAAGGGTCTGTCGAACTACTGGGGATACAACACGCTTGCCTACTTCGCTCCGATGGCTCGATTTTCAAGCTGCGGTGACTGCGGCGGACAAGTAAGAGAGTTCAAGGAGATGGTGAAGGCGCTGCATAAGGCGGGGATCGAGGTAATCCTGGACGTGGTGTACAACCACACATGCGAGGGCAATCACCTGGGGCCGATGCTGTCGATGAAGGGCGTCGATAACACAACCTACTACCGGACCATGCGGGACGATCCCCGGTTCTATATGGACTACACGGGCACGGGGAACACCTTGAATGTTTACCATCCGCAGGTGCTGAAGCTTCTAATGGACTCGCTGCGACACTGGGTTACCGAGATGCATGTAGACGGCTTCCGGTTCGACCTCGCAGCGACGCTGGCCCGTGAGCTGCACGATGTGAACAAGCTGTCAGCGTTCTTCGATACGATTCACCAGGATCCGGTCCTGGCCGATGTGAAGTTGATCGCTGAGCCCTGGGATGTTGGAGATGGGGGCTACCAGGTTGGGCAGTTCCCGATCTTGTGGGCGGAGTGGAATGGGAAGTATCGGGATACGGTTCGGAAGTTCTGGAAGGGCGACGAGGGGCAGCTCTCGGATTTCGCCTATCGTCTGACGGGCTCATCGGATCTGTATCAGTACGATGGACGAAAGCCTTATGCCAGCATCAATTTCATCACGGCGCATGACGGCTTCACACTGTGCGACCTGGTCAGCTACAACGAGAAGCACAACGACGCCAATGGGGAGAATAATCAGGACGGCGCCAGCGACAACGAGAGTTGGAACATGGGTGCGGAAGGCCCGACCGACGATCCGGCGATCAATGACATGCGGGAGCGGCAGACACGGAACTTCCTGGCGACGCTGATGTTGTCGCAGGGTGTGCCGATGCTGACGGGCGGGGACGAGGTGGCACGATCGCAGAGGGGAAACAACAACGCATTCTGCCAGGACAACGAACTGACGTGGTACGACTGGAAGCTCGATCCGCCACGGCGACGGCTGATGGAGTTCACCGCGACGCTGATCAACCTACGCAAAGCGCACCCGAACCTGCATCGGCGGAAGTTCTTTCAGGATCGGCAGGTCAAGGGATCGGTCGAGCGGGACATCGCCTGGTACAACCCGGATGGCAACGAGATTCCGGGAGATGCGTGGACGCAGCCTTACGCAAAGACCCTCGGGCTCATGCTCAATGGTAAGACGCTGCAGGTGGCGGACGAGGACGGCAAGCCGGTGCTCGACGACAGCTTCCTGATCCTCGTCAATGCGTCTCCCGAGGGCGTCGATTTCGCGTTGCCAACCCCGCCGAATGGGAACAAATGGCGCATCCTGCTGGACACCCAGAGTATGGAGCAGCCATTTGCTGAATCCGGCCCGCTCGACCAGATCATCATCGGCGGACGGTCGCTGGTGCTGCTCTCGGATGCGGCGGCAACCGCGTAGCGGCACGCCGAGATGCTGGTCCAGGACTGCGTGGCCAGCATTTCCACCTTCCCGTCTAAACCGCTTCGCGGGCTCGTTCACCGGCTTCGCGTAAGGCTCTGGCCGCGGACTCTGGTGTGATGTCGCGTTGGGGTGAGCCAAGGAGTTCGTAGCCCACCATAAACTTTCTCACGGTCGCTGAGCGCAGCAGCGGCGGATAGAAGTGGAGGTGGAAGGTCCACTCGGGATGGTCTTCGCCATCCGCAGGAGCGGGGTGCAGGCCCATCGAATAAGGGAAGGGTGTTTCGAAGACTCGATCGTAGGTGCTGGTAACGATCTTCAGGATGGAGGCCAGATCATCCCGCTCCGCAGAGCTCATTTGATCGATCGATACCACTCGTCGAACAGGCAGAACCATAACCTCGAAAGGCCAGATAGCCCAGAACGGCACGAGCGCGACGAACGACGAATTGCTGGCGATCACACGCTCACCGGCCGCGATCTCCATCTCGCGATAGGCATCGAGGAGAGGAACTCCATGTTCGGAGAGATAAGCCTTCTGAGCGGCCATCTCGACCGCGATCTCGTTTGGGATCGAGCGAGTTGCCCAGACCTGACCGTGGGGATGAGGGTTGCTGGCTCCCATCATGGCTCCCCGGTTTTCGAAGATCTGCACATACGAGATGTCATCGCGCGAACCGAGATCGACGAGTTGCTCGTTCCACACGTCGACGACGGCGCGAATGTCGGCGACCGCCATCTTTGCCAGGGTGAGGTCGTGGCGAGGCGAGAAACAGATGACTCGGCATGTGCCACTCTCTCCCTGGGAGACCAGAAGTCCTTTGGCATCGACGTCATCGAGCGTGGGGGGCACGTCTGGGTTGAGCGCTGCGTAGTCGTTCGTGAAGACATAGGTGTGGCTGTACGCGGGGGTCCGCTCTCCGCCCGCGCGGGCGTTGCCGGGACAGAGATAGCAGGTGGGATCGTATTGTAGTGACGGCGGGACGGCGGTGGTCTCGACCTGACCCTGCCAGGGCCTCTGGGTGCGTTGCGGCGAGACCAGGACCCATTCGCGTTTCAAAGGGTTGTAGCGGCGGTGAGGGGTCTGTTCGAAGAGCGGGTTCATCGTGCCTCCTGTTTGGCCGCGAGGGCGAGGGCACCGTCCGACGCCTCGCAGATGAAGCAGTCTGCAACGATTCCTGTTGCTTTCCGGTATTCATCGCGGAGAGTGTTCGTAAATTGCGCCGCAGCATTCATCTCGACGATGTTGACCGTACAGCCACCGAAGCCACCACCGGTGATGCGGGCCCCGTAACAGCCGGGCTGGCGGCTTGCAATCTCGACCAGGGTGTCGACCTCATCGCAGCTTGCCGCGAAGTCGTCCCGGAAGCTCTTGTGGGCTTCTAGGAGGAGCTTGCCGAACTGCTCGAGATCTCCGTTGAGGAGGGCTTCGCGAGCCCGTACGACACGACCGTTCTCGGTGATGACGTGACGACAGCGGGCCATGACCTCTGCGCTCATCTCGCCGGCACAGGCTTCGAGATCGGCGAGCGTAGCGTCGCGGAGGCTTTCAACGCCAGGGCGAAGACGCTTGATGATGGCCTGGCCAGCTTCGATCTCATCGCGCCGGCCGCCGTATTCGCCCGATGCCACCTGATGTTTGACCATGGAGTTACAGATGACCACCTTTGCCTTGGTGGGCAGGGGAAGAAGTTCATATTGCAAGGAACGGCAGTCGAGCAGCATGGCGCGCTCGGCCACTCCGCCAGTGACGACGAACTGATCCATGATGCCGCTCTTCGCGCCGACATACTCGTTTTCGGCACGACGGGCGAGAGTCGCAATCTTTTCCAGCGATAGGTTGACTCCCGCGAAGTCCAGAAGAGCCATCTCGGTTGCAACTTCGATGGAGGCTGACGAACTGAGGCCGGCACCCAGGGGCACATCGCCAACGAGGTGCATCGTGAAGCCGGGTACTGTGATTCCCTCCTGCGCGAGACTCCAGAGGACACCGATCGGGTAGTCGCTCCAGTGGCCCCTAGGGGCGCGGGTCAGCGCCGCGATCTCAACTTCGACCACTTCCCCGAAGTTTTCGGAGTGAAACACCGCGATGCCGCCTTCTCGAGGTGTGATGGATGCGACGGTGCGGAAGCCGATGGCCATCGGCATGACCAGGCCACCGGTGTAATCGGTGTGCTCTCCGATGAGGTTGACCCTTGCAGGTGCGGCGTACGAGCGGCGGCGTCCATCCGAGGCATGGCCCTCGGTAGAGGTGCCGTTGATTCCATTTTCGGTCATTAGTGCGGACCCTCGATCCCCAATAATCCTATCGCACCGGCTGGGCGACAGGAGGATTCGGGTCAGCGCTTTGAGTTGGAGGGATGAACGTGCCGGTTCACCACTGGCCCGTGACTCATGCGGTGGACCTCGGCTCCGGCCAGAAGGAACGCTCCGATTCCATAGTTGTAACTTGCCGTGGGCTTGAAGGGGGCAGGTTCGGCCCCGGTTTGCTCGATACATCCCAACCGGCCATCGGCGTAGATGTGCTGGAGCATACCTTTCCAGGCTCGTTCGATCACAGGACGATAGATCTTTGCGTCGAGCACGCCTTCGTTGACCCCCCAGGCGAGGGCGTAGGTGAAGAGGGCGGACCCGGAGATCTCTGGCTGATCGTAGCTGTCTGGATCGAGCAGGCCGGCGCGCCAGAGGCCATCGTCGCCCTGAAGGCCAGCGACGCGCGTTGCCATCTCACGAAGCTGGCCGAGGTAGATGGCGCGGGATGGAACCTGCTTGTCGTCTTTGGGGAGATATTGCAGCGTACGGACGATGCCTCCCATCACCCATCCGTTGCCGCGGGACCAGAACATCTTCTTCCCATTCGCCTCCGTGCGAGTGAGATAGCTGGAGTCGCGCGCGTAGAGGTGTTCGTGATTGTCGTAGAGGAGTGCTGACGTCTTCGCCCACTCCTGATCGAGGTAGGTGATGTACTTGCGATCGCCGGTTGCGGCGTACATGCGGGCCCAGACGGGAGGAGCCATGAAGAGCGCGTCGCACCACCACCAGGGGATGCTGCGGGTTGCGTCTCTGGCAACGTAGGGCGCGGTGAGGAGGGCGTCGAGATCGCCGCGGGTGGGCGCGATCATGACGGTGTCCTTCTTCTTGAGGTAGAGCTCTTCGTAGGTTTGACCTACGCTCTGGTCGTCTGCGTTGGGAAGGCGGGAGCGGAGCTGCCATTCGAAGCCCCGGCTCATCTTCTCCATGGCATCGCTGTACCTGGAGTCGCCGAGTTCGTCAGAGGCGGCCATGAAGCCGCTGTAGAGGACGCTCCAGGTCCAGATGCGGTCGAAGTAGGGCTGGGATCGGGTCAGCTCCCAATCGGCGACGAGGCGCATGGCTCGCTCGGTGGCCACCGGTGTAAGTGCGGGCGAGAGATTCGCCGCCAGGGGGCCGCCATCGTCGGGGTCGTCGCCGAAGTGGCGGGAGTTGTCCTTGGCGATTCCGGCGAGCTGGGCGGTCGTGGGAACGGGCCTCTGCCCCGAGGTATTGGCCGCCTGGCTCCAGGAGCCGGTGGACGGCAGAAGGATGGTAAGCAGAACGGCCGGTACGCAGAGGCTGCGGGAACGAATGTTGGAATCCAAGTGCTCTCTCCAGGTTTCAGGGGTGCCGGGTGGGAATCTACGGAAGCGCTGCAAGTC
>JAMFSC010000153.1 GCA_026225095.1 bacterium
AATCCTTACCCGAAGGTCGTCCGAATAGGCTCGTCCCATCCTCGTCATCGCGGTTGCTGCGCCAGAGATATACAGCATCCACCCTAACCACCAAGATTGGGTATAGCTATCTTGATTCCGCTCTAGCTGGCCAACCTTCGCCGCGCAGCACCCATCAACCCCACCAGCCCAGTCCCGAGCAACACAAACGTCGACGGCTCCGGAGTAGCCGCAGCTACCGGCACCGGGCTATCGAAGTCGGTGTCGCTGAAATTCTCGACCTCGATGTTGAATGGCTTGCCCAACGCGTGGAGCCCGCTGCCGATCGTCTCATTCAGCACCAGCACCAGGTTCGTAGCATCCGGAAGCACAATCTGAAACGACACCGCGTCGCTCGAAAAGTAATCCGGACTGCTCCCCGCATCGCCCAGGTAGTTCAGCGCCTTATTGTTCGGATCGTACGAGCCCGCATACGCCGACAAAAAGAACTCCGGCGTCGTCGTCGAATAATCGAAGTAGTCGAGCTGGATATACTGCCCACCCGCAAAGACCGACGCATCGAAAGTATAAGTCGTGTAATAGTAGGTCACCCCGCCATTGATACTCCCCGGAAAGCCCTTCGTCGCGGACCAATCCGAAGGAACACCACTGCGGCTCATCCGGCCCGACTGGGTCGGGTCGGACGAGTTCAACGTGTCGTCAAACTGCGTCACCACATCGGCCAATGCCATCGATGAAAAGGACATCACCCCAAAAAATGCAACCATCTGCAGGACCGCGAAACGAATCTTCATGAAGTCTCCTCGCAAAACGAGTGTTATGAAAGCGTGGAAGAGTTGGCTTCGAGCCCATCGCGCAAAGCCTTTGAAAATCGCACCTACGGGGCTGGCGTGAACGCAAGGGCCGCCTGCACCGCCGGCAGAGCCATCAGAATTCCGTAACCCGAATCCCGATCCGCCCCCGGAGCCATGTTGTCGAGCGCCGTCGCATCTAGAATCGAGCGGATCTGCACATTCGTCAGGCTCGGCCTGGCCGACTTCACCAACGCCGCGATCCCTGCCGCGTGCGGAGCCGCCGCCGACGTCCCGAAGAACGGCAGAAAGCCCGGCGTCTTCGTATTAACTCCATCCGCAGCCGTCCCATCCGGCTTCTGCAAGGTCACACCCCCGTTGGTCGAAAACAGAACGTTGCCCGGCGTGATCTCGGTTCCATCCGGACGATAAAACACCTTCCGCGGCCCGTCCGAACTGAACGTCTCAATCGGATTCGCCGCTCCGCCATGGAACGCGACCGTCCCCGCCCGTCCGCTGTTCCAGTACGTCGCCGCCATCGTGAACGTGCTCGCCCCCGCGTTGTGTCCATACGTCGATCCGGTCGTCCCAACCGTCAGCGTCCCACGCAGCGTATCGAGGTGCAGCGCCTTCTGCGTTCCCGCGTACAGCACCACAACCACCCGGTCGCCAGCGACCCAACTAGCGCCAGCGCTGATGAACTCGAACGGATCCTGCGTCCCCGTCTGCGACGCAAAGGATGCTCCCCGCAGCACAGTGCCCGCCGCATTCACCACAAACAGGTCATAGTCATCGTTGGCCCCGCCGAGTGGATCCGACCACTTCAGGCTCACACCCGATCCTATCGAGGTCAACGTGTCATACGTCCTCCCCGGGCTGAACACGTGCAATTCCCCTATCTCGCCACCCGCTGCCAGCAGCCCTGCCACCGGTCCACCATCGGCAAAGTCTCCCTCCCACGTTCCGGACGTCCCCAGCGTCAGATTCCCCGAGTTGGCCGCGGCAGAAAAATAAAGCGCTCCATCCGCCGTCACTGCATTCACGGCCCTCGCTACCGTTCCATCCTCAAACACTCCCTCGGCGAAGTAGGAGATGTCGTCCACGATGATGTCGCAGTGATACGTGTATCGCAGCGCCATGATGTTGCTGGCAAAGTCCGCCTGCGTGTTGTAGGCCGTCGCGAACACAATATTCGCTCCCGGAGCCATGTCATGCACAATCTCCATCATCGCCGCGCCTTCGTCGCTGCCGTTCGATGGTCCCGACTGACCGGGAATCACAATCGTGCTCGCCGGCAGATCGCCCGAAGCGATCAACGCCGCAACCCGCGCGGGAGTCGCGCTATCCGACAGCACCCCCACCGTCACCCCGGCGCCGTTATAGCCCAGCGAAACCGCCTTGTTCGCCTGCTCTGTCACATACCCCTGCGACGTCACCGAGCCAACGTTCGTCACGGGCCGGTCGGAATCCGTCAGAAACTTCACATCCGGGTGCGAGGCCAACTCCGCCAGTTGGCCGGCATGGACCTTCATCCCCAGCCGCTTGTGCACATACGCGTACTGCGGAACATCCCCGCCATTGTCCTGCACGATGCTCTTCATCACCGAAGACGTCATCAGCGAAGGAGTCAGGTCCGCGCCGATCTCCACCTGCATCCGCCCCCCGCCATCCAGCCCCTTGCCCCGATCGATATACTTCGCCACCCCCCCGAGAGGCATGTGCCGAGCCTCCCGCGACAGCAGCACCAGGTTCGAAGACATCTTCTTCTCCGCTGGCGTAAAGGTCTTCTTGAACGCATAGATCTCGGCGATCTGCTTCTGCACCGCCTCGCTCATCTGGGCCTGTAACGAAATGGTGAACGCTGCGCTGAGCACCAGCATCGCGCCCACTCCCAGCATCAATCGGCGGGATATACCAAGGGAAAGCAATATCGTCATGCGACGGACTGACATATCTCGTAGCTCCTCTCGTTCGTAGGGCATGATGGAGAAATCGAGCAGGGTCGTTCCGGCTGCCCGGACAAATTTGGTGCTTGGCTGTGCAGACTGCTAGCGCAAGTAGACTGCCAAACAAAAGTTCCCAATTGGGCTACAAAATCAACTCTTTGGTAACCGACCGGGAATGCCCTATGCAATATCTTGCAAGGGAATTGAGCACATAAATTCTCTGGGCATGTAACCCGGCCCACCGCAAGACTCGTCTCCGGTCCGGCACCGCCAGGTCCCGAGCGCACCCGCCGACGGACCTACCGTGCTCTCGGCCCTCTCGCATCAGGATCATCCCCACTCCCAGTGAACACCGCCACCGGGCAGCCCCGAACTGATGTCGCACTTCTTGATACCTTCGGACCTGCACCAGCATCAACACCCGGAGCGCTCAGAGTCGGATCGGCCCCAGGCGGCCAACCATCCCCGTTCCACCCTTGTCTTCCCCCATCCCCGCTGTTACCCTCACACAATAATCCTCGGCGATGGGGTTCGCCGCTATAGCTCGCACCAGCGAAGCTGATGACTCCTACATCCTCTAGGAGGCCCATTGCCTGAATCCCGCCGCTTCAACCTCCGCCGCAGCCTGGCCGAGCACCTCCTCCCCACCCGACATCTCATCCACTGGATCCCCATCGCAGCCGCAGTCGGCATCCTCGCCGGGTCCGCCTCCGCCCTCCTCCTCGCCTCCCTCGAGCAGGCCACCCGCGTCCGCGAGAGCCACCTCTGGCTCATCCTCCTCCTAGCCCCCGCCGGTTTCGCCGTAGGCCTCCTCTACCATCACCTCGGCCGCTCCGTCGAAGCCGGCAACAACCTCCTCCTCGATGAGATCCACTCGCCTCAGAGCGTCATCCCCCTCCGTATGACGCCCCTCATCCTCCTCGGAACCTACCTCACCCATCTCTTCGGCGGCTCTGCGGGACGCGAAGGCACCGCCCTCCAGACCGGCGCCTCCCTCGCCGACCAACTCTCCCGCCCGCTCCATCTCTCCCGCCAAAACCGCCGCATCCTCCTCATGGCCGGCATCAGCGGAGGATTCGCCTCCGTCTTCGGAACCCCCCTCGCCGGAGCCGTCTTCGGCCTCGAGGTCCTCGCCATCGGAGCCGTCACCTACGACGGCCTCGCCCCCTGCTTCCTCTCAGCCTTCGTCGCCGACTACGTCACCGCCCACATCATCCAGGCCTGGCACATCCGCCACACTGCCTATCGCGTCGAGTCCATCCCCCCCACCGTCACCCTCACCGGAATCCTCGCCGCCATCGCCGCCGGAATCGCCTTCGGACTCACCGCCCTGGTCTTCGCCCGCGCCACCCACGCCATCGCCCGCCTGGCCAAACGCCACATCCCCTACCCACCCCTCCGCCCCTTCGCCGGAGGCCTCATCGTCACCGCCATAGTCTTCGCCACCCACACCACCCGCTACATCGGCCTCGGCATCCCCACCATCGTCGCCGCCTTCCACACCCCACTCCCCCCCTACGCCTTCGCCGCCAAGAGTCTCCTCACCGCCATCACCCTCGGAGCCGGGTTCAAGGGAGGAGAGGTCACCCCTCTCTTCTTCATCGGAGCCACCCTCGGCAACGCCCTCGCCCACATCCTGCCTCTGCCCTTCTCACTCCTCGCCGGCATGGGCTTCGTAGCCGTCTTCGCCGGAGCCGCCAATACTCCCATCGCCTCCACCCTCATGGCCGTCGAACTCTTCGGAGCCGAGGCAGGAGCCTACGCCGGCATCGCCTGCGTCGTCAGCTATCTCTTCTCCGGCCACTCCGGCATCTACCGCGCCCAACGCATCGGTCGCCACAAGCACTCATCTGCCGGTCCTGAAAACCAAAAAGACCAGAAAGACCAAAAAGACCAAAGCCCGTAAGCATCAACCCATGCATCCACCCGCCCCACCCACTCGCGTCATCTCGACCGAAGCGCAGCGGAGTGGAGAGACCCCCGTATCGCGCTCTTCGCACACGCAGGCTCCCATCCACGATGACCCTCGCCTAATCCGTAGGATCCGCCGGGAACTTCTGAAAAGTAAGCCGAACCCCCACATCAAAATAGTTATCCGCCCGAATCCCCACCGGAGCCTCAAACCCCGCCGACCCACCCGCCGAAGCGAAGTCATCCTGGTCCACGCCATCCCCCGAAACCCCCAGACCACCCACCAGCTTGCCGTTCAAATAAAGAGGTGTACTTCCCGGAAAGAACACGATCCCATTCTGATTGGGATTCTTCGGCTGCGATCCCTGCGTGCACGGATGCTCGACGTCATTCACGAACAAAGAATAAAAGGGCCCCGGATTGGTCCCATCGATCCCCTCCGGATAAAGCGGCTGAGCCGCAAAGTCCAGCGTCCGATTCGTCACCGCCGTCCCCACCGGAACGCCCGGCAGATCCGCATATCCCGTCTGCCCGCTGAACCAGATCACATTCCGCGACTTCGCCACCGCCACATCGACCGAAAACAGCGTCGCATCCGGCATCCGGTATAGCGCCAGCAGACTCCCATCGAGATCCGACACCGCAATCACAAAGCTCGCCCGCGATCCCACCGGAAGACGAATCGCCGCCCGCGTCTGCCCCCCCACCTTGACCGCATTCTGAACGATCTGCTGTACCTGCGCCAGCGTCAACCCGCCCAGCGTACTCCCACGCTCGGCAATCAGGTCGCCCTCCGGAGCCGCACCCGAACCCGCCACCGGCCCCAGGCTATAACTCCCATCCGCAGTCCCCGCCGAAAGACCCGCCGGAAGCGTCGTCTGGTTCACAAACGGCAGCGTCACCCCACCCACCACCACCGCCCCCGGATAAGGCACCGTCGGAGCAAACCCATTCCCCACCGTCCCCGCGACCGCCGCATACTCGACGACCGCGTTGTAGTTCGGCGTCGCCACATCCGCCGCCACCCCGACCGCACCCGCCACCCGGCCATTCTTGAAGATCGGAACCCCACCCGGGTTGACCGCCGCGCTATCGGAATCGAGCAAGTTCGCCTTACCCGTCAGAATCCCCAGCCCCGGCCCATTGATATGCAGCAGTGTAGGCACCGGCAGATCCTGCCCCGGCAGAAAGGTGGCGTTGAAACCACACCCGCGGTTCGTATTCTCAATCCCATACAACGGGGCAGACTCAGTGTTCAGAATCCCCGGAGGAAAGTGAATGCCACTCAGAAACCGCACCGTCCTGCTCCCGATCGGAGCTTGGTCATTCGAAAAGAATGCCGCAGTCCGCGCCAGCGCCGCCGCCACCTCATCCGCCGGAGCCACCACCTTGAAGTTCCCATAACTCGTCGCGGGGGCCGACTTCTTGTTGTACACCGCAACGATCACCCCCCGCCGGTCACTGATCGCAATCGTCAGCGGCACATTCACCGACGCCGCGGTCGCCGCGATGATCGAGCTCACATCCGCCTGCGTCAACACATTGTTCGCGGTGTTCGGAGTCGTCACCGGAATCGCCGCCGGATTCACCGTCGCCCCGCAACCCGCCAGCAGGATCGCCGCCGCACTCGCCAGCCCCGCGCCCAAAACTGCGTCCACCCGCGACCACCCGATCCTCCGTCCTCGAAAGCAGCCCGCCAGACCAACCTTCATCTCTACCGTGCACCGCTCTCCAGGCAAGCTCCTGGGGGTCATCGAACTTCCTCCGTCATCCATCAGCCGCCGTATCCCCGCATTCCCAGGAAGCCACTCGTGCAACGTGTCCCTCTCGCACCCAGCGTATCCCAACTTCCCCGCGCCCGTTACACATTTCGCTGCGTATCCTCAATACGTCCCAATCCGCCCAAGGGATTCACCCCATCCCGTCATCTCTCGGGCACAACCCCCCATTGGCTTGTAAGATAGGCCACGATGCGTGTTCTACGGCACGATGCATTCCAACCCGGCCTCGCCTTCAGACAGATCTGGCAGGCAGCACTCATCGCAATCGGCGCGGCGGCCATCGTCTACGCCATCGGCACCACCATCCCCTTCGCCGACTTCGACCACTGGACCTACGACTTCACCGTCATCCACGCCGGCCTCACCCCGCCCGGCAAGCAGATCATCCTCGTCGACTTTGACGACGAAACCTTCCTCAAGATTCGCCAGTTCCCCATCCCCCGCGACATCTTCGCCAAAGCCATCACCATCGTCGGAGCCCAGAAGCCCCGCGTCATCGGCCTCGACGTCCTCCTCTCCGAGCCCCGCGCCCCAGCCGAAGACAAGGCCATGAAGGACGCCCTCATCAACGCCGGAGTCGTCATCCTCGCCGCCCAGGCCGACGCCGGTGGCGTCCCCCAGAATCTTCCCCTCCCCATCTTCTGCCAGCCCGAAGATCCTCGCGCCGCCACCGGGTTCTGCAAGGAAGACCCCGCCGGAGCCCTCGGCTACGCCCTCATCAATCTCCCCATCGATCAGGACGGCTTCGTCCGCCAGGCCTTCCTCTTCTACTCCGGAGTAGTCCCCACCACCGAGTTCGCCCTCACCATGGCCATGCAATACACCGGTCAGCCCATCAAACCCGTGGACAAGAAACGCTTCAGCTTCCTCGGCCGCCGCCTCTGGTACTCCCAGTGGTACACCGACCCCGCCTCCAACCAGATCCTCATCGGCTCCTGGGCCCGCCAGCCCGTGCCCGCCATCTCCGCCTGGCGCGTTCTCTCCGGAGACATTCCACCCGACACCTTCACCGACAAACTCGTCCTCATCGGCCAGACCTCGGACGCCGTCCGCGACAAGGACTACACCCCCCTCTTCCGCTTCGCACTCGACAACGGTCAGCGCGTCAGCATGAGCGGAACCCAGATCCACGCCGCCGCCATCCGCTCCCTCCTCGAAGGAACCGTCGTCCGCCCCCCGCCCCACTACGCCGTCACGATCGCCACCGTCGTCATGTGCTGGCTCGCCTCGTTCATCCTCATGCGCTTCCGCACGACCTTCGCTGCTCTCGGCATGTTGATCGTCGTCACCGTCCCCTGCCTCCTCGCCCTCTTCCTCTACCACAACTACCGCTTCTGGGTGCCCTTCCTCGGCCAGGAGATGGGCCTCGCTTTCACCCTGCCCATCACCCTCGGAGTCCAGTTCCTCTCCGAGAGCGTCCTCGCCCAGGAGGCCCGCTCCCAGCGCACCCAGCTCATGACCCTCTTCTCCTCCTACGTCGACCCCGCCGTCGCCGGAACCATCTGGGAGCGGCGCGACGAAGTCTCCCTCAACGGCGAAGAGCGTATCGCGACCGTCATGTTCACCGACATCCGCAGCTTCACCGCACTCTCCGCCGGCAAGCCCCCCTCCGAGGTCCTCCGCTGGCTCAACCAGTACATGACCGCCATGGACGAGGTCATCCGTCTCCACGGCGGATTCCTCAACAAGTTCATCGGCGACGGCCTCATGATCATCTTCGGCCTGCCCCTCTCCCACGGCGTCCGCCAGGACGCCATCCGCGGCCTCCACGCCGCGCTCGCCATGCTCAAACGCGTCGACGAGCTCAACCGCGAGAACGCCGCCTTCCCCGAGCGGCCCCAGCTCCGCATCGGCTGCGGCATCCACACCGGAGCCCTCATGGCCGGAAGCATCGGCTCCGCCAACCGTCAGGAGTACTCCGTCATCGGAGAGACCGTCAACCTCGCCTCCCGCCTCGAGAGCCTCAACAAGCAGTACAAGACCGAGATCCTCATGAGCCAGGCCACTCATGATATCCTCGCCAACGACTTCACCGGTTTCGAAGCACTCGGTGAAGCCCAGGTCAAGGGCTTCGACCAACCCATCCCCATCTTCACCATCCGAGGGCACCAGATCTAGAAATCATCACCTCTTCTGGAACTGCAAGACAGCCCTCGACAACCCTTTTTTTTGCCGTAGACTGATCCGCATGGACTTGTTCGGCGTACTCAATACATCTGCTCTACAAGTTCTGTTGTGAGAGGAATACCGTGTCAATCTTGAAGAATCGCAATATCCCGCTGCTCGTCCTCAGCCTCACCCTGGGAACGGGATCCGCGCTCCTCACCTTGCCCGTCCACGGCCAGGCCACCAGCCCCCCCAAGCCCGTGCGCGTCCGTCCCCAGCTCGAGGGCTTCGACATAGAACCCAAATCCGGCAAGGCGCCCACCCAGATCGGTGGGGCATCCCGCGGCATCGGCGGTCTCACCCTCTACGCCCCCAAGCTTGGCAAGGCCTACACCCTGACACCCACCTTCACCTGGAGCTCCGACGACGAGACCACCGAGTTCATCTTCCGTCTCTCCGTCCTCTCCACCGGCCGGGGGCAGCTCTTTGAGACCAAGGTCAACGGAGGCCACTTTACCTATCCCGCCGACGCCCCAGCCCTCATGCCAGGTTCCACCTACGTCTGGATGGTGACGCCCACCAACGACATGTTCGGTGGTCCCGCCTCCGCCAGCGTCCTCATCGTCGGTGGAGCCGAACGAGAAGCCGTCGAAGCCGCCCTCCACGGCAAGCCCGGAATGTCCGCCGCCGACGCCAAAGTCTATACCGACAAACGTCTCTGGTACGACGCCCTCGCCGCCTACACCAACCTCATCAGCAGCGAACCCGGTCACCCGGAGTACTACAAGGGCCGAGCAGACCTGTACGACCAGTTACCCCAAACCCAGGCGTTGGCCGACTCGGATCTCGCCAAGGTTCAGCACTAGATCTCTGGAGAAAACACAATGCCGGATTCCGGGGGCCCCTCCTCGTCCCCTTCGTTGCAGGTGAAGTTCTGGGGAGTTCGCGGCTCCATCCCAACCCCCACCCCCGGCAATCTCGGCCACGGCGGAAACACGCCCTGCGTCGAAGTCGTCCTACCCTCCGGCGAGAACTTCATCTTCGACGCAGGCACCGGGGTCCGCAACCTCGGAATCCATCTCCTCAAAAACCGCTGCCCCTGCGACAACCTCAACGTCTTCCTCACCCATTTTCACTGGGATCACCTCCAGGGCCTGCCCTTCTTCCTGCCCCTCTACGGCAAGGCCAACACCATCACCTTCCACTCCGCCCGCCCCGTCTCCCAGCTCCGCGAGATCCTTCGCGGACAGATGGCGACCCCATACTTCCCCGTCCACTTCGATCTCCTCGCCGCCGAGATGCAGTTCGCCCAGATCACCGGCAAACCCACCACCTTCGGCGACGTCGACATCTCCTCCTTCGCCCTCACCCATCCCGAAGGAGCGAACGGCTACCGCATCGAACGCAACGGAGCCATCGTCGTCTACGCCACCGACCACGAGCACGGCATCCCCTCCGCCGACGAGCGTCTCTTCGACGCCGCCCAGGGAGCCGACATCCTCATCTACGACGCCCAGTTCACCCCCGACGAGTACCCCACCCACGCCGGCTGGGGACACGGAACCTGGCTCGAAGCCGTCAAGCTCGCCAAGCGCGCCCAGGTCCGCCAGCTCGTCCTCTTCCACCACGACCCCGGCCACGACGACGAGACCATGGACGAGATCCTCGCCGAAGCCCGCACCCACTTCCCCAACACCTTCGCCGCCACCGAAGGCACCAGCCTCGTCACCCGCTGAGCCCTGCCGTTGCTCTTGCAGTGGCCCCTGCCTTTCTGTCTGTCATTCCCGAAGGGAATCTGCGTTCGCGGGTACCCACGTGCGCGACACGGCTCCTCGTCGCTCGTCTAAGAAGCAGACCCAACACTGGCGGCGACCAAGGCGTGCATGGTTTCCTTCTGCACGTTGCGCTCGCATAACTTTCCTGCCGCAATAAACAGCATTGTCGTGGGCAGCTGTAGCGAGGAGTTGTTGCCGAAACGCCGTTTCACGAGAAGAACGATGCCGAGTTGATTATGAAGGACGGTGTCCCCCGAACCAGTGTTCATTGATGAGGTTCAGGAACTCGGGTGTGATCGGGAATCCGGATGCGGATCCAATTACCGCGTCGATCCCGCAGCGAGGACAGTCAGCCGTGAGAGCTTCTCTATCTTCTATCCAGTCCACTATCTTTGAGGGTGGGTAAATGGACTGAAGTCAACGATTGTCGAACCGGAATCGCCTAAGCAGCGAGGTTTGCGACAAATCAAAGCTGTCGACTTCCCACTCCTTCTCACTGTGCGAATAGGTCTTTTTGAAGGCAAATCCATCCCATACCCAGCAAAAGGTAGTTTGCCACCAATCCATCGGCTGATTTCTGTTGAAGTTCCGGACAATAAGCGAGCCTACACCCAGTTCCTGGGCTTTTTTCCTCGCCCCGCGCAAAGTTCGGTGGTCCCAACACTCGCCTATGCCAGGGGTGTAATCCGGGGAATACACCGTATAGTCGATCCTCACGCGCTTCATGAATACAGTTTAACGACTTGTTTGTCCGACCTGCATCATTTCGGAAAGGTCAAATTTTCGGCAACGTCGCACGTCCGCCTTGTCGCGTCTGAAACGCTCGCTTCATTGGCCGCCCGCTCTGCAGGACAGACTGAACGGGAACAGCAATGCTGAATCTGCCCCGCCAAGCAGGCTGGAGCACCAAGCCGCTTGTCGGAATCCCGGCACCCCACGGAACATCCCCCCACAAACCGTCGTACCCTCATCCCATGCCCAAGGAGCACCCTCACCCGCCCATCCCAACGCCCAAGCCCTCACCCCGCTCCTTCATCCCCCTCCTAGCCCTCCTCCAATTCACCATCGTCTTCTCCTGCGCCAACCGTTACGGCATCTTCCGCGACGAGCTCTACTACATCGCCTGCGCCCGCCACCTCGCCTGGGGATACGTCGACCACCCACCCCTCATCGCCCTCCTCACCTGGCTCGTCACCCACACCCTGGGCACATCGCTCTTCGCCCTCCGCCTCCTCCCCGCGATCGCCGGAGCCCTCCTCGTCCTGATCACCGCCGCCATCACCCGCCAACTAGGCGGAGGCCGTTTCGCCCAGAACATGGCCGCCTTCGCCATCATGCCCGTCCCCATCTACCTCCTGCTCGCCCACTGGCTCACCATGAACGCCTTCGAGCCCCTCCTCTGGGCCACCACCCTCTACCTCACCCTCCGCATGATCACCCACAACGCCCCACGCCTCTGGATCCCCATCGGGGCACTCTGCGGAATCGGCCTCGAAAACAAGTACTCCATGGTCTTCCTCATCGCCGGCCTCCTCTTCGGCCTCCTGGCCACGAAGCAGCGCCACATCCTCCGCAGCCGTTACCTCGTCGCCGCCATCGCCCTGGCCACCGTTCTGGTCCTCCCCAACCTCCTCTGGCTCATCCACAATCACTTCCCGTTCCTCGAGTTCGAACGCCACTCCCGCCTAGCCGGCTCCCGCATCGAACGCGGCCCCATCAGTTTCCTCGCCGACCAGGTCGTCCTGATGAACCCCCTGCTCGCGCCTCTCTGGATCGCCGGCTTCGCATGGCTCCTGTGGGCGAAACCCGCCACCCGCTTCCGCTTCCTCGGCCTCACCTGCCTCGGAATCTTCACCCTCCTCATCGCCCTCAAGGCCAAGAACTACTACCTCGCCCCCATCTATCCCGCGCTCTTCGCCGCCGGAGCCATCGCCTTCGAGACCGCATCCGCCAACACCGCACGCTGGACCAGACCCCTCTACGCCACCGCCGTCCTGGCCCCAGGAATCATCCTCGCCCCCTTCGCCCTCCCCATCCTCCCCGTCGAAAAGTTCCTCGCCTACCAGCAAGCCTTCCAAGGCTTCACCCCCATCCGCATGGAGAACCTCAAGCCCGCCCTCCTCCCGCAGCAGTTCGCCGACGAGTTCGGCTGGCAGCAGATGGTCGAAAAGACCGCCGTCGTCTACAACAGCCTCCCCCAACCCCAGCGCGACCAGACCGCCATCTTCGCCAACGACTATGGAGAAGCCGCCGCCATCGACTTCTTCGGCCCTCGCTACGGCCTTCCCCCCGCCGTCAGCAACCACGTCACCTACTGGCTCTGGGGCCCCCGAAATTACACCGGATCCTCCGTCATCGTCCTCGGCAGCGACGGCAAAGGCGACCGCGAGCACTTCCGAATCGTCGAGTCCGCCGCCCACGTCGACAACCCCTACGCCCGGGCCGACGAGCACTTCGACATCTTCCTCTGCCGAGACCTCACCCCCGCCCTGCCCTCCCTCTGGCCAAAGATCAAGGCCTGGTAGATCGAATGAGAGCAAAGTCAGCCCTGCTGTAGTGGTGTTTACACTTCTGTCTGTCATTCCCGGCAGGGAATTTGCGTTTGCCTTCCTCCACCCCTTCACCAAATCCGCTCCAGACGTGCTAGCCGGACAAGGCGGTGTTCACGGGGCTTCTCGTCCCCCGTCTACGCCGACTTCGGGTGTCGGACTTTTATCGATACTCCGCGCGGCAAAAGCCTGGCTTCCTCGATGGTCCGTCGCTCCATCCATGCCCGCTGGAACTCTCTCGCTGGAATGGGCCGTCCAAAGAGCCAACCTTGGGCCAGAATAGGGACCGTGGCTCCTGCAAAATAATTGGACTGTTCCTGGGTCTCGACACCCTCGACGACGACTCGCAGGCTGAGTGCCTCGGCCATCGACAATATCTGCGGCAGAATATTGACCGTCACAGAGTCGGTGCCGATCGCCTGGATAAAAGCCTTGTCGATCTTAATGGCGTCCACAGCGAGTTCATGCAGACAAGCGAGGCTCGAATATCCAGTACCGAAGTCGTCGATATAGACAATGTGGCCGTTCTGACGCAATCGCTGGATGGCATCTTTTGCGATCTGATGGCGCGCCGTGCTGCCCTCGGTAATTTCGATCCCCAGACTCCTTCCGGCGACTCCAGCACGGCTCAGGGCATCTTCCAGGGCGGGAATAAACGTTGGATCCTCCAGGTCCGCCGCCGCGATGTTCATGTTGATATGGAACGTTCCGTCTTTGCGTAGAATCTCTTCAAAATCGCGCAGAATGCGGCGCAGAACAAGTCTGGTGACTTCACCGACAAATCCTCTCTCCTCGGCGACTTTGATAAAGATGTCGGGACTGATCGCATGCCCGCTATCGTCGCTCCAACGCACCAGCGCCTCCGCCCCAACGATCACCCCGCTTGCCCTGTCCACCACTGGCTGATAGAGCACATGAAGCTTGTCATTGCGGATGGCGCGGCGCAGCTGCTGGGCAAGACCACGACTATGGCCATAGGCAAGCGAAAGCGCCAGGCCGAACAATGCGCCGATGATCGCTCCAACAAAGACGCCGGCTATAACCTTCTTGCGCTCCGCTCGGAGTGCTACGGCCACCAATGCGTATGCTGTGGTGCAACCGGCAAATCGCGTTGAGCAGCGCGTAGCAAAAAGCGTTGCTCCGACGAGCCTCCGGCCGTCATGCAGGAAGAGGGATGGCTCCGCCCCGGGATAGGTTCCCGTCAAAAGCCCGGCAGTTGAACCCGACGTTCCCCTCAGGGAGATCGAGAATTGCATTGGGATAGGGCCTACGCTTGCAGGCATCTGCGGACCGAAGACCACGTAGGCATCTCCTCGCTGAAGCCCGACCATCATCGCTTTGCCCGGCTGTAGCGGCGCGAGATTCTTGTATGCCAGGGTGCCGTCCCGCTGCACGAAATTCGCAGTAAATCGCTCCTCGACGCGCAGAGTCCTTCCCCCGCTGGCAGAACATTGGATCACGCCATCAAGGATGCGCCCAGCATCCTTCAGGTACTCCGAACGAAGCACAAATTGGCGGAAGGTTCCAATGTCCGCATCCGAACACGAAGAGAACTTGGGAGACGAAATCATAGCCAGAACCTCGCGGCCCTCGGCTGCTTTCGCGTCCACCACATCCATCACGCTGGCCGCGTACTGATCCAGTCGATTTTCGGCCAGCCAGGAGGCAGCCGAGCGCCCCCCCTCGTACCCAACTCCGGCACCACACACAGCAGCCAGAGCCGTGAAGGCGAGAACCTCAGAGAATCGCGACCGAACAATCTTTAGCATTCGTTGAACCAGTCTGCCCCCACGCGCCGCCCCCGCTCATCACGAATATCGGCCTATGCAGTCTTATATTCAGCGAAACACCCTTCCACCGGCATCGACGTTGGGTACGAGCGTGTGCGGAAGAACCGATGCCATATGTACGACCTACTACACATGGGCTGCGGTCCGGCGCCCTAAACCTTCCCCACCCGCTCCCGCATCAACCCATCCAGCCGCAGTAAACACTCTTCAGCCTCAAGCACCCCGGCCTCCACCCCGACCTCCCCATAGATCCCCTTCGCCTCATGCCAAAGCGAACTCGCCTCCTCCAGGTTCCCCATCTCTTCCCGCATCAACGCACACCCCCGAACCGCATTGGCGACATCCAAAGGCACGGCCCCCTCATGGGTCCGGTAGATGTGGAGCGCCTCCTCATACCGTGGCCGCGCCTCCTCCAGACGCCCCATCCCCCGCAGAATATCCCCGACATGACGAACCGTATGCGCCCGCTGCAGCGCATCCCCCGCATCCTCAAACAGCACCGCCGCCTCCTCATAGTGCCGCAGCGCGACCTCCCCACGCTTCCCGTCCCGCTCAATCTGGCCCAGGCCCGTCAGCGCCGCCCCCAGCGTCAACCGATCCTCCGCATCTCTCGCCAACTCCGCAGCTCTGGCAAACATCGCCTCCGCGTCTTCCGTTCGCCCCTCTCGCCGAGCCCGTTGCCCATCGGCAATCAACGTCGCTGCCATCTCGCTCATAATGCCGCCAGCTTACCACCGCAATTCGGCGCCTTCAATGGCAGCTCCAATCTCTGCGAACCGCTCAGCCGAGACACGCCGGTCACCAAATTTCGTCCCCCGCACCTTTGCGAGTGCGAGGGCTGCCTTGGTCCTCTTCGAGATGGCCTCGGCTTCTTGCTCTGCAACGGCGGCCATAATATGCACTACGAACCGATTCGCCCGAGGTTTGTCGACGACAAATCCGATTGGTATGGGGTCGGGCCGCAACCTCCTTATGAGTGGAGCTCGCTGGACGTACACTTCTGGTGTCGGTTCGTCGGCCTTACCACTGTTCGAATATGCCTAACCTGGCTATGTCAGAGGATTGATGAGGACACCCCTCGAAAGGAAGCCCCGAAGGATGCGACTGGCATGGCGCACACTCTATTGGATTGTCACGATCGCATACGCGCTGACAATCGCGTTCTTTGCCATAGCGATACCTTATTGCGTTGTGAACTTCATTCGAGGGGGAATGCCGTGGGTAAAAGCTTGGCTCATCCACATTCAAATCGAGGGCTGTGCTGACTGTTGGAGGGAAGACAATTGGACTTGGCCTCACGTCCTTAAGCCAATTATTAATTATGCCGCTCTTGGGATAGCTTTGTGGGCCGCACGTCGTTTACTACATCGCCAGTTCCAATATGAGCCAGGGCGATAGGCGCCCCATTGTTTTTGCAACTTCCAAATTGATCCGCCGTCACGATGCCCACCTAAGGACTATCTGATCAGGTCGAAAAGGTTTGCCTCCCGGCCAGTGCCGAACTGTCCGATAATCGAAGCCGAAGCATACCACTTTCGAATATCGCGTTTTTGTCCAGTTTTTCCGAGCAATGGCCCATGTTCTGCCCATCGAAAAGTCCCTGGTAAAACATTGGCATTCCAGCAACAGCCTCCCATAACCCCTTTAAAACACCACGATTACAGCAATGCATCTCAAATGACACAAAACATACCACTTGATGAGAAGAATTTTCCCCGATGGTCCTACCTCTCGTCCCGGCCATCAACTAAAACGAAGGCGCGTTCCTATCCTTCAATGCTCGGTAATTACTTCAAATTGAGCTGCGAATCCGGCTAAGGCAGCTTCCCCCCAACCGGCCTCGCTCCTCCATGCACCCACCCCACCAACTCATCGAACGCCCTGCCGATCTCATCGTTCGTAAACGCGCAATGCCCCACATGATCCACATATTGCTGCACAAACCGGTCCGCGTTCCCCGCCTCCGCCACCCGCTCCCCATACAGTTCCAGACTCCCCGCCGGAATCAGGTTATCGACCACCGTATGCACCGCCAGCATCGGCTTCGTCACCCGCCCCGTCGGAGTGTAGTTCTCAACCATCCACCTCCGCGGCCCCGGGTCCGCCGAGTACCGCTTCACCCCATCATTCAACGCGAAATCACCCTCCGCCGACCCCGTCCCCGTATAGATCCAGTTCCTCGTATCCACCACGCTCCCACCCGCCTTCCGCGCAAAGTCCGATGCCTGATAGACCACATACTGCATCAGGTGCGCCACATACTCATCCGTATAGAGTCCCGTCAACAGCCGCATGATCCCAGCCTCCTTCGGCTTCGAAGCCAGCGCCGCCAGCACCTTCTGGTGCCCCGCCTCCGTCTCCACATAGTCCACCGGCGTCGGCTGCAG
Source organism: bacterium (assembly GCA_026225095.1). Lineage (GTDB taxonomy): Bacteria > Acidobacteriota > Terriglobia > Terriglobales > Acidobacteriaceae > Edaphobacter. The sequence goes on from JAMFSC010000153.1 coordinate 17,016, forward strand.
ATCCGGAAGAACCCCCGGAAAATAGAACTCGAACGCCGCCAGCAGCGCGAAACGCCGCGTCGCCCACTCGTTCGCCGGAACCACCGCCCCACAAAGATCCAGCGCTCCTTGATAAGGCCTTGGATTCTTCTCGATCGTCATCATCGTCAGAGCCCCACCCATCGACTCGCCCGTCACATACGTCTCCACCGGCGCCCCATGGTCCTTGCCAAACCTCTGCCGCAGCATCTCCGTCTCCGCATACGCCTGCGGAAGCGCCCACCCCACCACCGAGTACCCACTCTCCACCACCGCATACCCCCGATCCAGAAACGGCACAATATACCCCGGAGCGGCCCCCTTGCCAAAGTGCGTCGGCCTCTCCGCGTACCCGTGGTAGAAGACCACCAGCGAGTGGTTCCAGTTCGCCGGAACATCCACCCGATACTCCGCCCCACCCATCGTCCCCGTCTCCACTGTCTGTCCCGCCGCAGTCAAACCCATCCCCGCCACTACGCCGAACGTCACCATCCAACGAATCATCCCACTCTCCCATGAATCCATTCCGACCACTCTAGCCGAAACCGAACAAACGCGCCCCACCCTTCAGAGGACCGACCACCGCCTTGACTCCCCCATCTCCCGTCCGCTATCGTCAGCGGGAAACGATTCCTCTATCGAAGTGACCCCCCGCCCTCATGAGAAAGTCCCTCCTGGCTCTCGCCCTCTTCCTCTCCGCCCTCCCCGGCCACTCCCAGAAGAACGTCCAGACCCACGTCTTCCGCACCGAAGGCGACCACTTCACCCTCGACGGCAAGCCCTTCCAGGTCATCTCCGGCGAACTCCACTACGCCCGCATCCCCCGCGAGTACTGGCACGCCCGCCTCAAGATGGCCCGCGCCATGGGCCTCAACACCATCGCCACCTACGTCTTCTGGAACATCCACGAGCCCACCCCCGGCCACTTCGACTTCTCCGGCAACAACGACCTAGCCGCCTTCATCAAAGCCGCCCAGGATGAGGGCCTCTACGTACTCCTCCGCGCCGGCCCCTACTCCTGCGCCGAGTGGGAGTTCGGCGGCTTCCCCGCATGGCTCCTCAAAGACCCCCGCGTGGCCCACGCCCTCCGCACCAACGACCCCGCCTTCATCGCCCCCGCCGAGCACTGGATCAACCGCCTCGCCGCCGAGACCACCCCCCTCCTCCTCGCCCACGGAGGCCCCATCCTCGCCGTCCAGGTCGAAAACGAGTACGGCAACTTCGGAAGCGAAACCGCCTACATGCAGCACATGCTCAAAATCTTCCAGTCCACCGGCTGGAAAGACTCGACCCTCTACACCGTCGACCCCTCCAAGGCCCTAGCCCGAGGCTCCCTCCCCGGCATCCTCGCCGGGGTCAACTTCGGAACCGGCCGCGCCGAACCCGCCCTCGCCACCCTCGCGGCCCTCCGCCCCGGCCAACCCCTCTTCGCAACCGAATACTGGCCCGGCTGGTTCGACCTCTTCGGCCACCCCCACGAGACCCGCCCCACCCCACCCCAGCTCCAGGACATCGACTACGTCCTCTCCCACAACGGCTCCATCAACATCTACATGTTCCACGGCGGAACCAGCTTCGGCCTCATGGCCGGAGCCAGCGCCAGCACCGGAAACTATCGCGGCAACGTCACCAGCTACGACTACGACGCCCCCCTCGACGAGGCCGGTCGCCCCACCCCGAAGTTCTTCGCCTACCGCGACACCATCCTCAAAGCGACCCACGAGACCCCCCTCCCCATCCCCCCCGAAAACCCCATCATCGCCATCCCGCCCTTCACCCTGTCGGCAGGTCCTTCCATCTGGTTCCAAATGAGTCGGATCTCAAAATCCGATTTCCCGCTCACCATGGAGCAGGTCAATCAAGCTTACGGATACATCCTCTACAAGACAGTGCTTCCAGAAGCCGTCGACCACCAGCCGCTCGTCATCGACCCTGTACACGACTACGCCCAGATCTATCTGCAGCCAGCCGCTGCCATTCCCCAAACTGCGCGGCTTGACGGCCCCACTCTTGTCGGCACACTCGATCGTCACTACAACCAGACCACCATTGCTCTCACCGCGAAAAAGGGTGACAACCTTTACATCTTGGTCGAAAACACAGGCCGCCTCAATTCAACAAAGCACATGCGCGACGAATGGAAGGGCATCCGCTCAGCCACGCTGGCAGGCAAACCCCTCACCGGTTGGGACATCTCCACATCATCCAATCTGCCAAACCATGCGTTAGCCGGAATGGACTATCGGCACCCAGAACAGGGCCCCCACCTCTCCACCGGCACCTTCAACCTCACCACCCTCGGCGACACCTTCCTCGACATCTCCACCCTCGGCAAGGGCCTCCTCTGGATCAACGGCCACCCCCTCGGACGTTTCTGGAACATCGGACCCCAGCAGACCCTCTACCTCCCCGCCCCCTGGCTCAAGAAGGGTCGCAACGAGGTAGTAGCCTTCGATCTCTTCCCCGCGACGATCCCCCCCATCCTTTTGGGCCGCACAAAACCCATCCTCGACGGCCCCACCCCCACCTACGCCGACGACCCAGAGCGTAAAACGAAGGAAGACCCGAACGCAGAGTTCGGTCCCAGGCTCGCTCCCGCCGCCGCCCCAAAGCCCCCCACCCCATAGCCCTGAAGGAACACCCATGACGTCCCTCCGCACCCTCCCAAAAACGTCGTCATCTCGACCGAAGGCCGAAGGCCGCAGCGGAGAGACCCCCGTATTTGCTCCCTTCGCACTCATGCGAAGGATCGGATCCACCACCCTCCACCTCGCCGCCCTCCTGTCCCTTCTGGCTCTCCCCCCCAATTCCCACGCCCAAACCATCCAAACCCTCCGCCAGCAATTCCAAAATCCCCCCGCCGAAGCCCGCCCCATGGTCCGCTGGTGGTGGTTCGGCCCCGCCGTAGAAAAACCCGAGATCCTCCGCGAGCTCCAGCAGATGAAGGCCGACAACATCGGCGGAGCCGAACTCGCCTTCGTCTACCCCGAAGTCCTCGACGACCCCACCAAAGGCCTGAAAAACCTCCCCTTCCTCTCGAAGGAGATGCTCGAAGCCGTCACCTACGCCCAATCCGAAGCCCACAAACTTGGCCTCCGCATCGACGTCACCCTCTGCTCCGGCTGGCCCTACGGAGGCCCCGACACCACGCTCCAGGAGGCCGCCGGCCACCTCCGCGTCATGGAGATCCCCATCCCCGCCAACACCTCCCGCGGCCTCCCCATGTTCAAGCTCCTCGACGGCGACTCGATCCTCTCCATCCAGGTCGCATCCGGCGAACCCAAACACTGGGACCCCGCCACCGCCCACCCCGTCGAGCAGGGAGCCGCCCTCCCCTCCTCCCCAACCCCCCGCGTCGCCCTCTTCTTCGTCTCCGGACACACCCGCCAGATGGTCAAGCGCGCCGCCGTAGGAGCCGAAGGCTTCGTCCTCGACCCCTTCTCCAAGCAAGCCGTAGCCACCCATCTCAAAGCCGTAGGCGAACCCCTCCTCAAGGCCTTCGGAGCCACCCCACCCTACGCCATCTTCTCCGACTCCCTCGAGGCCTACGGTGCCGACTGGACCCCGCTCCTCCCCGAAGAGTTCAAAAAACGCCGCGGCTACGACCTCATCCCCCACCTCCCCGAGCTCGTCGCCGGAGGCACCCCCGCCGCCGAAAAGGTCCGCCACGACTACGGCGTCACCCTCACCGAACTCGTCAACGAGAACTACCTCACCCAGATCAACGACTGGGCCAAAGCTCACCACACCAAATTCCGCTCCCAGACCTACGGCGAACCCGCCGTCTCCTTCTCCTCCCAGCGCCTCGCCGCCCTCCCCGAAGGCGAAGGCCCCCAGTGGCGCGCCTTCTCCACCCTCCGCTGGGCCACCTCCGCCAACCACGTCTTCGGCAACAACGTCACCTCCGGCGAGACCTTCACCTGGCTCCACTCCCCCGTCTTCCGAGCCACCCCGCTCGACATGAAGGCCGAAGCCGACATCGACTTCATCATGGGCGAAAACCAGCTCGTCTTCCACGGCTGGCCCTACTCCCCTCCAGACGGAAAGGTCCCCGAGCCCGGCTGGAGCCTCTACGCCGCCGCCTCCTTCAACCACCACAACCCCTGGCACCCCGTCCTCCCCGCCGTCGACCAGTACATCGCCCGCATCAGCGCCCTCCTCCGCCAGGGCCAACCCGCCAACCAGGTCGCCATCCTCCTCCCCGAAGACGACGCATGGGCAGGCTTCGTTCCCGGCAAAGCCACCATCACCGGCATCATGACCAAGCTCCTCCCGCCCGACCTGATCCCCACCATCCTCTCTTCCGGCTACAACTTCGACTTCATCGACGCCGAAGCCATCAACAAGGTCGGACTCGGCACCCACCAGATCCTCGTCATCCCGCCCACCGACCGCATCCCGTCCGAGACCGCCAACAAGATCGCCGCCTACGCCGCTGCCGGAGGCAAGGTGATCGCCGTCGGCCACCTTCCATCCCTCACCGCCGAGGGCATCCCCCTCACCACCAACACCGCTGAGATAGTCCTCATCCCCAACAGCGGCAGCTTAGCCAAAGCCCTCCCCAACGCAGTCACCCCCAACCTCCTGCTCACCGACGCCACCGCGCCCACCCGTGAAGCCCTCGGCTTCATCCGCCGCAAACTCCCTGACGGCGACATCTACTTCATCGCGAACACATCCAGTCAGCCCGTTGAAGCTCAGGCTCACCTGGCGACCGCGTCAAAATTCGGTTGGCAACTCAACCCCGAGACGGGCGAAGTCTTGCCGAACGGTGTTCTTTCCAACCAGATCGACTTGCATCTCGAACCATATGAATCCCGCACGTTCTTCTTTTCCTCCAAAGCCCCGCAGCCCAAGGCTCCTCCCAAGATCGGCCCCTTCGCAATCGAAGACCTGACCGCTGACTGGAAGGTGACCTTCCCCACCATCAACAAGGCTGTCACTGAACCCACCCTCACCGACTGGATCGCCGACCCTACTACCAAGAACTACTCCGGCGAAGCAATCTACACCCGCGACGTCACCCTCACCACCCTCCCCAAAACCCCTATCTACCTCGAAGTAGAAGGCGGCCACGCCCTCCCCGGCAACCCCACCACCAACCCCGAGCACCCGGCCCTCCTTCCCAACGGCCTCCCTGACCCCAAGGTCACCCGCCCCGGCCCCGGCATGCACGCCTTCTACGAGGGCCCCATCCGTGAAGCCGCCCTGGTCACCATCAACGGCCAGCCCGCCGGAGCCCTCTGGCACCCCCCCTACCGCCTCGACATCTCCAAACTCCTCAAACCCGGCCAGAACAAGATCGAAATCCACGTCTACAACACCGCCCTCAACGCCTGGTCCGCCCTCCCACCTCACGACTACACGCCCCTCATCGAAAAGTACGGAGACCGCTTCCAGATGCAGGACCTCAACAAGGTCCAACCCATCGCCTCCGGCCTCCTCGGCAAAATCCACCTCGTCACCGAGTCCACCCCGTGATCCCAACGCCCCTCCGACCCGACGCCCGCCAAAACTGTCGTCATTCAGAATGCAGTGAAGAACCCCCGTATTGGCCTTTGCCCTTTTCCTCTCCTGCGGTTGCCGTGCTCTTAGCCTCGCCATCCGTTGCCCTTGCTTTTCTGTCTGTCATTCCCGAAGGGAATCTGCGTCTGCCCCCGCCTCCGAGCAGAGTCGCGGGGGAGGTCAGCCTCCTATAAAGAATCGTCATCTCGACCGAAGCGCAGCGAAGTGGAGAGACCCCCGTATTCCGCCTTGAGTCCCTCTGCCTTGACAAACCAACACCCCGAAACCACCCCAGCCCCCGCACCACCACAAAACCCTAAGTCGCCATTTGGACTAAGGTCCAATGGTTTGAAGACTTTGCAACCACACCCCGGGAGGGGGTACCCCATGCCAAAGCACCAGAAACACCTCATCCACCTCACCCTGTCCCTCCTCCTGACCGCCACCAATCTCCACGCCCAAAAGATATTCCGAGCCAACGACTACGGAGCCAAAGGCGACGGAACGACCCTCGAAACCGCCGCCCTCCAGAAGACCATCGACGCAGCCGCCAGCTCGCACGGCACCATCACCCTCAACCCCGGAACCTATCTCACCGGCTCCCTCTTTCTCCCAAGCGGAGTAACCCTCGATGTCCCCGAAGGCGCAACCCTCCTGGGTTCCGAACACTTGGCCGACTACAAGCAACTCCCCACCCGCATCGCCGGTATCGAGATGACCTGGCCCGCCGCCCTCATCAACGTCCGCGACGCCCAGGACGTCACCATCACCGGCAAGGGCACCATCGACGGCGACGGCCCCATCTGGTGGAAGTCCTACTGGGACCTCCGCAAGACCTACGAGCCCAAAGGCCTCCGCTGGGCCTCCGACTACGACGCGCAGCGCCCTCGCCTCATCCTCTTCCAGAACTCCTCCAACATCCACCTCGGAGGAGGCATCACTCTCAAGCGGTCCGGCTTCTGGACCGTCCAGATCCTCTACTCCTCGAACGTCGTCGTGGACGGCATCACCATCCGCAACAACGAGGGAGGCAAAGGCCCCTCCACCGACGGCATCGACATCGACTCCTCCCACAACATCCTGGTCACCCACGCCGACATCGACGTCAACGACGACGCCCTCTGCCTCAAGGCCGGACGCGACTCCGACGGACTCCGCGTCAACCGCCCCACCTACGACGTCGTCCTCCGCGACTCCATCATCCGCCACGGAGCCGCCGCCGTCACCATCGGCTCCGAGACCTCCGGAGGCTTCCGCAACATCGAGGCCTACAACCTCACCGCGCTCGCCGGAGTAGGCTCCGGAGTCCTCATCAAGTCCGCCCACACCCGCGGCGGATGGGGAGAGAACCTCCGCTTCCACGACATCACCCTCGAAGGCGTCGCCATCCCCATCCACGTCACCATGAACTGGAACCCAAGCTACTCCTACGCGACCCTCCCCCCCGACGCCCACGACGTCCCCCCCCACTGGAAGGTCCTCACCACCGTAGTCCCCGAGGCCAAGGGCCTCCCCCACTTCAAGGACGTCCACATCTGGAACATCCACGCGAAGGGTGCGAAGACCGCCATCCAGGTAGCCGCCTACCCCACCGCCCCCCTGGTCGACTTCCACCTCGACCACCTCGACATAGAGGCCCAGACCGCCGGAACCATCGCCGACGCCAAAGGCTGGACCCTCACCGACAACCACATCCAGACCACCGACGGAACCACCGTCAAGCTCATCCCCACCGGCACCACCCCACCCAAAGAAGGCACCGCCTTCGGAGACCGATAGCGGAAAGTGCCTCACTGGAGTGGTCCTTGCCCTTTTGTCGGTGAATCCCGGAGGGAATCTGCGTTTGCTTCCCCTGGAGCGGATTGCCTGTTGGTATAGAGTGGGGTGCCCCACCTTCGCGACACGTCTCATCGTCGCTAAGATGGGCCGGAGCGCCACGGCATCCAACGTACAACCCTACACCTTCAGAGAATCTGCTCTAAGGTGGGCCGGCCGCCACAGCACCCCGAGTCGTCTTGCCCTTTTGTCTGTCATTCCCGAAGGGAATCTGCGTCTGTCTTCCTCAAAGCCGGCACCAAAACCACGATCGACTAGGCCCCGTTTCACACCGCGGAATCACACGACGTCTGTCCAGTTTTTCCATACAAAGTACCACGTTCTACCAGCCGTTTTTCACCAAATCTCGCACCCACAATACCGAGCTCAGCCATATTGGTCCGACCAATAGATGTTTTCCCCCTTGACAAACCCCACCGTGGAAACCACCCTCAAAGTCCGTCTCCACCCCGGAGCCCGCCGCAACGCCATCACCGGCCTGCACGACGGCGCAATAAAAATCGCTCTCACCACCCCACCCGTGGATGGCCGTGCCAACGAGGCCCTCATCGCCTTCCTGGCCGACCTGCTCCGCCTCCCGAGGGCGAACATCACCATCGCCAGCGGGCTCACCAGCCGCTCAAAGACCCTCCGCATCACAGGAAAAAGCCCCACCGAGATCCAATCCGCCCTCTTCCCCAGGTAACCCGTTGCGACCATCGGGAGCACCACGCAAAGCGGTATATAAGTCACGAAGTGACCGCCCCACGCGCAGTGGGCCCGTCCGGCAGGACAGCCTTACTTGGTCACCGCCCACGTAGCATTCGCAGCCACCGACACCGCCTTCCCATCCTCAGACGTCACCGAAACATCCTCGCCCGAGACCTGCGCATACATCACAATCATCCCCTTCTGGCCCGATATCTTCACATGCTTCAACACCACATTCTTCACCGGCGACTCCGGCAGCCCCACGATATAGCCCGTGTTGGTCGCCCCCGTGGCCGTCACATTTTCGATCGTAAAGTCATGAAAAAAAGGAGTCAGCCGCCCAATCGGAGCACCCGCCACCTCGCCCTCCGGCGCGACCTTGGGGTAGTACTCACTGATCAGGATCGGAGTCCGCACATCCTCCATCGTGATGTCCTTGAAGGTCATTCCATAGATCTGTCCACCGCGATCCCGGTTCGATTTGATCCGAATCCCCTGGTCGGTCCCCTTGAAGTGAATCCGTTCCGCGCGGATGTTGTAAGCCCCACCCGATAGCTCGCTCCCAATCGAAAGCCCATGTCCACGCTCGAACTCACAGTCCGTGATCGTAATGTCATGGCTCGGCGAATCCGGTCCGGGCGAGTCGATCACCCCGCTCTTGATCGCGATATTGTCATCCCCCACGCTTGAAAACACGTGGTCGATCAAAATATGACTCGAAGCAAACGGGTCGATCGCATCCGTGTTCGGAGAGTGCTGCGGGGCCAGAATCCGCAGTCTCCGGAAGACTAGGTCGTCCGAGTAATACGGAACAATCTGCCACATCGCCGAGTTCTGCACCGTAATTCCCTCGACCACCACATGAGAGCTATGGTCGATCAGCAAAAGCATCGGTCTCGGATGCGTATTCGAACCCTTATAGATCCCCGCCTCCTTCACCGAACGCGCCATCGCCCACCACGTCTCGCCGTTTCCATCGAGCGTGCCGCCACCGTGGATCGTGACATTCCTCGCCCCCACGGTGCTCACCAGCGGCTGAATCCACATCTCGCGCATCTCCATCTGGCGCGGATAATCCGCCACATCCCGCGATCCCAGAAGCGTGGCTCCGGCCTGCAAGTCCAGCGTAACGTTGCTCTTAAGCACAATCGGCCCGATCAGATAGGTTCCCGGCGTCACCTCCACCGTCCCACCCTTCCCTGCGGAGCAGGTGTCGATCGCCCTCTGCACCGCGACCGTATCCTTGGTGGTCCCATCCCCCTTCGCCCCGGCCTGCTTGACATCGCAGACCTTCGCAAACCCCACACGCCCGCCCACCAGCATCCCCGCGCCCAGCACCAACGCCCGCAATCTCAGGTTCACGCCACACCTCAGGTCAGATCAGAAAAGAAATATTACTCTATTGGTCCAACCAATGTCAGCAATAAGTTGCTTCACGGAAAACTGCACTATTATTAGTGCAATACTTGCGCGATTACCGCCCGCCCGTTGCCAGATTCCACTTCCTGTCCAGACAAAGCGTCAGCATCTCATGCAGCGGCGCAGCACCGAGGGGCCTCGAAAAGAAGAAGCCCTGGGCCCCGTTGCATCCCGCCTGCAGAGCGATCTGGTACTGCGCTTCTTCCTCCACACCCTCCGCGACCGACCGCATCCCAAGCGTCTGGATCAGCTTCACCATGGCCTCGAAGAACTCTCGCGACTGCTGATTCGTTGCGATTTCATCCACAAAGCTCTTGTCGATCTTGACGATATCGATCGGAAGCTGGTGCAGATACGACAGCGAAGAGTAGCCCATCCCGAAGTCGTCGAGCGAGACCTGGACCCCAAGTTTCTTGACCTCTCGCAGTGATCGCACGGCGCTGTCCCGCATCAGCGTGCTCTCCGTCACCTCAATCGAGAGCGATGAAGGCGTGCATCCGTACCGCTCCAGCACCTCACGCACATCCTCGACGAAGCGCGGCCCGATCAGCTGCTGTGCCGATACGTTGACGTGGATCACGAAGTCCCGGCCAAACTCCTTGCGGCACTCCATCGTCCGCTTGACCGCCTCTCGCAGCACCCAGCGCCCGATGGGGACGATCAGACCGGTCTCCTCGGCAGCCGGAATAAAATCGGCCGGCGAGATCGATCCCTTGGTTGGGTGCTGCCAGCGCACCAGCGCCTCAAACCCCAGCAGGTTTCCGTGAGGAAGCAGCGCAAGTGGCTGATAAACAAGGCGCAGCTCATCCTGTTCGAGCGCCCGGTAAAGATCCTGCTCCAGCTCCAGGCTGTGCGTTGCAATCGTATGCAGCCGCTCGTCGAAGGCGACGGCCTTGTTGCGCCCATCGCGCTTTGCCGCATGAAGCGCCACGTCCGCCGAACGCAGAAGCTCGCCATCGCCATGTTGCGTCCCGTGCGAGACCCCGATGCTGGCCGTCACCCGGAATGAGTGGTCGTCCACGAGGAACGGTGACTCAAAGATCATGCGGATAGCCGCCGCAAGGGCATCCGCTTCGCCGGGCGTGATCTCCTCACAGAGGATCGCGAACTCGTCTCCGCCATGCCGCGCCAGCATGGTTCCACCCGGAAGCTTGTGCGAGAGCCGATGCGCCACCTGCACCAGGAGCTCATCGCCCGTCCGATGGCCAAAGACCTCGTTGATCAGCTTGAAGCGATCGAGATTGATCAGCAGGATCGCCGCAGGGATCGCGCCCGCCCTCGCCGCCCACGTCTGTAGTCGCTCCTGCACAGCCCGCCGGTTGGGCAATCCGGTCAGCGTATCGATAAAGGTGGACCGCGCGAAGTGCTCTTCGGCGTTGCGCAGCGCCTCGGTCGCGATCATCCGCTTCAGGCTGTTGGCCGCCTCGAGGTCCGCCCCCGACCAAGGCAGCGACTGCCGCTCGACTGACATCTTCCAAGTCTCGAACGACCGCGCCTCCAGCGTTCCCAGGTCCAGCGCCTCTTCCCCCGTCCAGGTAGCGGCTGCCGGGCCGCCCTCCGGATGACCGGCCCAGCGCACCGTCTTGGCAACCTCCGGCCGAAACCAGAGGATTCCTTCGTCCGGATGTCCCAGCATGGTGACGAGCAGCACACCGCTGGCTAATTCACGCTGCGAGGTCATCTCGGGGAAGAGCTCCGAGAGTGCGCTATGGGAGAACATCATGTCCGACTCCAGCTTGTGCAGACGCAGCTTCACTGCCTCTGCGATCTCAACCGGAGGAGTCTTGCCGATCGTGACCCTGCGGCCATCGAAGCACAGCAGCGCACCCGTCGCCCCAACCAGCGACAGCACCTCCTGCTTCGCCGCGAGCAGCGCCACCAGGATCGAGTTGCCACCGCCCAGCTGGGTGCGGATCTTCCGCAGCACCTTATCGCGCAGACGCATCTCCCTCTGGGCATCGAGGTCCTCGCACTGTCGAACCAGCAGAGAGACAATCTGGCTCAGGAGCTCGCAACAGCCTCGCATCTCAGGAGAGGGATTCCGAGGCTCCCGATGATGACAGACGATCAGTCCCCACAGGCGATCGTCCACCACCAGCGAGAGAGCCATGGTCGCCTGGGCGCCAATCTCCCTCATGCAGGCCAGGTAGAGTGGGGAGACGCCGCGCAGTGCGCAGCAGGACATATCGAACGGATCATGCGTGGCTGTCTCCGGATCCGCAAAGACTGGAACCGGCCGATAGTCTGCGTCCGCAATCACGCGAACGCGTTGTCGCAGATGCATCTGGCGTGCCTCGACGGCATGTCCGGAGAGTGGATAGTGCAGATCGAGAAACGACCGCATTCCAGACTCATGCTCTTCCGCCGCGACGTAACCGTGGCCATCCGCGTCGAACCGATACACCATCACCCGGTCATAACCGGTATAACGCTTGACCTCGGAGACGGCCTTGCGCAGCAGCCCTTCGAGCGAGGCGGATCGCCGCAACGCGCTGGTCGCCTCGCGAAGGCGTGGCAGGGGATCGACACGATCTTCGCCGAGTCGATCTGGCTGGGCCTCCAGATAGACAAGACCACCTGCTTTCCGTACCTCCAGGTGATAGAGCCTGCCGTTCATTGGGACTACCCGGGCGGCGACCGAACCCGAACCCCGGGCAGCATCCGACTCGTCCGACAGTTCACCCCAGACACTCTCACCAAGGCACTCCGGCAAGGTCGCCCCAAGCATCCGATGGGCCGGAATGCCGATCAACGACTCCGCATTCGAGCTCGCGAAGGCAATCCGAAGATCCCTCGCGCGCGCAACGAGAAGCACACCATGCGGTTGAATCGTGCCTGGAAGGACGGTAGGGGGACACTCGCAAAGATCAATGGGCTCGATCCCGACGATCCGGTCTCTCCGCGCGGTAACCGCTCCCGCGTCCTCCATCGAGTCCACCTTCCTGGTCAGGCTGCATCCTCCGAGGAGGTAATAGATCAATAGGTTACTTTTATCACGAAGAATGGTTACTATGTCATGGTTTGAGCGGAAATTCAGGGAAGCGCCACGGGCATCTTCCGTTTCGTCCACAGAAGGCGAAAAGGCCGCCGAAGTCATTCGACTCCGGCAGCCTTTCCTTGACCTCGGAACTGGGTCGCGGTCTCAGGCGGTGGCCTTCGCCGCCTCTTCAATCGCAGACCATTCGGATCCATCGAGGGTGACGTCCGCCGCCGCGACGTTTTCTTCCAGATGCTGAATGCTGGTCGTTCCAGGGATCGGCAGAATCACCGGCGAGCGCTGCAGCAGCCACGCCAGCGAGAGTTGGCTGACCGTGATGCTGTACTTCCTGGCAGCCGCATCCAGCGGGCCGCCCGGCTGAGCCAGCTTGCCCGACGCGACCGGAAACCAGGGAATGAACGCGAGATTGTGCTTCGTACAGTAGTCGACCACGTCGTCGTGGCGGCGGTCGCCGACGTTGTACTGATTCTGCACGCTGACGATTTCAACCACCTTCCGAGCCTGCTCGATCTCGTGTGGTTTGACCTCGGAGAGGCCGACGTGCCGGATCTTGCCCTCCTCCTGCATCTTCTTGATCTCGCCAAGCGACTCCTCCACAGGGACCTTGGGGTCGATCCGGTGGAGCTGCCACAGGTCGATTCGCTCAAGCTTGAGAGCACGAAGGCTTAGTTCCACCTCCTGCCGCAGGTACTCGGGACGACCCACGGGAAGCCACTTGTTCGGGCCCTGGCGGGTCAGGCCGGCCTTGGTTGCGATCACCACACCCCTGGCATAGGGGCTGAGGGCCTCGCCAATGAGAATCTCGCTGACCTGCGGACCGTAGGAATCGGCGGTGTCGATGAAGTTCACGCCGAGCTCGACGGCGCGCCGCAGTACAGCCTTCGCTCCCTCTACGTCCTTCGGGAGGCCCCAGATTCCGTCTCCCGTGATTCGCATTGCGCCATAACCAAGGCGATTCACTTCCAGATCGCCACCGAGTGCAAATGTCTTCTTCACCGTATCGCTCATGCCAGGTTGGATGCTGGAAGCCCGGCTCGGGACTCCATCCCTGGACTCCTCGCCTGGACTGTCTGGCTCAGGATCTCTGCGAAGCGCCGATATATTCAGCTGGCAGCGCCAGGGGCTGCTCGCCAAGACGGATGGTCTCACCCTCGCCGATCACGCGAAGCCGGTCCCCCAGGCCAAGCCGCAGCGACTCGGCCTGCAGCCGTTCGAGCGGCTCGTCCATCGGTTCGCGACCAAGTCGGAACGTGCCGTAGTGCATCGGCACCATCCACCGCGCACCGGTCTCGAGGAATCCTCGGACGGCCTCCTCCGGGCTCGTGTGGACACTGCGATAGCTGTCCGGAAAGTACGCGCCGATCGGCATGAGGGCTACGTCCGGGGCCAGGCGGGCGCCAATCTCACGGAAACCGGGAAAATAGGCCGTGTCTCCGGAGTGATAGACCGTCATTCCGCCATGCTCCGGCTGGACGGCGTAGCCGCCAAACTCGCGGTGCGTATCCCGGAACATGCGCGCTCCCCAGTGGCGGCATGGCGTCATGGTCACGCGCAGACCCTCGACCACTCGCTCCTCCCACCAGCTCATCGTCTCCACCCGGGCAAATCCCAACGTGCGCACCAGATCGCATACGCCGTTTGGCACCACAACGACCGGAGCCCGGCCACGCAGCCGCCTGGTCGCTCTGACCACCGCGCGGAGCGATGGCAGATTCAGGTGATCCATATGCGCGTGGGTCACCAGCACCACGTCGATCGGCGGCAGATCACGCACGAGGACCCCCGCCCGCCGCTGCCGGCGCAACACGACTAAACGGGTCGCGAAGACAGGATCCACCAGCAGGTTGCGCCCGCCAATCTGTAGCAGAAACGAGGAATGCCCGATAAACGTGATGCCCACCTCATCTGGCCCCACCAGTTGAGGAAGTTGAGCCTCGCCGGTCAGTGGCTGCTCGTGGCTCTCCCGCACCAGCCGGACCAGCTGTTCCAGCTTATTGATCGCGAACGGTCGCCGGCTCCAGCGATTCAGTACCCGCATCCGAACTCCTCTCATCCATAGATGCGCCACACTACCGTCTGATGGAAGAACTCGACACCCTGCATCCATTTCAATCGGAGACCGCACCAAATCGGGCCGATCAGTCCAGCGTATGCGGTCGTAATTGTGGTTCTCGGGCTGCGGGATCTCATTCGGATGAGCTCATGATGATCTGACGTCGGCTTCATGCGCCTCTTTCACCCTTCAACGAACGGCCGCAGCTTCTCCTCGCTCGGAGGCGGCGTGATTAGCGAGACCACCAGCAGGCAGAGCAGCGAAGCGATCAGCGCCGGAAAGATGGCGTCCCGCTCGCTGACCACCGTCGGGAGATGATCGTGAACCAACGCCGAATCCCAGAAGACCGTCACGAACGTCCCGACAAAGATGCTCGCCACCGCTGCCGCCGCCGTCGCGCGTCTCCAGTAGAACGCCGCCAGGATCACCGGTGTCAGCGCAGCCGAGTAGATGGTGTAGGCATAGAGCGATTTCTTCAACACCGATTCAGTATGCAGCGCCTGGTACAGCGCCCATAACCCAAGTCCAACGACCATCAGTCGGCTCACCAGCAGCACCTGTCTGTTGCCGGCGTCGCGTTTAATGTAGCGGACGAAGACGTCATTCACCAGGTTGGTCGCTGGGGAAAACAGGTAGTTGTTTGCGGTCGAGATGATCTTGGCGAAGATCGCCCCCACCAGCAGCGCACCCAGCAGCGCCAGTACCGGTCCGCTCGCATTAAAGGCGTGGAGGCCCGTATAGGCGAGAATCTCCCGTGGATGGTCGTGCACATCGCCGGTCGGAAACAGCGCCGAGCCGACCACCGCGATAGCGACGATAATCGTCTCGAGCACCACCGTCCCCACGACCCAGCCCCCCACCGCCCGGGTCGCGTCCTTTTCACTGCGCGCAGAGAAGAACTTCTGATACATGCTCTGGTTTCCCAGCATCAGCAGGCAGGTCGGCAGAAAAAGTTCCAGCGCCTGGATCAGCGAGAGATCCCCCAGAACCTGGAAGTGAGTCGCTGGCAGCGCCGCATGGACAGCCCCCCATCCTCCCGCCTGGTGAATCAAAACCGGGAGCGCCGCGATCATCGTGAACGTCGCCAGAAGCCCGATCGCCACATCCATATACGCGACCGACGACATCCCCGCGATCGCCGTAAACAGGATCACGAACCCCGCGATCACAGACCTCCCGCCGATCCCCGAGATCTGCGCCGGAAAGATCAGGTGCAGAATGTCCCCTCCGCCGATGAACTGGTAGCTGGTGATGGCCGTGTAGGTAAACAGCACTGCAATCACCCCCAGCACCCGCGCCGTCTGGTTGTACCGCGCCTCCAGCAGGTCCGGAATGGTGAACTGCGCGAACTTCCTCGCCCGAGGAGCGATAAAGTAGATCAACGCCAGCCCGGCCCATCCTCCGCCGCCCTGCCAGAGCGCCACAAACCCATGGCGATAGGCGTTCTCCGCTCCCCCCAGCAGCGAACCCGACCCGATCCAGCTTGAAAGCAGCGTAAACACCAGCACAAACGCAGGCAGTGACCGCCCCGCCACCAGGTAGTCCGCCTTGGTCTTCACCTTGCCCAGCCGCCCCAGAGAAACGGTCAGCAGCGTGACCACGATGATGCCCAGCACAACAATGTAAAGAGTCATAGGATGTGGGCAAATTCTATCCTGTCCAACCCACAGGAGCGGTCACCGCTCAAATGGCCCGATGGTCTTCTGCCTGGACCGCAATACAAAAAGCCCCCAAGCATGCGCTGAAGGACCAGAAAACTACGCCCTGAAGAAGCTCCCACGGGTAAAGATGGCGAGGCACAGGATCCCGCTTCCGAGCAGGAAGAGCGAGGTTGGCTCTGGCGTTACCGCCGTGCCATGCAGCGTACCAGAGTAGTCGACCGCGGCGGCGCCGCCCAGGTTGAAGTCCACAAGCGTGATCGTGTTGAGGCCTGCGACGAAGTCGTTCGCGTCCAGCGATACGTTGGTGACATGATCGTAGCCGCTGAACAGGAACGAGAGCGGATCGACGACGACGCCGTTGATGAGGATGGCGCCCAGGTCGTCGGCCATGAAGCTGAAGGTCCCGGTGTAAGACTCGCCGGCGAGCAGGTTGAAGGTGGTGGTGTAGTCGGTGATTCCGATGGCTCCACTACCGCCAGTCGAACTCGTCGATACCCACTGGCTGCCGGCGATGGGGGACGCGTAGGCGGGGTTCTGGTAGGCTACCGCGGTGCCGCTCTTGCCGTTGTTGAAGCCCTGTCCGGCCAAATAGGTATAGGTGGTCTGGCCTGCGGCGCTGCTGAAGTTGATCGTGTCGGCGTGCGCGGCGGCGGGAATCGCCAGGGAGAGAAGAAGTGCGGATGCAGCGAGAAGGGTGCGCAAAGGAGTCCTCTTCAGGGAGGACTGGCCACAGCGCTTGAATCGCCTGCTGCAATGCTTTGGTCCTGCACCTGTCCTTCGACTATAGGAGGAACAGGCCCCGGAAACGGTCGCGCGAGTCAACATCGAAGACCGCCGGTACCGGTACCCCTGTTTACAGAAAGCCTCAAGAATAACGACGCTTCGACGGCCACGACGGCATCGTCAAGCGACCGCCCAAAAGAAGAGGCCCCCATGCATTGGCATGGGGGCCTGGCCAGAACCTCGGCCCACTATACGTTCAGGAAGCGACGCCGAGCCATACCCGCCATCCCAAGAATGCCCGTTCCCAGCAGAATCAGCGAGGAAGGCTCCGGGGTGACTGCGACACCGTGCAGCGTTCCCGAATAGTCCACCCCGGCGGCGCCGCCGGTGTTGAAATCCACCAGCGTGATCGTGTTGACGCCGGCCACGAAATAGCTGGCCAGGAGATTGATCGTAATCGGAGAGCAGTAGCTGCTGACCGAGTTCAGCGCGTAGATCGAAACGCCGTTGACGAGCACACCGGCGTAGTCGTCGGCCATGAAGGTGAACGTTCCCGTGTAGGCTTCGCCAGCCAGCAGGGTGAACATGGTGGTGTAGTCGGTCGTCCCGGTGTTGCCCCTGCCGCCGGAGTTACTGGTGGAGATCCACTGGCTGCCCGCGATCGGCGATGCATAGGCGTCGTTCTGATACGCGACGGACGAGCCGATCGTGCCGTTGGCCGAGCCCTGGCCCGAGATGTACTGATAGCTCGTCTTACCCGCCGCGCTACTGAAGGTGACCGTGTCGGCGTGGGCGGCTGCTGGAATCGCGAGAGTCAGAAGAAGGGCGGAGCTGATAGCAAAGATGCGCAAGTGTGGCCTTTATGGGGAGGATTGGCTGCAGCGTCTTCTTCTGCTGCTGCAACTCGTTTGTCCTGCTGTTCTTTCCCAACTATAGGGACCGCCGACCCTGGGCATGAGCACAAAGACCAACATCGCAGATCGTCCGTAACGGTATCTTTTTTTCGCAAATCACCGGGAAGATCTGGCGCTGCACGCAAAGATTTGCATATCAGGGACGGCGTGCCGGGGGAGAGAGACGTAGGGCTCCTCGTGACCTCGCCGATCCCCTCGCGCGGAATCGGTCCTTCAGCAAGCCCACATCACCTAATTACTCTGGCAAAATGCCTCATGCCCATGACGCGACGTTCGCTCATCCTCTCCGGTGTCAGCCTTGCCTCAGCACCACTCACCGCGCTGGCCTCAACTCAAACCGGCACCTCCCCGCTGACCGCATCCGAGGTCGTTCGCCGCATCCACGGTAATGTCGGGATTCCGTGGATGACCACCACCGTCGACCGCATCGTATCCGGCGACCCGGATACACCCGTCAAGGGCATCGCCACCACCATGATGGCCACCCTCGACGTCCTCCAGCGCGCCGCCGCCGAGGGCCGCAACATGATCATCACCCACGAGCCCACCTTTTTCTCTCACCAGGACACGACGGACGACCTGCGCAACGACCCGACCTTCCAGTTCAAGAGCCGCTTCATCGCCGACCACAACCTCGCAATCTTCCGCTTCCACGATCACTGGCACCGCATGGCTCCCGACGGCATCGCACTGGGCATGGCCCGCGAACTCGGCTGGGAGAAGAACACCGTCCCCGGGCAGCAGCGTGAGTTCGTCTTCCCTCCCACCCCGCTCGGCGACTTCGTCCGGCAGATGGCCCATCGCCTCAACGCCCGTTCGATGCGCATCGTCGGCGACCCGAAGC
>JAMFSC010000154.1 GCA_026225095.1 bacterium
CCAGCGCCCCCCCAAACCGCCGCCGCGACTTCATCGCATGCCGCGCCACGCCACGCACCCGCCCCTGCTCCCGGGTAAACAGGCTCACGAGCAGATCCGCCTCGTGGAAC
This sequence comes from bacterium, assembly GCA_026225095.1. Classification (GTDB taxonomy): domain Bacteria; phylum Acidobacteriota; class Terriglobia; order Terriglobales; family Acidobacteriaceae; genus Edaphobacter. The sequence goes on from JAMFSC010000154.1 coordinate 111, forward strand.
GGCCACACCCGCAGCACCAGAGCCTCGCCCACCCGCTGAATCATCGCGCATCCATTCCAAAAACAGAAGAGCCGCGCAGCCTCATGGCTGCGCGGCTCCCCGAATCCTGCTTACCGGCCGAAGTGTGTCGCGTTCTTTTCCTGGAACGCCGCCCACTTCTCCGGCAGATCGTCGCCAGCATAGATCGCCGAAACTGGGCACACCGGAACGCAGGCGCCGCAGTCGATGCACTCGACCGGGTCGATAAACAGCTGTTCCGTGTCCGAGTAGCCGTTCTCATCCTTCTTCGGGTGGATGCAATCCACCGGGCAAGCGTCCACACAGGCTGAGTCCTTCGTTCCAATGCAAGGTTCCGCAATCACATACGCCATCTCGAAAATCTCCCTTTGCCAACTCTTAGCAGATCGGCTCGTCCTGAACTTAGATCACTATTCTACCAGCAGATTCCGCGCATCCCGCAACCAGTGGTTACCTGGCCGCCGCCTTCCGCCTCTCCGCAAACTCCGCCGGCGTCGGAAGCGGCCCCATCCCACGTCCCGAGAACATCTCCGCGAACACATGCTCCATCTCCGGCAGAATCAGCCCATTCGTCGCCAGCACCTCGCGGGAATCCAACGTGAACTTTCCTCCATCGAAGTGCGTCACCGTCCCACCCGCCTCCTCCACCAGCAGATACCCCGCCGACGTATCCCACGGATTCAGCTTGAACTCCCAGTACCCGTCCAGCCGCCCACAAGCCACGTAAGCCAGATCCAGACCCGCCGACCCCGCCCGCCTGACCCCATGCGACCGCAGCGTAATCTCCTGGTAAAAATGCGCATTCGGGTTCTCGTGCCGCTTCTGCGAGGGAAATCCCGTAGCCGTCAGCGACTCCTGCAACGTCCTGATCTTCGAGACTGAGATCCTCTTCCCATTCAGCCACGCTCCCCGCCCCCGCTCCGCCACAAACATCTCGTTCCGCAGCGGATCGTACGTCACCCCCGCGACCATCTCGCCGTCCTCCCCCGCCGCGAGCCCCGCCTCCCGCCGCTCCAGCCCCAGCAGCACACAGAACGCCGGAAACCCATGCGCAAAATTGGTCGTACCATCCAGCGGGTCAACATACCACCGATACTCGCTATCAAGCGCCCTCCGCGTCCCCTCCTCGCCGTACACCCCATGGCTCGGAAACGCCTCCTTCAGAAGCCGCCCGATCAGCGCCTCGCTGGCCTTGTCGGCCTCCGTTACCAGGTCGACGTCCCCCTTGTACTCCATCTCCACGCCGCGCTCGTAAAACTCCTTCAGCAGCGCCCCAGCCTCACGCGCAATCCCCTCGGCAACCCCTGCAAACTCGAAATCCACCGTGCACCCCTCATAGGCCGGAACTTTCAGCGCCCATCCGCATAATACCCATTCCTGTACCGCAACCCATACTTCGCCTGCAGCGCACGATCCGTCAACACCACCTTGATCGACCGAAATGAGCTGTCCGCCCCCCGCTTCGGAGCGTAGTACCCCAGCAGATACTGCGTCCGCAGGTCATCGGAAACATGCTCAAACGCCACAGCCAGGTCCTCCTTCCCCTGCACATAGAAGTACTTCCCACCCGTATCCTGCGAGAGCTGAATCAACGCATGTTCCCCGCCCGTATTCCTCCCCGCGTCCGCCGAGATCGGCACCACGATCAGCGCATAAACCAGCGCCCCAGCCCGTTGCGCCTGCTCCAGCGCCTGCGTGTAGCTCGTCCCCTTCTTCGTGTTGTCCCCATCCGAGATCAGCACGATCACCCTCCGCCGCCCCCCCGCAGGATTCGTATCCTTCAGCCGCTCGCTTGCCAGGTAGATCGCCTCGTACAGCGCCGTGTCGTCCCCGTTCTGCAATGCCCCCAGCCCCTGGTCGATCCGCCTCGCATCGTTGGTAAACGGGACCACCTCGCGCACCGTATCGGCAAAGTCCATCAGGCCAATCTCATCCTGCTGCCGCACCAGGGCCTTCACAAATCGTTTCCCCGCCTCCCGCTCCAGGCGGTGATAACTGATCAGACTCTCGCTCGAATCGATCGCCAGCACAATCGACAGAGGCGTCGAGGACTCCCGCTCGAAGATCGCCAGCTTCTGCACCTTCCCATCCTCGCGCACCTCGAACTGGTCCCGGTCCAGCCCCCCCACCGGAGCATCGTTCGCGTCCACCACATTCAACGGAATATTCACCAGCCGCGTCTGCACCCGCAGCGTCTCCACCTCGCCCGTGTCCACCGGCACCTGGGAGCCCGGCGTCACCGGAATCTCATCCCCCTGCGGAGCCTGCGCCGGCCGCCGCACCACCGGAGCCTGCCCCCCCAGCGTGCCCAGAAGCACCAGCCATACCAACACCATCACTCCCACTTGCCCCGTGCTCCAGCGCATTCTCAGACCTTCTTCTCTCCGCCCACCACATCCAGTTCCCTGACCCCCGCGCTTAAATCCGATGGAAACGCCTCACCATCCGCCCACACCGCACCATCGACGAAAAACTCCTTCTTCCAGATCGGAACCGTCTTCTTCAACGTATCGATCAACCACCGGCAGGCCTCGAACGTCACTCCGCGATGCGCCGCAGCCACCGCAATCAGAACGCTCGTCTCCCCCACCTCCAACCGCCCCAGTCGATGCACGAGCGCCACATCCCTCACCCCAAACCGCGCCACCGCCTCCTCCGCCAGGCCTCGCATCTGTTCAAGCGCCATCTCCCGATACGCCTCGTAGAACAGGTAAAGCGTCTGCCGACCCCGGGTGTTATTCCTTACAATCCCATCAAAAGAGCACACCGCTCCATCCGACCCGGCCTTCACCCCGGCCAGCACCTCCGCGGTAGCGATCTCTCCGTCCGTAATCTCGATTCTCAATCCGCTCTCTCCCGTCCACCGCTCACCGGCGGAAGCAACGCGACCTCATCCCCCTCGCGCAGCACCGTCTCCGCCGGGGCATACTCCCGATTCACAGCCACAGCCAGCGAAGACCAAATCCCAGCCAAACCCTCACCCTGTTTAGACGCAGATTCTCGCAGACGACTTACCAGCCCACCCACCGTCTCACCCTCCGGTAACTCCAGAGCATCCCGCTCCGCCGCCACCAGGTCCTTCAAGATCCCAAAATAGAGCACCGCAACCCGCATCCGCCAAGCATATCCGAATCGCCAACCCCGCCGAGGCGCAAAACAAAAGCGGCCTGAACCCAAATGGGCGCAGGCCGCGTAGCTCGTACGAAAACAGCACCACCAGGATTACGCAGCCGAGGTCAGAACCTCCTGCCGGATCTCCTCATCCTCGACCACGTCCTTCCGCGTATGCGGCAGGGCCACGGCCAGCACATCCTCGATTCGCTTCGCATAGTGAATCGTGATCCCCTCCGTCTGATCCGGAGTCAGATCCTCGTCCACCTGCTGCTTGCAGTCCGCCGGCATAATCACGTGCCGAACTCCCGCCCGCTTCGCCGCCAGGAACTTCTCCTTGATTCCGCCTACCGGCAGCACATCGCCCGAGAGCGTAATCTCGCCCGTCATCGCCAGCAGCGGATGCACCGGAGTATCCGTAAACAGACTCACCAGCGCCGTCGCCATCGTCACGCCCGCCGAAGGACCATCCTTCGGAATCGCCCCCGCCGGAACATGAATGTGCACGTCGATGTCCTTCATCACATCCTCATCCAGGCCGAGCTTCAGGGCATTCGACCGAACCCACGTCAGCGCCGCCTGCATGCTCTCCTTCATCACGTCGCCGATCTGCCCTGTCATCGTGAAGCCGCCCTTGCCCTTCATCTTGTTGGCCTCGATGAACAGCACGTCGCCTCCCGCCGGAGTCCACGCCAGGCCAACCACCACGCCCGACCGCTTCGTCCGTTCGGCAATCTCCGTATCCACGCGAACCTTGATCCCGCCCAGGAACTCGTGGACGACCTCCGGAGTAATCGTCAGCGCCTCCGTCCTGCCCTCCGCGATCTTCCGCGCGAGCTTCCGGCAAACCGTCCCGATCTGCTGCTCCAGCTTCCGGACGCCGGCCTCCCGCGTATAGTGCCGCGCAATCATCGCGACACTCTCCCGCGGAAAGTCGATCCCCTCAGGAGTCAACCCGTTCTCCTTGATCTGCCGCGGAATCAGGTACTTCTCGGCGATGTTGACCTTCTCCTCCTCCGTATAACCCGTCAGCTCGATAATCTCCATGCGATCGAGCAACGGTCCCGGAATCGTGTCCAACTGGTTCGCCGTGCAGATAAACAGCACCTTACTCAGGTCGAACGGCTGGTCCAGGTAGTTGTCGCGGAAGCTGTTGTTCTGCTCCGGATCCAGCGTCTCCAGCAGCGCACTCGCCGGATCACCCCGGAAGTCCCGCCCAAGCTTGTCGATCTCATCCAGCATGAACACCGGGTCCTTCACCTCTACCCTCTTCAGGTGCTGAATAATCTGTCCCGGCAACGCCCCGATGTACGTCCGGCGATGCCCGCGAATCTCCGCCTCATCGTGCATTCCGCCCAGCGAGATCCGCGAGAACTTGCGATCCAGCGCCCGCGCAATCGACCGTCCCAGCGACGTCTTGCCCACGCCCGGAGGCCCGACGAAGCACAGAATCGGCCCCTTCATATCCGGCTTCAAACGCCGCACCGAAAGGTAGTCCAGGATCCGGTCCTTCACCTTCTTCAGCCCATAGTGGTCCTCATCCAGGAAGGCCTTCGCCTTTAGAATGTCCACCTCGCCCGAGCTCGTCTTCGACCACGGCAGAACCGCCAGCCACTCGACATAGTTGCGCGTCAGGCTATAGTCCGCCGCCGCCGGATTCATCCGGCTCAGCCGCCCAAGCTCCTTCAGCGCGTCCTTCTTGACGTCCTCCGGCATCCCGGCGGCCTCGATCTTCTCCTTCAACTCCGCCATATCCTTCTGCGTGTCGTCGAGATCGCCGATCTCCTTCTGGATCGCCTTCAACTGCTCCCGCAGGTAGTAGTCCCGCTGCGACTGCTGCACCGAATCCTGCACCTCGGTCTGGATCTTGTTCCGAAGCTGCTGAACCTCCAGCTCCTTCGCCAGGTGCTTGTTGATCCGCTCCAACCGCGCCGAAACATCCGGCGTCTCGAGCAGTTCCTGCTTGTCACCAGTCGTCAGAAAAGGCAGCGAAGACGCGATAAAGTCCGCCAGTCGCCCAGGCTCATCGATGTTGATCGCAATCGTCTGCAGATCGTCCGAAAGCGTCGGCGAACTCGTCACAATCTGCTGGAACTCGCTGACAACATTACGCTGGAGCGCCTCCATCTCCGGCGTCTTCTCGGGCTCCGCCTCGTCCAGCACCTCGTACTCCGCCGTCATGAACGGCGTCTCCTGGCTGAACTCGCCCAACCGCACCCGTTCATTGCCTTCGGTGAACACGAACAGGCTCTGGTTCGGCATCTTCACTACTTTGTGCACCGTCGCGCGCGTCCCAACCGCGTATAGATCCGTTCCAGCCGGGGCATCCTGCCGCGCATCCCGCTGCGCCACCACCAGGATCGACTTCTCTTCGCCCAGCGACTGGATCAGCTGGATCGAGCTCTCACGCCCCACGGTCAAGGGCAGCACAGCGTGAGGAAACAGAACCGTATCCCGTACCGGAAGCACCGGCAGCGGACGCGATGGGCCGTTCTTTTCACCTTTTAGCGCGCTCGGTTTGATTACACTAACGAAATCGTTTGCCATTTGAGTGTCCTTCTATCAGATTTCCTGATACATCTGATGCGCTTCTCTGCAGATAGTTTCAGACCAGGGCATTCACGTCAAATCTGGAAAGCGGCCGGGGAGGGAGGTTCCACTTCATTGGATGTAAGCAGGCCTCAAGCGGTCATCGGCACAACCGAGCTTTCCATCACTTCCCCATCGCCTTGAAGTCTATTCCTTCCAATTCCGCCATCCCAAAAAGCTGATAACATTCCCGCAGTTCCCGAACCCTTTCGAACCACAGTCCCTAACCGGTGCTTCCTGCGAGCAGTCCTTGCACGTTTGCTTCCATCCCTCACGATGCTCATCAAATCGCCCCAAAGTCGAACCTCTACACCCTCACCCCAATAAAATCCAGGCACTTCTTGGTACCCGACCGGAAGCGAGACAAATACCTCACGCTTTAAACCATCACACGGCCGAACGACCGGTCGAACCCCCGCCCGAGCAAAGGACATCATGAAATTTCGTCTCACTCCAGCACGTTCTGTCCTCTTGATCGCCACCGTCCTGTTCGCATCCATCACCCTGGCACACGCCGACACCTATTCCGTGGAGAATCTTGGCTCAGATCACGGCAAGGGGATCCTTGGTTTGACCGATTCAGGAATTCTGGTCACGGTCCAGAACCCCCCTCTGCCGAGCCCCACCACCTACACCCTCTTCTCCTACCTCGACGGAACATCCGTTCAAACCACCGTTGCTCCCAACCTGGTCTACGACAACGGATCCCACTGCAGCATTCCTTCGGGATTCAGTGGCGCAAGCAGCGCGGTCTGCAATAACGGTCGAATCGGATTTGGATCCCGCTCCAACCCCAACGGAGATCCAGATGGCGTCTATGCGGGCCCACTGTCCGATCTCACTCTCCTCAGCGGCATCGGAACCTTCGATCTGAGCTTCATGAACAATCGCGGAGATCTCGTCTGGGTCGATGGTCAGGACGAACTGATCTTCCTCGCGATCGACACGACCCCTATCCCCACCCCCGAGCCCTCAAGCCTTCTCCTCCTCACCACCGGCCTGGCCTCCTTCGCCGGAGCCCTCTGGCACCGAAAAAGGATGAAGCTCACGCGGCCCAATTGCTTGTCGTAGAGTGCGATGCGACCCACCCTGGCGTCGGCTCAAACCGACGCCAAGGAAAACACAGCCCACACCATCATCGACCCGGCCGCTTCAGGCCGCCCGATACCACCCCAGCACCTTCAACCACCCACAAAGCCCCCGCAGTCGCTCCACCGCAGCATCCACCTTCGCCCGATCCTCAAACCGCACATCCACATAAAACACATACTCCCACGGCCGCGAAACCACCGGCCTCGACTCGATCCGCGTCAGGTTCATCCCCGCATCGGCCAACAGGTTCAGCGCCGCCACCAGCGTCCCCGGCCGATGGTCCAGCGCGAACGCCAGGCTCATCTTGTCCTCCGGCCGGTCCTTCGCGCCGGGAGCCACAACCCCTGACCCATCCCTCCGCCCCAGCAGGTAGAACCGCGTAAAGTTCTCCACGTGGTCCTCGATCCCCGCCACCAGCACCTCGGCCCCATACTCCCGAGCCGCCAGCTCCGGAGCGATCCCCGCCACATCCCGGGCACCCGATGCCATCAGCATCTTCACGCTGCCCGCGGTATCGTACGCCGGAATCACCTCGATCTCCGGATGCGCCGCCAGCCACCGCCTGCACTGCGACAAGGCCACCGGATGCGACATGACCCGGCGCACCTCCTCCAGCCTCACCCCTGGCGCCGCGATCACCGCATGTCGGATCCGCAGCAGACTCTCCCCCCGAACCTCGACTTCGCGCTCCAGAAATAGGTCGTAGTGCTCCGCCACCGATCCATGCAGGCTGTTCTCGATCGGCAACACTGCCCCATCGACATCGCCCGAGAGCACCTTGTCGAAGACCTCCCACGAGACCGCGCAAGGCACAATCTCCGCCGTCCCCAGCATCTCGAGCGCCGCCAGGTGGCTGTTCGACCCAAGCTCACCCTGGATCGCAATCCTGCTCCCAGACCCGGGCGACAGAACCGGACCCCTCTCCACCGACTGCCCGAACTCCTGGTTGCGGGTTGCCTGAACCCCATCTTTTTTCAACTGAATCTCCCTTTATCAAACTTCTCCCGGTCTGGCAACCGAATCACAAACCCCCGCAACCTATGATAACGGGGCCACACGGCCAAGCTTTCGATAGAGCTCATGGAAGAAGGTATTTCCAAGCTCACAGGAGAACGACGCACATGCTTTGGACGATCACCATCATCCTATTCATCCTCTGGATTCTGGGTCTGGTCAGCAGCTACACCCTCGGCGGCTGGATCCATCTCCTTCTCGTCCTCGCCATCATCGTCCTCATCTTCAACCTCCTGTCCGGCCGCCGAGCACTCTAGCCGCACGGGGACGAGAACTTCAAACCAACCATTCTTCCGGCCCCTCCTCCCCAAGGAGGGGCCAAACCATTGAGAAAGGAACGATCCATGAGCAAAGACACCGTCGCAGGAAAACTCAAGAACATCGGCGGCAAGATCGAGCAGGCCACCGGAGAAGCCATCGGAAATCAGAACCTCGCCAACAAGGGAGCTGCCGATCGCGTAAAAGGTGCCGCGCAGGAGACCTGGGGCAAAACCAAGGATGCCGCTCACGATCTCGGAACCCATAGCCGCCTCGAAACCGAATCCGCCCGCGAAGATGCCCACGAGAGCGCGCACGACGTTCGTTCCGGAATCGCCGGCGCCGCCGAACACGTCAAAGACTCTATCTCTCACGGCATCGATAACCTCCGCGACGACCTCCACCGCAAGGACCGCGAACACAGCAAGGTCTAGCAGCAGAAGCGGCCTCCGTTCACGGGCACGGCCTCGGCCACAAGCTGCTTTTTCTGATATTTAGAGCAGATTGCCTGTCGGTATGAAGTTGGGTGTCCCACCTTCGGCGCAAGGTTTCACCGCGCCTAAGGTGGACCGGCCGCCACAGCACCGGCCCACGGACTCTATACCATGACCCAATCCGAGCTAGCTCGGGCGATCAAGTGTAAGCAGATCAAAAAACACGACTTACGCCTGAGCAATGGAGAGGGGGGTCCTAATCTCCTCCGACCCGAGAGACAAAACGCGACGGCCTCTTCTAAGAGAGGCCGTCGCGTTGGTTCTCCTTCTCGTGGATTAGCTCTTCGGGTTCTTCCCCGCGACCTCAAGGTTGTTGATCACCTTGAACACTCCCGGAACGCCATTCGCCCGGATGTTCGCCGTGTCCTTATCACTCTGGCTGTCGACCACGCCCCAAAGCGTGACGTTGCCATTTACCACACTGATCCGGATCGGCTTGCCAGGATCCATGCCATACCGGCTCAGCGACGGGAACCCATAGATCGCCCGAGCCTCCATGATGCGGATGCGGTCGTCGTTCGGCGACAGAGGCGCGACCTCGATATTGTCGACCACGTCCTTGACGCCTGGATAGTTCGCCACCAGGCTCAAAGCCGAGTCCTTGTCGACCGGTCCATAGGCCGTGCCGCCCAGCGTCACCACGCCGTTCTGGACGCCGATCGTTATCGCGTTAAACGTCGTCGTGCCGTACCCGACGCGGTCATATTCCAGCTTCTCGCCCAGCTTCGCCTGCAGCGTCTGGTCTTCGACCTGGGGCCCCGCCACCTGGATCTCGTTGTCGACGGCGCGAACGCCCTTGCGGTGGTGGGCCTTCTTGTCAGCGTCCTCTTTTTCGCCGTAGACGTCCACGGTTCCGGTCAGCGTCACCGTGCCGTTCTCGACCTTCGCCTGCACATCCTTGAACTGCTTCTTGTCGAGCGCCTTCATGACATCGCTCTGGATCTGTGCATCGTTCTGTCCAGCGCTCTGTGCAATCGCTGCGCCGCTTCCAAACAGAAGTGCACCTGCGAGAATCAAGTTTCCTGCGGTTGTGCTCATTTTGTATCTCATATCGCTCCATCCTGGGCGGGGCTTCGCCCAGACATGGGCCACAACGTTTCTGACCCATGTTTCCTCATATTTAGACGCATTTTCGCGCAGGAAGATTCTCCAGCCATTGGCTCACCGCATCGAAAATCGCCTTCTAACGATAGCGCTTGCGAATCTTGTAAACCATGCTGAACACGCCCGTCTCGTCCCTCGTCGCAACGATCGACATCCGCGGATTCAGTTCATACGTAACCTGGATCAACTGCTCCGCGGACTGGTTCACGTTCGTCGCATAGGTCAGCGTCAACTGCCGCGAGAGTTGCTGCTGAACCGTAATCCGAGCCGCGGAGTTGCCAAGCGTCCCGACAAACGCCGGATCGATCTTCACGCTTCCAACCCCGAACAGCTTCTCCACCCGATTGCTCACCGTGGCGTTCAATGCCCCGCCCAGCAATGCGCTGGTCGTCGGATCGGTTCCAGCCTGCACCTGTTGCTCCTGGTACAGCTGAGCCTCTTCCTGCGTGCGTCCAAGCGCCAGCAGGTTGAACACATCCGCCTCGCTCAGCGGAGGTTCCGAACGGTAAGTCGGCTTCAGGCTGGTCGTCGTTCCATGCAGCCCGATCGTCACGTCGTAGTTCTCCACTCGCGCCGTTGCATCCAGGTCGATCACCGGATCGATCCGGACCGGATTGGTGAAGTAGACATCTCCACGTTGCAACTGGTACTTCGTACCCGCGAACGTCGCACTTCCGTCCGTGATCTGCACTCGACCAAGCACCGTCGGAACCGCGACCGTCCCGCGAACCGTCAGGTCAACCGTTCCCGCCAGTTTGGCATAGGAGTTCTGGAAGTCCAGCTGCGGCGAACTCGTCACATGGATATCGAGACGTATCTTGTTGGTGGCCGCATCCGGATCCGGCGGAGCGCTCACACCGCCCGTTCCCGCAAACGCCGCGAAGTCCACATCCGCACCAATCCCAAACCGCGTCAGCAGCACCTGTCCACTCAGCAGCGCACTCTGCGCACTGCCCTGCAGCCGGAAGTTGGCATTCGCTGTCGCGCTCAACCCATACAGCCGCACCCGCACCACATCCCCCGTAGCCGTCAGGTCCGCGTACACCCCATTCCTGTACGTCAGAAACCCGCCAATCTTCAGCAGGCCACCACCCGTCGTCGCAGACAGGTTCTGCACCACCAACCGGTCTTCATTGAAGACCAGCGTCCCATTCATGTTGGTCAACCCGTTCGGAATTCCGTCCACCGCCAGGTTCACCTTCTCGAACAGCACCTTCCCCATCAGGTTCGGGCTCTTCATCTGACCGCCCGCCAGCATGGTGAAACTCACCTTGCCGCTCGCGATGATGTCAGGATCAAACGTATGCGCGAGCGCCGGGCTCACAGCTCCACTCGCGTTGATGTTCAGCGCCCCGCCCTTCGGGTTCGTCGATCCCAGCACCTGCGCGGTTCCACTCGCCCGCAGGTCCGTATCCTGGCCCGTGATGTGTACCTGGTCCAGTGTCGCAATACCATTCTTCAGACTCACACGCAGCGGCTCGGCAGCCTTGATCTCGTATCCGTTCAGCTTGACATCGAAGTTGTCGAAGTTTGCCGATCCCGCCATCAGCATCGGTGTCTTGGCTGGCCCGGATACGTCAACCTGTCCATTGATCGCCGACGTACCCTTCAGGCTCGAATCGCCAAACAGAGCCATCGGCTTGCCAATGTCGAGCCCCGCGATCGTCACCTGCGCCTTCGTCTGGTAATCACCAACCAGCGAGGTCTGTCCCGTCGCATGCACCTGCGCTCCCACCAGCGTCGACTGCGCGGTATAAAAGACGGTGCTCGCCTCACTATGCACATCCGCAGATAACTCGCCAACCGGCTTGCCCTGCACCGTCACATTTGTCAGCCCGAGATGCGCCTTCAGATTTGGCTCATTCAAGGTGCCGTTCGCATCCGCCACCAGGCTCACGATCCCGTCCGCATTCGGATTCGCCTTCTGCACCGTCACGAACTTGGACAACACCAGGTTGTTCCCTTCCACGTGCGCATGCAGCCGCTTCGAGGTCAGGTCATACCCGCCATTTCCAGCGATCTTCATCCCATGCAGTTGCAGAGCCAGTTGGCTCGCCTCGATATCCTGTCCCTTCACCGTCAGCGTCGCAGCCGCCGATTCATAAGGCTCTCCATAGGCCACACCATTCGCAAGCGAGACCTGTCCACCACCGTTCAGCGCCGCGAACGTCCCGAACACATGCCCGTTCGCTCCGATCGTTCCTGTCAACGGAATCTTGTCCTGCTGCCCGGCAATCTTCAGCACATCGGCAACCTGCGCATCGCCCAGCTTCACTGTCACATCGACGCTCGTGCCACCATCCCACACATAACTAGCCACACCCGTGCGTGATAAGACCCGCCGCGGTTTGAACGCTCCCCCCACATTCAGAACCGCCGTTCCCTGCTTGATGGTCGAGCTCGCCACCGCCAGTCCCATCGGCGAATAATCCGCATCCGCAACGATGGAATCGATCTGCACATTCGCCGCTGTTCCCAGCTTTACCTGCATCTGCGTCCCCTGCAGATGCCCCTTCACATCCAGGTTCCTGATCGGCCCCGAGGCTGTTCCGTGAAACGCCAGCGCACCATGCAGATCCACCGGAATCGCGGCCGAACCCTTCTTCCCGTTCGCCTCGAACCCAAGCGTCTGTAGCAGTTGGTCATACTCACCAAGGTCACGCACCGTCGCATCAAGCTGTAGCGCAGTCAGCGGGTCGCCGACATTGACTCCAAGCACACCGCTCGCATTCAACGTCGTTCCCGGCGTCTGCGCCAGCATCCTCGTAATATTGACGACCTCGGTCTTGCCATCGTAGTGCGCGAGCACCTGGCCGCTAACCGGTATATTTCCCAATGCACCCTTGCGTCTGACGCCAGTCGGAGCAAACTTGAGATCCCCATCGACCAACACCGAGTCCGCAATCGACGTCGCAGGCCCACCCCACTCCACCTCGACTGGACCGCTCACCGCCGTATCGAACCCCAGGTCGCCATAACCCTTTGGGGCCGAAACATCCATGATCGTCCGCAGCGGAATCCGGTCGATCGTCACCTTCAGGAACGCGTGTGCCGGCTGCACCTTGTCGATCATGGTCGAGCCAGTCAAAGGGATCTTCGCGCCCACCGCGGCAGCGGTCTTGTTGGCCGTCGTCACCGCACCGGCCGTCGTCGGAGAAGTCGCAGCGGCTGTCCGTGAAACCTCACCCAGCCAGTTCACAATCCGCATCTCGCCGAGCGCACTCCCGCCACCCGGCAAATAGCCCGACAGTGCCGTGAACAGTAACTCCGTTGGCGTAATGTGCAATTGTGCGCCGCCGTTGATGTCGTGCAGTCGTACATACTCATCCTTGTAAGCTGCCGAGTGTAACTTGGCAGATCCAACCAACAGGTACCCCGACTTACAATCCGGATCAGGAGGCAGCGTCTTCACCGCCTGCCTCTGTTGATCGTTGCTGCGCCTGCGAAAGAAGCTTGGCTTCTTCTGCGCCTCCGCAGGAGCCACCTCGCAGTTCCTTCCCTTCACATCCAGATCCAGCGTCCCCGCATCGAGCCCCGGAAACCCTGACAGCACCGAGATCTGCTTCAACTCCAGCGTGCCGTTCACCGTCGCCTGCCACTCCGGATTATTGAAATGACTCACCGACGCCGATGCGTGCAGGTCCGAGGCCGCACCGGTATGCAGATCAAGCTTGGTCAACTCTGCCATATCGCGTCCGAACTGAGCCTCCAGATGCAGCTTCGACTGCGCCTCCGCCGCAGTCTTCAGCTTCGTTCGCAGGTCGTTCAGATCGACCGTCATCCCATACCGATCGTTCGCCGGAAGGTACCGCATCTGCGCCTGCAGATCACGCGCCGCAAGGTCGAACGGAATCGCCCGATCATTCAGCACTGCGATTCCGTTGACCAGTTCCACTTCCTTCGCCTTCAGGTCCAGCAGCGTGTCCTGGAACGGCGTCGTACCTGTGCCCGTATGCTTCGGAACCGGCTGGTTGGTCTTCCCGTTTTTGTCGATGATCAGATGGACGTGCGGCTGCTCTACCCGCAACAGGTTCAACCCAATGTGCGACGCGATTCCACTCCCGCTTGTGTGCGCCAGAAAGCTGAAGATCTTCACCCGGATCAAGATCTTGTCGGCCGAAACATAAGGCATCTCACCCGGAGCTTCCAGACCATGGATCACCAGACCCTCCGCCTCGATCGCCAGGTGCCAGAGATTGAACGTGATCTTCCCGAGGTCAACCTTGCCTCCGGTCGATTCCTCCAGCACACTGACCACTTCCTTGCCTACGCGCCGTTGAAAGTCATCGGTCGTCGTGTACCAGGCAGCCCCTGCAAGCACCATCAGGATCAGCGCCAGCACCCCGCCGATCGTCCACGCCGCAGCCTTGCCGATATGCACTCCGCCCACATGCAACCAACTGCGCCTCTTCTCTGGCAATTCTGTCTCCTCGGAACTCAAGGCGCCACCTCACCCGGCTTCATGATCTGGACCGTCCCCTGCGCCCGCAGGCTCTTCAACCAGTCCTGCAGCAGCTTGCTCACCCTCTGCTGCAGCAGGATCTCCTGGATCCGGTCGGAGATGTCGACCAGCTTCGGAGGTGTGGCCTTCTGCTTCGCATACTCCGGAAGCATGGTCTTGTCGTAGTAGTCCTTGATCTCCGCCGGCTCGATCCGTATCCCCATCCGGAAACGGTTTTCGATGTACTGAAGAACTTCCATCCTGGCCTTCCAGCGCTCCTGTAACTCCGCCGCGGTGAAACTCTGGTCCGCGAGAAACTTGTTCCATCCCGCATCGGTCTCACACTGGTATTGCTTGCATGTCGGGATCTCCTTCCGGAGTGTCGCAATCTGCGTCTGCACATCGATCGCCTTGATCTCCGCCCCCGGCTGAAGCTTGGCCTGCTGCAGAATCAGGGTCCGATTGATAAGCCGCTCCACCGCCCGCTGCCGCGAGTACCCTGCTCCCGACTGGCTAAAGGGCTGAAAGGCTGAAAATCTCCGCTCTTCATCCACATCGCTCTCGAGGATCAGGTCGCCATTCACAATCGCGATAATCCGATCGACCATCTGGCCCGGCTCGGCCTTGGTACTTCCCGCCTTGGCTTCGGACACGGTCTCAACTGACACAGGTCCAACCGGCCCGGTCGCCGCTCCGTCACGCACCGGCGTCGAAGTGGTCTGCGCCGCAGGCGCCTGCTGCGCTCTCCCCGCTTCCGCGACCATCATCAGCATCACCAGCGCGAACCATCCCGCGCCTCGCATCATCGCCCTCCGCATTGTGCCGTATCCAGTCATCCCTAGAAGCTCTGTCCAATGCTGAAGAAGAAGTTGAAGTTACCGGCTTGTCCCACATGCGGCGGGTTGTTATTGAAGTCGTAGATCACCGGATAGATCGGAGGATTCAGGTTGTAACTGAAATCAGCCCGAATGGGCCCCACGGGAGTCTTGTACCGCGCCCCCACTCCGATCGCATGAGAAAAATAGTTGAAGTCGCAGGTCCCGATCGATACACCAAGAACGTGGTTGCAGGTGTCCTTATTCGGTTGAGAGAATCTTCCGAAACTAGGAAACATGTCCGACACATTCTGGAACACATTCCCCATATCGTGGAAGATCACAAAATTCACGGCGTCTCCCACATAGGGAAGTACAGGAGCCGGCATCCGCAACTCCAGCGTGTTCACAAACACCGCCGAACCACCCACCGGAAATCCCGTCTGTAGATCCCGCGGACCAGCCCCATTGATCGGAAACCCTCGGTCCGAGGTAGCTCCGCCGGCATACAAACGCTCCGGTAGCGGAACCGCGTTGCAGCTTGCATTCGTAGTCAGCAACACTCCCAGACACTCCGTATTTCCGGCGTTCGGATTGGCTCCGAATGCATGCTCAAATCCCACCCGGGTATTCCGCGCGAAGGTGTATCTCCGTCGGCTGTTCTTGCCAAACTGGTAGTACGTCGAGTTCGTAACGTCCGTCCGGTTGAACGACGTCTGCGACCCAAACTTCGAGGACGCCAGGAACTCCTGCACCGACGTGTAAGACCCCTTCACCGCATCGAGCGGAGTCGGTTGCCGCCGGTCGTGAAACCACGTAATCCCCGGCCCGCCCACCCGAACCGGTTGCGACAGCAGCGGAATCAGGTTCGCCGAGACCTGCAGGCTGTTGGGGTCTACAGCCACCCTTCGGTACTGAAAGTCATAGATGAACGTATCCGTTCTCCGCGCCTTCTGCGTCACGCGAAAGTCCCCCTGCAGCGTCGAGGCCTTGAACGTAGAGATATTCTGGACGTTCGAGTAGCCCCCCGAAACCGCAGCCCCAAAGTTCTTGCTATTGCGGAGGTGAGGATTCTGAAAGCTCAGGGTAGCAACCTTCTCCAGCAATCCATACGACGTGTGCAGCGTCAACGACTCATCCTTCCCGCGCAGATTGATCCGCGATATATCCGCGGAAACTCTTGGGCTCACGCCCGTCGATCCTTCCTGCGTCACCGTCGTCGTAGGGCTCAGCCCAAGCTGAATCTTGGAGGCTGTCGAGATCTGTCCCTGCGCCGGCTGTCCTGTCTGTGCCTCGAACCCGAATCCGTAAGTCACATCCCACCGCTTGGCCTCCGTCACCTGCACCAGCACGTTCTTCGTTGGAGCATCACCGGCCGGATTCTGCACAGCCGCGATCACCTCGTTGAAGAGCGCGAGATTGTACAGATTCCTCTGCGTCTCGAGCAGCGCGCTCTGGTCCAGCGGAGCGCCCGGATGCATCAGGATCTGCTCATTCACCACCGACGGCCTGGTCTTCTCAATCCCCGACTCCAACACCTTGTCGACAAAGACCTGGTGCCCCTCCGATACATTCAACGTCACATCCGTCTTCGTCGGATCGACCTTCTCCGGAACCTGTCGAATCTCGACCTTTGCCTGGTCGAACCCATGGCTCACGTAGTATCCCAGCACCGCATCCCGGTCGCCCGACAGCGTAATCAACGAGAACGGCTGTCCCTCCTGCGCATTCATCAGGCCGCGGATATCCTTGTCGCGGGAGTCTTGCACACCTGCAAGCACCACCGGCCCGAACTTCTGCTGCGGACCTTCATCCACCGTGAACGCCACGCTGATCAGCGCCTTTGCCTTGGCCTTCGCATTCTCCGATGGGTCCGTGTCCTTTACCGAAGACGTCACCTTCACATTGCTGAAGCCATTGGCCCGATAGATCGACGCGATCGAACCCTCATCCGCCTTGACCAGCGACGCACTGAACTTCCCGCTCCGCGCATACGCATCCGCCTTCTGCACCCGCAGCGACTCCTTCAGCAGATCGGTGCTGAAGTACTTGTTCCCGGCGATCGACACGTCGACCACCTTATGCGGCCGCCCCTTATCGATGCTGTAGACGATCATCTCCTGCGCGGTCCCTTCGCCCTCCAACCGCACCGTAACCGCGGCGTCGAAGTACCCTTGCTGCTGCAGAAACTCCTTGATGTTGTGGGTGCCCTCGTTCAGCAGGTCGTTATCCACGGTGCTCTCCTCGAACACCGGAACCAGCAGACGCAGCCTGCTCTTGGAAAACTTCGCGCCCTCCGTCACCACCTTCACCACCGGCCCCTGGCTCGCGTGAAAGTCGTAGTCCAGCGCCTTCCGTCCGGCGTCGTAGGTCGACTTCTGCAGAGAGACTGTCGCCTCCAGCCGATCCTTCTTCTGATACTGCGCCCGCAGCTTGTCGAGAGCATTGCTCGTCGTATCCCGACTCACCTTGCTGCCCTTCTTCAG
The DNA here is from genome assembly GCA_026225095.1 of bacterium. GTDB lineage: Bacteria > Acidobacteriota > Terriglobia > Terriglobales > Acidobacteriaceae > Edaphobacter. The sequence goes on from JAMFSC010000154.1 coordinate 17,533, forward strand.
CTTCCCCTTCTTGCGAAACTCCGCAGGCGTCAACCCGATATCCGTGCCCTCCACCGTCACATTGCCCACGCGGGCCTGGGGACCAAGCTGCACCAGGTACGTGACGTTCATCTGCTGCCCGGCCGGGTCCGCCGTCGTATCCACCGAAACCCTCGCCTGGTAGTAGCCGTTCGAAGCCATGGTCTGCTGAATTCCTTCAACCCCGGCTGGAACCGCCGCAGCGGTAAATGCCGTCCCCGGCTGCAGCTTCGTCCCGTACTCCGCCAGCGAGGTCAGGCGCTCATCCTTGATCCCCAGAATCTGCACCCGTCCAACATAGAAACGCGGTGGACCCACAAAGATCAACGTCACCGCCTCCCCATGACGTACCACCCGCACCGAAATGTCCCGGTATCTTCCGCTCGAATACAGCCGCCGCAGGCTCGCCCTCACCTTCTGCGCATCCAGCGGCTCGCCCGCGCGCTGCTCCAACTCCATCGGCAACTTGTCGCTGGGATCGAACGTCACGCCCTCAAACTGCACCCCATCCACCGGACGACCCTGCAGTTGCCACACGTTCTCCTCAAGCGCCGGCTGCACCGGCCCAATCGTATCGTCCGCCGCAGCCGCCGCCGAAGGGGTCGCACCCTGCGAAGCCTGCGGAACCACCTGGCCCTGGGGAGTCGATGTCACCGCCGGCGCCGTACCTTGCGAAACATTACTCGGAACCGAAGCCGTCGACGAGATCGAGCCTGCCTGCTGCCCCCAGGCCGCTCCCGCACCCCAGACACAAGGCATCGCCCCCATCACAACCAGCAGGCCCGCACCCCGAATCCCCTCAACCCACCGCCGACGCGGCATCTTCTCGCAGAAACGCACTCGAATTTACCCTCTCAACAAACGCCGTCGTTCCAGCCGCACATCGTCCGTGATAGCCCTGTCCTCGTTGATCCTCACAAGCACCCCACCGCACTGGCAGAAGCCTGCGTTCCCGATAGGATGCCGCTCCCCACCCTACAGTCAACCTACCCTCCGCGCAAAAACCGGTCCAATCTCTATACTACGAACAAGCTCACTCGAAGAATCGATGGAAGATCCAGCGAAAGAGCCAAGGCCCAAGCTGCCCCTCATGCCAAACTCCCTCAGCCAACCCGTTTCGTCCCCAATCGATCAGGAACGCTACTCCCGCCAGATCCTCTTTTCAGGCATCGGTCTCACCGGCCAGCATCACCTCGCCCGCTCTCATGTCGCCATCATCGGCTGCGGAGCCACCGGCGCCGCCACCGCCTCGCTGCTCGCCCGCGCCGGCGTCGGAACCCTCACCCTCATCGACCGCGACTTCGTCGAACCCTCGAACCTCCAGCGTCAGATCCTCTTCGACGAAGCCGACGCCCGCGACTCCCTCCCCAAGGCGGAAGCCGCCCGCCGCCACATCGCCCGCTTCAACTCGGCCATCACAGTCCATTCCCACATCGCGGACCTCACCCCGTCAAACATCGCCAACCTTCTCGCTCCCACTGCCGCCATCGACCTCTTCCTCGATTGCACCGACAACTTCGAGACCCGTTACCTGCTCAACGACTATGCCGTCCAGCAGACCAAGCCATGGATCTACGCCGCCGCCGTCGGCGCCTACGCGGCCACCATGAACATCCTCCCCGTCCCCATTCCCGCTGCCCCGGCAGCCCCACCCTGGCGGCCCACCGCCTGCCTCGCGTGCATCTTCCCCACCCCACCCACCGGCCCCGTCGAGACCTGCGACACCGCCGGAATCCTCTCCACCGCCGTCAACCTCGCCGCCTCCCTCCAGGTCACCGAGGCCCTCAAACTCCTCACCCTCCAGCCCCACCTCCTCCGCCGCACCCTCCTCTCCTTCGATCTCTGGACCGGAATTCATTCCGATCGTTCCGAGATCAACACCTCCCGCCCCGATCCCGACTGCCCCGTCTGCTCCCGCCGCCAGTTCACCCACCTCACCGGCTCGAATCGCCCCCACATCACCCTCTGCGGTCGCAACTCCGTCCAGATCCACGAGCAGCAGCGCCCCATCGATCTCCCGTCCATGCGCATCCGCCTCTCCCAGCATCCGGACATCGCCGACCTCCGCGCCAACGATCTCCTCCTCCGCTTCCGCCGCGGTCTTCACACCCTCACCCTCTTCAGCGACGGCCGCGCCATCATCCAGGGCACGACAGACCCCATCGTCGCCCGTACGCTCTACGCCCGTTTCATCGGTTCCTAGAGCAGATTGCCTGTTGGTATTTGGTATAGAGTTGGGCGCCCCACCTTCGCGACACGTCTCATCGTCGCTAAGGTAGGCCGGAGCGCCACCGCATCCAAAGCACAACCCTACATCTTCAGCACCTTCAGCGAATCTGCTCTAACACATCGTCTGGCCGTGTTCCGATCTGGTGCCTCGCCCCTGACCGATCGCCTGGAACACAACCTTTCCTACCTTCGTGCGCTCCTATCGTCCCATGGAGGCAGAATGCCCACGTATGCGATAGGCTTGGAGTTGGCGAACACCGGAGAGCCGTCCAGCACACGACCGGAAGCGCCGATCTATCCACAAGGCTTGCCCATGACTCTTGTCCCACCAGCACCCGCACCACCTGCAAAATCAAACTCGGGTCTTTTCAAACGAAATCCTCCGATCGCTGGCGAAGCCGAGGCCATCGAAGCCGCCAAGAACGGAGACCCCGAGGCCTTCTCAAAGCTCTATGCCCTTCACAAGCGCCGCGTCTATACGCTCTGCCTCCGCATGCTCGGCAACGTCTCCGAAGCCGAGGACATGACCCAGGAAGCCTTCTTACACCTCTTCCGTAAACTCGGCAGCTTCCGCGGAGAGTCTGCATTCTCCACTTGGCTCCACCGCCTCACGGTCAACCTCGTCCTCATGCACCTCCGCAAAAAAGGGCTGAATCTCGTCTCTCTCGAAGAGACCATCAACCCCTCCGAGGATGACGCGCCCAAGCGCGACTTCGGCAGCCGCGACCCGCAACTCGCCGGCTCCGTCGACCGTGTCGCCCTGGAGCGCGCCGTCGCCTCCCTGCCCCCCGGCTATCGTATGGTCTTCGTCCTGCACGACGTCGAAGGTTTTGAGCACAACGAGATCGCCACCATGCTCGAGTGCTCCACCGGAAACAGTAAATCGCAGCTGCACAAGGCTCGCCTCAAGCTTCGAGAACTGCTCCGCCAGCCCGGACAGTCCAACCAGCCCGGCACCGCGCCGGGTCTCAAGGAGATCGTCCCATGACGGAACCGAACTTCGACTACGACAGCATGTCCCAGGCAGACTTCGAAAAGTATCTACCTGACTTCTTCGCCGATGGGAACGGCTACGTCAGCACTGACCCCAGGCTCCAGAAGTTCCTGAACGAACACCCCGACTGCGCCGCCCTCGTCAAGGATCTCGAAACCATCGCGGAACACGCCCGCAGCCTGTTCGAACCCGTCGGCGATCCCTCGGACGACGTCTGGGCGCGCATCCAGACCAAGATCCAGGAAGATCCCACCGGAACCGGAGTCCCAGTCACCGAGTCCGGTCCACGCTCCCAGCACGGCGAGCCCAACCAGCTCACCACCGGCGGATCTTTGGACGATCTCGAATAACCGTTCTCGATTCGCCCGCAATGAAGTCGGGTGCCCCACCTTCGCGACACGTCTCATCGTCGCTAAGGTGGGCGGAGCGCCACAACACCCGGCCACAGACTACCCAAATCGCACCAAAGTAACGAAACACCTTTTTCGCGCTTGCATCTTCATCAGGCCCCATGTACTCTCAATCGCAGATGAGCAAGTTCACCCAGCCCGCCTCCTTTACGTTTAGCTACTGGCGCTATCCAGTGGCTGGGATGGGCTTGCCTCTCTGTACTGACTGAAAAAACACAGAGACATCAAACCTTCTCAGCCGCGACCCCCCACCGGGTCGCGGTTTTGTTTGTACCGCACCCAAACCCAGAGCCCAGGCCAAATCACCCCATGCCACACCAGCCAAGGAAAGCCGCCATGCCACTCCTCCAGACTCTCGAAGCATCCGCCCCAACCGCCACCCTCCCCGCAACCACCCGCCGCATCGTTCTCACCGGCTTCATGGGGGCCGGTAAATCGACCCTCGGCCGCGCCCTCGCCGAGCGCCTAGGCTGGGCCTTCCTCGATCTCGACCACCACCTCGAGCAGCGCGCCCAGGCCACCATTCCCGAGCTCTTCACCCGCCACGGCGAGCCCCACTTCCGCCGTCTCGAATCCTCCGCCCTCGCCTCCGCCCTCGCCGCCACCAGCACCGTCATCGCCCTCGGCGGCGGAACGCCCGAGGTCCACACCAACCGCCTCCTCCTCGAGCAGACCCCCGGGACCATCATCCTCTTCCTCGACGCGCCCTTCCCCGTCCTCTTCGACCGCTGCATGATCCAGGCCCTCCAGTCAACCACCACTCAACGCCCCGTCCTCAGCGATCCCGCCGCCGCCCAGGCCCGCTTCCTCACCCGCCAGCCCATCTACCGCCGTCTCGCCACCCACACCCAGCAAACCGCCGACCTCACCCCCGCCGCGACCGTAGACGCCCTTTTGGCAGCCCTGACCCTCCGCCCATGAAACATTTCCCTCTGGTCACCGCCAAACCCGCCCGCTCCTGCATCTCACCCCTGTAATTGTTCAACGAAATCAGGAGCCCCCTCTGCCCAGCCAGACCGCCAGCCCGAACGCCTCCCAGCGGCCCACACCCACCACCCTCGCCCAGAGCGGGGTCGAGACCCCCGCCCAGCGCCGCTCGGCCGTCCGTGCCCACATCCTCTTTGCTCTCGGAGCCATCGTCCTCCTGCTCCTTGCCTGGCAGCTCAACAAAGAGCTCCGCATCATCTACGTCGCAGCCCTCTTCGCCGTCGTCCTGACCCCTGTCGTCGACTTCATCTCCAGGCTGAAAATCCGTAACTGGAGCCCCAACCGCGCGATCTCCATCATCGTCCTCGTCGCAGCAATCGCCCTCCTGCTCAGCCTCTTCTTCACGATCGCCCTGCCCCCCGTCCTCAGGGACCTCCGCGAGTTCCTCAACGACCTCCCCCAGCGCATCCCCCAGGTCGTCGGCAAGCTCAAGAACCTTCCCCTCGCCGACAAGCTCGGCGTAGACGACGTGGCCGCCAAGGCCGAGGGAGCCGCCACCGCCACCGCTGGCTACCTCTTCTCCGCCCTCCCCCACTGGCTCTCCCACCTCTTCGACATCCTCACCGCCATCTTCCTCTGCATCTACTTCATGCTCGAAGGCGACGACGCCTACGCCTTCTTCCTCTCCCTCTTCAAACCCGCCTCCCGCGCCCGCCTCGACGCCACCCTCAAGAGGGCCGAACTCAAGATGAGCAAGTGGCTCCTCGGCCAGGGCCTTCTCATGCTCTCCCTCGGCATCTCGAGCACCATCGTCTTCGGGATCCTCCACGTCCGCTACTTCGTCCTCCTCGGCGTCCTCATGGGCTTGCTCAACATCATCCCCATCGCCGGTGGAGTCCTCACCATCGTCCTCGCGGCCAGCGTCGCCGCCCTCGATTCCTGGGCCAAGATGTCCGGCGTCCTGATCTTCTACCTCATCTACGTCAACATCGAAAACGCCTTCCTCACCCCCCGCATCATGAAGTCGAGCGTCGACCTCATGGGTCTCACCGTCCTCGTCGCCCTCCTCATCGGAACCGCCCTCGCCGGCATCGTCGGAGCCCTCGTCGCCGTCCCCACCGCCGCCCTCGTCGCCGTTCTCCTCGACGAATACGCCGTCCGCCGCTCCAACGACCCCGAAGACTCCGAATCCGAAGCCCCCCTGCTATCCTCAGAGTCAGAACCCGCCGACTGACCCGGCCCCGTTCTGCCCCTCAACATGACCGATCTCTCCTTCGCCCAACCCGAACGCCGCTCCCTCCTCACCCCCATCCTCATCGCCGTCGCCGTCCTGGCCCTCATCGCCTTCGCCTTCTACCGCTACCTCCCCCACGAAACCACCGCCCTCTCCGTCTCCCACACCACCGTCATCCCCATCCGTACCAACTTCAAAAGCGATTCCACCGTCATCCAGGATCGCCCCACCGGCCAGGACGACCTCTACATCCTCACCACCCTCCGCATCGAAGACCACCTCCACCAGCCCATCACCATCAACACCATGTCCCTCACCCTGGTCACCCCAGACGATCATCAAACCACCACCTCCGCCCTCAACCAGAGCGACCTCCCCGCCGTCTTCCAGGCCTTCCCCCAACTCAAACCCCTCGCCGCCCCACCCCTCCTCCGCGAGACCACCGTCCAGCCCAGCCAATCCGCCGAAGGCCAGGTCGTCCTCCACCTCCCGATCACCAAGGCCGTCTGGGACACCCGCAAGTCCGCCACCCTCTCCGTCCAGCTCTACAACCTCCCCCCCGAAACCATCAAAATTCCCTAGAAATGACCCGCCGCCGCTGGATCGCCGACACCTGGACCCTCCAAAACGACCGCCCCGCCACCGCCGCCCTCACCGGCGACCAAGCCTCCCACCTCGCCCGCGTCCTCCGCGCGCAACCCGGCCAGATCTTCGACGTCGTCGCCTCCGGATTCCTCCACCGCGCCGAGGTCCTCACCGTCTCCCCCGAAGAAGTCACCTTCCACCTCCACGAGGAGCTCGAATCCGACGCCGCCCTCCCCCTCCACCTCTACCTCGCCGTCTTCAAGTTCGACCACCTCGAGTGGGCCATCGAAAAGGCCACCGAGCTTGGCGTCTCCCGCATCACCCCCATCCTCGCCCGCCGCACCGAAAAGCACTTATCCCAATCCTCCGTTAGCCGTGTAGCCCGCTGGCGCCGCATCGCCCTGGAGGCCTCCCAGCAGTCCCGCCGCACCGAAGTCCCCACCATCTCCGACCCGACCCCCCTAAAACCCGCCCTCGACCAGGAAAAATCCCCCACCCGCATCCTCCTCTCCGAGACCGAGCAATCCACCACCCTCACCCAGGCTCTGGAAACCTCCGACCTCTCCCGCTCCCAGAACCCCATCACCCACGCCATCGCCATCGGCCCCGAGGGCGGCTGGACCCCCGAAGAGATGTCCCTCTTCGTCTCCTACACCTGGCAGCCCGTGACCCTCGGCCCCCGCATCCTCCGAGCCGAAACCGCCGCCATCGCCGCCATCGCCATCGCCAGCACCCACCTCAGTTAGCGCCCAAAGCACATCTGCGATACCGTGGTATCAAGTCACCCCCAACACCAAATCTTGTTTGCGACCAACGGGAGCACCCAGCGAAGCGGTATACAAGTCACGAAGTGACCGCCCCGCGCGCAGCGGGCCCGTCCGGCAGGACAAACACAAACCCCAGGAGAACGAAAATGGCCGCAGGCACCGCCGGAACCACCACCACCGCAATTCCTTCCGGCTCAGCCGCCCGCCAGCACAGCTTCATTCTGCCCATGACGCTCATGGTCTCGCTCTACTTCGCCATCGGCTTCATCACCACCCTGAACGACGTCCTAGTCCCCCACTTCAAGGACCTCTTCCACCTCTCCAACTCCCGCGCCCTGCTCGTCCAGTTCTTCTTCTTCGGAGCCTACTTCGTCCTCTCCGTCCCCTCCGGCTGGATCGTCGGCAAGATCGGCTACAAGCCCGGAATCGTCCTCTCCCTCTGCGTCATCGGATCCGGCCTCCTCCTCTTCCTTCCCGCCTCCATCCTCATCGCCTACCCCCTCTTCCTCCTCGCTTTGTTCGTTGTAGGCTGCGGCCTGGCCCTCCTCCAGGTCGCCATCAACCCCTACGTCGGAGCCCTCGGCTCCCCCGAAACCGCCGCCTCCCGCATCAGCCTCTGCGGCTTCCTCAACTCCCTCGCCGGAACCCTCGCCCCCAAGGTCGGAGCAGCCTTCATCTTCATCGCCGCCGGAGCCACCGCCGCCGAGCTCTCCCACTCCGTCCGCACCCCCTACATGGTCCTCGCCGGCCTGGCCTTCCTCATGGCCATCGTCACCCAGTTCATCCCCTTGCCCGTCCTCATCGAAAAAACCGTAGCCGGATCCGCCGACGGCGGCAGCGCCTGGCAGTTCCGCCATCTCCGCTTCGGAGCCGTCGCCATCTTCTGTTACGTCGGTGCCGAAGTCGCCATCGGCTCCCTCATGATCAGCTACCTCGGCCAACCCTCCATGGGCTCCATGTCCCACTCCGAGGCCGCCCGCTACGTCTCCTTCTACTGGGGAGGAGCCATGATCGCCCGCTTCCTCGGCTTCGTCGTCATGCAGTGGATCAGCGCCCCCAAGGCCCTCACCTTCGTCTCCATCCTCGCGACCATCTTCATCGGAACCGCCATCCTCGCCCACGGCCCCGTAGCCTTATGGGCACTCGTCTCCTGCGGCCTCTTCAACTCCATCATGTGGCCCTCGATCTTCCCCATGTCGATCAAGGGTCTTGGCCGCTTCACCAGCCAGGGGTCGGGAATCCTGGTCTCGATGGTCGTCGGAGGAGCCGTCATCCCCGAGATCCAGGGCCTCCTCGCCGACCGTTTCGGCTACCAGCCCAGCTTCCTCATCGTCCTCGCCTGCTACGCCTACATCCTCTTCTTCGCCCTCATCGGCCACAAGAAGACCCAACCCACCTTCCCCACCGAACCCTTCCTCACCCCCACCGAAATCGCATAGTCCCTTCTCGCTCCCAGCGATACTGCGCTTCTGAAGCTCCCGGTGTGCATCTTTGATAGATCACCGGGCGGCGCGCATCTGCATGGCCAACTTCCGGCCTCTGCCACTGCTCGCCCAGGCCTTCGCGGATTTTTTCATGGTGCGCGGAACTTCCCCGATGCGGTTTGCGTTCCATGATCATCCGCCGGTCTGGCTCCGGCAGGTTCATCCGGCATCTGCAAACCCGTCTTCGCGACTCTCCATTCCGAGGAGCAATCATGTCGTCGTTTCTTCAGGATTTGCGTTACTCCCTTCGGCAACTCTTCAAGAATCCGGGAGTTTCCCTCACGGCAATCTCCTCTCTGGCCCTCGGCATCGGTGCCACCGTCTCCGTCTTCAGCCTGATCTACTCCGTACTCATGAATCCTTGGCCCTACCAGGGAGCGGATCGTATCGCCAATATTGCCCTCCTGGACAAGTCCGCAGAGGGACAGAACTATGGGCTCAACGGCCCACAGACGCGAGATCTGGCCAAGGCCAAATCCTTGGAATATGTCGTGGCCTTCAACGGGTGGAACCTGACCGTCACCGGCAGCGACGTCCCCGAAGATGTCCAGGCGATGTACTTCACCGGCAACGTCTTCCAGATGCTCGGCGTCCCCGCCATGCTTGGCCGGTATTTCCTGCCATCCGACGCTCCCGACGGACAGGACCCACAGCCCGTCGTCGTACTCAGCTACAAGTTCTGGAAGCGTCACTACAACGGAGACCCGTCGGTCGTCGGCAAAACCATTCAGATGGTGCACAAAACCTACAGCGTGATCGGGGTCATGCCGCAGCATTTCGGGTTTATGGGCCCGGATGTCTATCTGCCGCTGAAACTCTCAGGTTCAATCAGCGAACAGTACGGCACGTTCGTAAAGCTTCGAACCGGAGTGAAGCCGGAGATCGCCGCGACAGAACTCCAGCCCTACTTCCGGGAATTCCAGAAGCAAACACCCGACCACTATCCGAAGGAATACAAAAAGATCGCCATCCAAAACCTGAGCTACTGGGTGACGCACACAATCAGCAAGACACTCTATCTCTTGTTTGGCGCGGTAGGATTGTTACTGGCGATCGGCTGCGGTAACGTCTCAATTCTCCTGCTGGCAAGAGGCACAGCCCGCCAACATGAATTTGCCGTACGCTCCGCAGTGGGGGCAAGCAGCGGCCGGATTGTTCGCCAACTCCTCACCGAATCGCTCATCCTTGCCATCACGGGAGCCGGTCTCGGTGTCTTTCTTGCCTACTGGAGCCTTGGACTGATCGTCGCCCGCCTCCCGAAAAGTTCCTTCCCGAACGAGGCGGACTTCCACATCCACCTGCCCGTGCTGTTGTTCAGCGTCGGACTCGCCCTGATCACAGGAATCCTCTTCGGACTCGTCCCCGCACTCCAGTTATCAAACCCTGAAATCAGCCAGATCATGCAATCCAGCACCCGCAAAGTTGCCGGCAGCGTGCAGGGAAAGCGGCTCCATTCGGTCCTCATCGGAGGTCAGATTGCCCTGACCCTGCTCTTACTGACCGCCGCGGGGATTGCGATTCAAGGGTTCGTGCGCCTGCTCCATGTCAATCTCGGCTACAACCCGCATAACGTCATGTCGATTGGAATTCCGGTTCACGAGAATACCTTCTCCACATGGGCCGAACGGTCGGATTATTTCACCCGGCTCCGAGATAGCATCGCAACCCTCCCGGATGTCGTCTCCACCGGGATCTCGACCAACGCGACCCCTCCCGATAGCGGCTGGAACCGGCCCTTTGAATTGCAGGGAAAGACAGGGGGCGAAGACCAGAAGGCAAGCATCAACTTCGTCGATTCACATTACTTCACGACCTTGGCGATCCCTCTCAGACTGGGAAGGCTCTGGGAAGCGACGGAACTCAAACGCGGCGCTCCGATGGCTGTGGTCAATGAAGCGTTTGTGAAGCACTACTTCCCCAATAGCGATCCGCTCCATGCCGCGATCAAGATTCCGGATCTCAAGAGCGAACCCCCGCAGAGACTGGTCGCGCCCGGCAGTGAGGGCTGGCTGCAAATCATTGGGGTCACTGAGGACGCGCTCGATGATGGCCTGGACAAGCCCGCGAAGCCGGCGATTTATCTGCCCTACACGGTCAATATGTGGATGTGGACCCAGATTCTGGTGCGAAGCCGCGATGATCCGCGGACCATCCTCCACAGCGTCAAACAGCAGATTGTCGGCGTCAATCCCGACCAGCAGGCCACTCTCTGGGAAGACGGCATCCTCGAATCATGGATTCACAATCAATCGGTCTTTGCGAGAGGACGCCTCGTCTCGGTCCTCTTTGGAGCGTTCTCTGTCCTCGCACTTCTTCTCGCCGCCGTTGGGCTCTATAGCGTCGTGTCGTACTCAGTCCTGCAACGCACCAACGAATTCGGCATCCGCATGGCGCTTGGGGCACAGAAACGGCATGTGCTCAAAATCGTCTTCGCTTCGGCCGGAATAAGCGTCGGCATTGGCATCCTGACAGGTCTTGGGTTAAGCTTCGCCCTCAACCGTCTGATTGCCCAGTGGGTGGAGAACGCCTCCGCAAGCCCCCTCATTCTCCTTGCCTCTTCCTCGTTGCTGCTCGTCGTCACCGCGCTGGCCTGCCTGCTGCCGGCCAGGCGCGCCTCAGGAGTGAATCCGATGACAGCCCTGCGATGTGAGTGATCTTTCGCAGGCGGATCCCTTCTGGTGGCCCGCGAAAGATTCTCTTCGCGAATACGGGCCAAATCGCATGTCAGAAGGGTCCGCAGCCTCAGGGCACCCAGCCGGTCTTTCCCGCAAAGCGCGGCCTCTCACGGAAAAAGTGCCCATTGCAACTGCGCACGCCAGGGGCCAAAGTCCGCCATCTGAAAAAATCACGCTCCAATCGCGAAAACCCGCTCCAGTCGCGGCGCCCACCACGAAAAGTACGTGACCGCTGTCCAGTTTTTCCATACAACGGCCCACGTTCTACACCACCCTTTTGTCCTCGGAATCCGGCGCCCAGGAGACCCTCGACTAGAATAGGTCAGTCGCCCGAAATCCAGATCGCAAGCCCCAAGGAAGTGTCTTGACCCCCGAAACGCCCAGCCCCGCCCCCTTCGCCCACTGGATGCTCCGCGAGATCCACCAGCAGCCCCAAACCCTCGCCGCAACCTTCGACCGCTACGTCGGCCCCGACGGCTTCCGCGAAGACGTCTGCGCTCCCATCCGCGAGTGGCTCAAGTCCGCAAGCGAAGACATCGTCATCGCCGCCAGCGGCTCCAGCCGCCACGCCGGCATGGTCGCCGAGCTCCTCATCGAAGACCTCTCCGGCATCATGGTCGACGTCGAGTACGCCAGCGAGTACTGCTACCGCTCCGAGAAGGCCCTCAAGAACGCCGCCGTCCTCATCGTCTCGCAATCCGGCGAGACCGCCGACACCCTGGCCGCCCTCCGCAAAGCGAACTTAGCCGGCCACCAGACCCTGGCCATCACCAACGTCCCAACCTCCACGATGGCCCGCGAGGCCAACGTAAGCTTCCCCACCGAAGCCGGCCGCGAACGCGCAATCCCAGCAACCAAGAGCTTCACCGCCCAGCTCCTCAACCTCAACCTCCTCTCCCTCCTGGCCGCCGAGTCCAACGCCTCCATCACCCCTACCGAGCTCCAATCCCACCTCGCCGCCCTCGCCACCGTCTCCAAACAAATCGAATCCCAGCTAGAATCCTGGGAATCTTCCGTCAGCGAAGTCGCAGCTCACTTCCGCAGCGCCCGAAACTTCCTCTTCCTCGGCCGCGGAATCCACTATCCAATCGCCCGCGAAGGCTCCCTCAAGCTCAAGGAATCCGCATATCTCCACGCCGAAGGCTATCCTTCCGGCGAACTCAAGCACGGACCAAACGCGCTCGTAGCCGAAGGAACACCTCTGGTCATGATCGCCACGGTAGATCGTTCCGACGCAGGCTCGATCGAGCGCTACGAGAAGGTGCTCCATCTCGTGCGCGACATGCGCGAGCAAGGCGCCGAGATCCTCGCCATCGCCAACACCGGAGACAATGTGGTCGCAAACCTCGCAACCCAGGTTCTGTTCGTCAACGAGACCACCGAATCGCTCCTCCCAATCATCGAGATCGTCCCGCTCCAGTTCCTCTCCTACTTCATGGCCATCAACAACGGCATCGACGTCGACCACCCGCGCAACCTCACCAAGGCCGTTCTCTCCGAGTAGAGAACGGTCAGCACCAACGTTTCGCCGCCAACGCCAGATCCCTTTCCCCACAGCCTCAACCGCGATACCCTGAATCTCTATGGCCATCAGCACGACCACCAAAACCCCCAGCTTTCCTCCCGCCTCTTCGATGGAGATCCTCTTCTCCCAGGCTCAGATCGCAGCCCGAGTCAAAGCACTCGGCGAACAGATCACCCAGGACTACGCCGATCAGACCTCAGGCGATCACCCAATCGTCCTCATCGGTGTCCTCAAAGGCGCAGCGATCTTCCTCGCCGACCTCGCCCGCTCGATCCAGGTCTCAAACACCTTCGACTTCGTAGCCGTCTCATCGTACGGACGAGCCAGAGTCTCCTCCGGAGCCGTGAAGCTCATCAAGGACATCGACAACCCGATCGAGGGCAAGCACGTCATCATCGTCGAGGACATTCTCGACACCGGCCTGACGCTAAGC
>JAMFSC010000021.1 GCA_026225095.1 bacterium
ATCGTTGGCGCTGTCACCGCTGGTCGAGATGCCGATGCTCGCCGTGATTGCCACCTCGTGGCCATCCAGCATGAACGGCGTTTCCAGCACCCTCTGAATCCGCTCTGCCACCCGCACACCATCTTTGACATCGGCGAAGTCGTCCAGCAGGATCACGAACTCATCTCCACCGATCCGCGCCACCACATCCGACGGCCGCCCAGACCGACGGCGATGCTCCGTCTCCCGAGAGATGGTCTCCTCCGTCCGCACTGCGCTTAATAGACGTTGTGCCACTCCCCGCATCAATTCATCCCCCGCCTGGTGGCCGAGGCTGTCGTTGATGGTCTTGAACCGGTCGATATCGACGAACAGAACCGCGAAGTGATAGCCCTCCCTGGCTTTGGATCGGTGCACACTCTCCGTCAGACGCTTCACGAAAAATGCCCGGTTCGGAAGCGAGGTCAGTGGATCGCGGTGGGCTTCGTCGACCAGCTTATCCTGCAACTGCAGAATGCGCTGCCCAGTGCGAACACGCGCTTTCATCTCGTCTGGACTGCATGGCTTGATCATGTAGTCGTCCGCCCCCGACTCCAGCCCCATCACCACGTCGTCGCTCGACTCCCGTGAGGTCAGCAGGATCAGGTACACATATGGGTTCGCCGTGCAGCCGCGAACCGCATTGCAGACGCTCGGACCGTCCTTGCCCGGCATCACCCAGTCCAGGATCCCCATCCGAGGAGCGTCCGGAGCCAACAAACAGGCCAACGCCTCGTCACCATTATCCACGCACACCACTTCGAAGCCACTTCGCTGCAGCATCTTCTCCAACAGCCTGCGCGAGACTAAGTCATCGTCAGCCAGCAAAATCTTCAATCCGTCACCCCCTGGCAGACGCTCGCAAGTCGGCGTCCGGCCAGATGGGCAGCGCTCTCCAACCGCGCCAGTTCCTCGGGAAGTCCCTTTGTCTCCCCGCGCGAAGCGATGCGCTCAATCTGCATCGCGCACGCCGAGGCTGTGTAGAAAGACAGGCTCGCAAGCATTCCCTTCAACGTATGGGCCGCAACCTTGATCTCGGGCATGTCCGATCGATCGATCGCAGAGCTCAGTTGCCCCCGCAGCACTGGAAACTCCTCCTGGAAGATCTCGAGGAGTTCGCCCAGAAGTTCACGGTCATGCTCCACCCTCGCAAGCAGCTCTGGAATATTGACTCCGCTGTCGCCCATCGGACTCTCGTTATGCATCAACCTTGTCTCCCGTAGCCCTGCCCGTCTCTTCCTCTATCGACACCGGTAAGTCGACCCTTCAATCCGGAGTCCTAGCCCTGCCGCACAGCGGTTTTCTGCGCGGCCAGCTCCCGCAGCAGCTTGTCCAATTCCACCGGGCGAAGCGGTTTGGCCAGGTACCCGTCCATTCCGCTCGAAAGGTAATGCTCCCGGTCGCCTTTCATCGCGTTCGCCGTTACCGCGTAAACCGGCAGATGCTGTCCCGTGCCAATCTCTCGTCGACGAATCTCCAGCACCGCCTCCACCCCGTCCATCACCGGCATCTGAACATCCATCAGCACCACATCGAATTGTTTCTTCTTCAGCACTTCCAGCACCTCCAGCCCATTCGCCGCAAGCGTCGTCCGGTGGCCCCGCTTCTCCAACAACCGCAGCACCAGCTTCTGGTTCACCAGATTATCCTCGGCCACAAGGATCTCCAACTCCTCGCCGACCGCCTCAATCACTGCCGCCCCCACCTCCTCACGCGCCATCTGCTCCTCGGTCCATGCGCCCACGACGCGCGCCACGGACTCGCGCAGCTCCGACTCACGAATTGGCTTCAACAGATACGCAGCAATCTGCAGCTCCTCGCACCGCGCCACGTCTCCCTGATGCCCGGCCGAGGTCAACATCATGATCGTCGGAGGTGTCAGCTCCAGATTCGCCCGTATGTTCTCTACCAGTCCGAAGCCATCCGTATCCGGCATATTCATATCGGTCAGGACCAGCCGATATCGGTCCCCCGCATGCTGCGCCCGCAACAGCAGCGTCATCGCCTCCTCGCTGCCGTCGGCAGTCGTCGGGCGCATCCCCCAGCGCCCCAGCATCCGATCCAGGATCCGCCGATTCGTCAGGTTATCGTCCACAATCAGAACCTTCAAGTCCCTCAGCGCCTCGGGCGGAGCCAGCACCTCGGCGGCAAGGCTGGTCCCTTCCCCATCCCTTAGGAATACCGTGAACGAGAAGCTACTCCCATGTCCAACCTCGCTCCGCACCGCAATCGTCCCGCCCATGACCGAGACCAGCCTCGCGCAGATCGTAAGACCAAGCCCCGTGCCGCCATACTTTCGCGTCGTCGAAGCGTCCGCCTGGGAAAAGGGTTCGAAGATATAGCCAAGCTTGTTCTGCTGGATTCCGATCCCCGTGTCTGCCACCGTAAACCGAATCAACCGCCCCCCCGGTCGAATTTCTTCCAGACGAACTGCCAGCGATATCTCTCCGCGCGGGGTGAATTTGATCGCATTGCCCACCAGGTTCAGGACAATCTGCCGCAGCCGCGTTGCGTCCCCCATCACCACGTCCGGAACCTCCGACGCGACATCACAAAGGAGCTCCAGCCCCTTCTCATCCGCCCGCAACGCCAACGTCTTCAGCGTGTGGTCAAGGCAGTCGCGCAGGTTGAACGGCGCAACCTCGAGGTCAACCCTTCCCGCTTCGATCTTGGAAAAGTCCAGCACATCATTGATCACAACCAGAAGCGAGTCAGCGGAAAGCTTCACCGTCTCCAGATACTCCCGCTGCTCGGCTGTCAACTCCGTCTCGAGCGCAAGCTCTGTCATTCCCAACACACCATTCATCGGCGTGCGGATCTCGTGGCTCATGTTTGCGAGGAACTCACTCTTCGACCGGTTCGCCGCCTCGGCTACATCCTTCGCCTGCTCCAGGACCTGGTCTCTTTGACGTATCTGGAGCAGCATATCGTTGAAACCATCGATCAGTTCTCCGATCTCATCATCGTTTCTCTTCAACACGGAGACCGCGTAGTCCTTGCGCCAGGAGATCTTGCGAGTCGCCGCCGCAAGTGCCAGAATCGGTGTCGTAATGGAACGCTGCATCCACGACGCAAGGAGCAGAGCCAGCGGCAGCGCCACAAGCGACACACCGACCATCATCCCCGAGTACCGAAGCCTGCGTTGCGCTATCTCCGCAAGATCGTAGCGGATGTACACCGTTCCTACCTTGTCACTGGCAAGCAACACATCGCGGTAGACCACCAGCGTCTCCGCATCGGAATAGAAGGTCGTAGCGCTTCTCATTGGCGGCGGCTGGATAGGGCGGAGCACTCCAGGCGGCATGTACACCGCGAATACGGCTCCATGCCGGTCGTAGATGCAGGCTTCGACAATATGTTCCTTGAAGCGCAGCGCCTTCAACACCTCGCGCGCGGAGTCCGGATCCTGGAACGCCAGCGCGCCCGTGCTGTTCGATCCCATCATCTCCGCCAGTAGCTGAATATCCGCCACCTTCGCCTCGCGGAAGGTGTACGAGTCGTACATCATCGCCCCGACGAAGGCGAGCAACAGGGCAAGACTGGATGCGACCATAATGATCCAACGCAACTTCGTCGCGATCGAGAGAGAGGCGAAGTACCGCATCGTTAATTACCTCCTGTCGTTCGCGCAACCGAGACGACGTGCGAGACAGCAATCAGCTTCACACTGATCTTCAGATTGGCACGTGCGGCTGCGTCAATATTCAATTCCAGCTTCACCTTGTTGTCCTGCACCACGAAGTTGATCACGCCACCCGCCTGCAGGAAACCTGGAAATTCCCCAACAGTCAGAACATCCAACCCCTTCACCCCTTCCAGGATGCGTCCCAGCCGCCTGTCTTCCGACGCACCGACAAAGAGCAGATTGCATCCGTGAAAGTCGTCGGCGGCCTTCATCTTCCGTATTGAGATGGTGCGCCTGTTAACTACCTTCCCGGCAGCTGCCTCGGTCAAGAGGCCGGCCATCGGAGTCTCTCCAACAGCGCATACGACGAACGGAGAGGCAGCGCCCGTGAAGGCAAGATCCGGCCACTCGACAAAGCGAGTGAAATTGAAGAGGAATCCCGCTTTAATCTGGTATTCGCTGAAAGACGCAGCGTCAGCCCCCGAACTCGCCCGGGCCATCGGCAGATCAGCAAGCGCGAGCATCGCAAGTAGCAGCCATGGGAGCACCCGCCCTCTACGCCCAGACGCAGAGCGACCCTTGCCCCTCGCAGCGTGGGAATATCCGCTCAGAAGCGCCATGTCGTCTTCACGGAGACACTCCGCCCAATCGGCTCGGCATGCACCAGATCTCCTGAACCGAACTCGTAATGGCTTGCCTGCAGCAGGTTCCGTCCAGCGGCGCTAAACTCCAGCCCAGCCGTCGGACGCCAACCGACCCGGACATCGAACCTCGTATAGCCATCAATCCCGGGGGCCTCCAGCCGCCCTACGCGATAAACCGCCGAATCCAACTCCAGCGTCTTCGACAGATTGATCAACGAATGCGCCTGAAACTCCTGACGCGGACTGCTCCCCTCCGATTCCGGAGCCGTTTCGAAATCCTGGCTTGAGGCTGACCGGTGAAGGTGAATCTGGAATAGCGAGTAGGACCCCGAGAGCTTCCACCCCGCCCTGACCTGCACCCTCGCCAGCAGTTCCAGACCATGCGTCTCGCCATGGATGTTGCTCGCCTTATAAAAGGGAATCACAAGGTGCACGGGCGCTGGCGTCGACTCCAGGTACGGGGTCCCGGGTTCGTTCGTATGGCGGTTGGAATAACGATTGTAGAAGGCCGCCGTATCGAATGACACCACATGATTCGGCTGGAATCTGTTCCCCAGCTCATAAGCCGTCACGTTCTC
The DNA here is from genome assembly GCA_026225095.1 of bacterium. Lineage (GTDB taxonomy): Bacteria > Acidobacteriota > Terriglobia > Terriglobales > Acidobacteriaceae > Edaphobacter. The sequence continues at coordinate 4,866 of JAMFSC010000021.1, forward strand.
GGGCGGAAGATGATTCGTCCCGAATTGGCTCACCATCGTGATTGTTCCGTCAGGCAGACGACCCGGGTCCTGGTTGGTCCGAACATCCGAATCCGTCCGTGAGGAACTCTCCGAAGCCCGCGAGATGGCCATCCAGGTCGACACGCGCTCCGACGGAATCCAGATCATCCGAAGGTTGGGCTGGAATGAAAAACCACTGAAGTGGTTATGTTCAACCTTGTTGCCAAACGTTATCTTCAATCTGTCGTCGAGGAACGCAGCTGCATCTTGAATGAAGGCTCCATAAAGCTCGGTTCGCTGTCTGGCTGGGTTGTAGGAGATATTCAAGCTCCCCACCGTGCGATCCGCCGACGAGCGAAAGTCTCCTCCCCAGATCAGATCGTGCCGCTGCCACACGCGATGACGCTGCACCATCTCCGCGTCCACCGTGTGCCGGTACTCACCCAGCACGGAACTGCCTCGATTCTCGAGATCGAAGTACGCCAACACCGTGGTATCAAGTCCACCGGAGATCTTCGTCCATCGGCCCAGAACGTTCCCTCCGCTCGTTCGCGTTCCGTCTACAAACGTCCCATTCACAAACGTCCCGCTCGACGCCGGCGAGAATGGAAGAATCCCATCCGCCGTCCCGCCCGAATGCCCGCGAAATAGATCTCCCTGGAGTACAAGGGCTGAGGTCTGCGAAAGATCGACGTCCGTCCGAAATCCTCCGCGGAGATCGTGCCAACCATCCGGAGCCCGGCCATCACCGGGCAAAGGGGTTCCACTCCGGTCGAAATACTTCCCGAAGATGCGATACGCTCCCTTTAGCCGCGAACTGCCCGTGCCCAAGGAGCTTCCGTACCTTGCGGCCCCCAGGCTCCTTTCGTGCAGTGACGCATCCCCGCTCACCAACACGCCGGTCGTATTCTTCGCGTTCTTCGTAATAATATTCACGACTGCGTTCACCGCGTTCGAACCCCAAAGCGTCGCTCCCGGCCCGCGAATCACCTCGATCCGCTCCACATCCTCAAGCAGCGTCTCCTGCACATCCCAGTTCACACCGGAGGTCAACGGCGAATAGAGTGTCCTGCCGTCCATCAAGACCAGCATCTTGTCCGGAAATCGCTCTCCAAATCCACGCGCAGTAATCGACCACTTGTTTGCGTCAATCTGCGCGACATCAAGCCCCGGGACCAACCGCAGCAGCTCCGGGATCGTCTCCATCCCCGAACGCCGGATATCTTCGCTTGTAATCACGAACGCAGCAGCTGCCGCATCCGCCAGTTTTTCCTCCTTGCGCGAGACCGACATAATGTCCATTGCGCTCAGCGCATCGAGGCTCAAAGTCGTCAGATCCGGCATTCCCTGTTGTCCTATTCCGCTCACAGTCAGCATAAACACGCACAATCCAACCGAGACAACACGCAGCGTCCCACGGGTCCGAGGAACGGTGGCGGTGCGAATCCCCCTCGGCCACTCGCTCATTCGCAACCGCTCTCTTCCCGAAAACAACTTTGGTTCACCGAACAGTTTGCTTCCAAAAGCTCGGTCGCTATTCGCTGCAGCTACCGGGGCCCACGAGCCGAGAGACGGTGCGAGGTCCACAGGTGGGTTATCGGCCTGAGAGTGAAACGCATGAAATCATCGAACCAGTCCGCCACCTTGCCATCCGCCGATGCCTTTCCGGTTCATTTCCTCCTCCCATCCCCTTTATCTCTGCGAATCCTTCCCTGCAAAACTTCGGCTGAGATGTGACAATGGTTACTCTCGAAACGGCGACGCCTCATCGGATGTTCCCTAAATATTCGAACCGTTCCCGGAACGACCTCCGGGCATTACCTCAGCAGCGTTACTGCGCCGGTACAGAGATCATCCCCACAGATCCCCTTACGATCCAAGGAGCCAACCGCATGTCCCTCCGCACCAGACTCTCCCTCGGCCTCCTCGCCGCCCTGACAACCACCGCCCTCGCCGCCCCCCCCGCCTCAGCGCCCCTCAAGCTCCCCGAGATCAAGTACGAGAAATACACCCTCCCCAACGGCCTCACCGTCATCACCCACGAGGACCACCGCCTCCCACTCGTCGCCGTCGACCTCTGGTACCACGTCGGCCCGCTCAACGAGCGTGCAGGCCGCACCGGCTTCGCCCATCTCTTCGAACACATGATGTTCGAGGGCTCCGAGCACGTCGGAGAAAAGGCCCACATCAAGTTCGTCCAGGGAGCCGGCGCGACCGACGTCAACGGAACCACCAGCTTCGACCGCACCAATTACTTCGAAACCCTCCCCGCCAATCAGCTCGAGCTCGGCCTCTGGCTCGAATCCGACCGCATGGGCTTCCTCATGGAGGGCCTCGACCGCACCAAGCTCGCCAACCAGCGAGACGTCGTCCGCAACGAGCGCCGCCAGGGCGAAGGCACCCCCTACGAGCTCGCCGACGAAAAGGTCTACCAACTCCTCTTCCCCAAAGCCCACCCTTACTACGCCGACGTCATCGGCTCCCACGCCGACATCGAAGCCGCCCGCATCGCCGACATCCGCGACTTTCACCAGCAGTTCTACACCCCCAACAACGCCTCCATCGCCATCGCCGGAGACTTCAACCCAGCCCAGCTCAAGGCCCTCCTCACCAAATACTTCGGCCCCATTCCCCAGGGCCCGGCCGTAGCTCCCGTCACCATCGCCACTCCCCCCATCACCGCTCAGCGGCGTGCCACGGTCACCGATACCGTCAAGCTCCCGCAGCTCCGCGTAGCCTGGCTCGCCCCCGCCGCCTACACCCCGGGCGCCGATGAATCCCAGGTCGCCCTCTTCGCCCTCGGTGGAGCCAAGGCGAGCCGCCTCGACCAGGCCCTCGTCTACAAGACCCAGGTCGCCCAGAGCGTCAACTGCAGCAACGACGCCCTCAAGCTCACCTCCGTCATCCAATGCACCATCACCGCCAAGCCCAACGTGAAGCTCGAAGACCTCGAGGCGACCCTCTGGTCCGAGATCGCGAAGTTGCAGACCGAAGGCCCGACCCAGAATGAGGTCGACGCCGCCAAGGCCGTCTCCCTCACCCGCAAGATCACCGGGCTCCAGCGCCTCGGAGGCTTCGGCGGAGTCGCCGACACGCTCAACCAGTACAACCAGTACACCGGAGACCCCGGCTACATCACCAGGGACGTGGCCAGCGAACAGGCCGTCACCGTGTCCAGCGCCAGGGCCGCCGCCGTAAAGTACTTCACAAAAGACTCCGCCGTCGTCGTCTTCTGCGTCCCCGGCAAGAAAGAGCTCGACGACGTCCCCCGCAGCCCCGACACGACCGACGCCGACGTCAAGATCACCAACCCCTATACCGCCGACTTCGAAGCCGCGCAGTCCTGGCGCAAGACACCCCCGGCCCCCGGCCCCGCCCTCACCTTCCACCTTCCCGTCCCCAAAACCTTCGCCCTCAAGAACGGCCTGAAGGTCCTCTACGTCGAGGATAAAAACCTCCCGGTCCTCTCCGGCCAGCTCACCACCCGCTCCGGAAGCGAGAACAACCCGCAGGGCAAAGCCGGCCTCGCCTCCCTCACCGCCACTACCATGGCCGAGGCCACCACCACCCGCGATCTCACCCGCCTGGCCGAAGACCAGGAACGCATCGGCACCCGTATCACCGTCAACTCCTCGATGGACGCCGTCAACGCCGGCCTCACCGTCACCACCAACAACGCCGACGCCGGCTTCGAGCTCCTCGCCGACGTCGTCCAGCACCCCGCCTTCAAGGTCGAAGACCTCGACCGCCTCCGCCGCCAGCGTCTCGTCGCCATCGCCCAGACCGCCGATTCCCCCCAGGCCATCGCCATCCGTCTCGGCCCCCAGCTCCTCTTCGGCAATCAGCCCTACGGCCGGCCCGACGCCGGAACCCAGGAGACCGTCCAGGGCATCACCCGCGACGACGTCACCAGCTTCTACACCACCCACTTCGGCCCCGCGGACTCCGTCCTCGCCCTCGCCGGAGACATCTCCGAACCCGAGGCAAAGAAGTTGGCCGAAAAGTACTTCGGCTCCTGGACCAGCAACGCAAGCTCCGGCGTCACCATCCCCCCGGCCCCACCCGCGCCCAGCCGCCGCATCGTCATCGTCGACAAGCCCGGCGCCCCCCAAACGGCACTCTTCGCCTTCGGCCTCGGCCTTCCCATCACCACACCCGACCTTCAGGCCGTCCAGATCATGAACTACACCCTCGGAGGAAGCTTCGCCAGCCGCATCAACATGAACCTCCGCGAGGAGCACGGCTACACCTACGGAGCGCAGTCCGCCTACTTCTTCTACCGCGAAGGCGGCCCGTTCTTAGCCGGTGGCCTCGTCCGCACCGACGTCACCGGCCCCTCCGCGAAGGAACTCTTCTACGAGATCTCCCGCTTCCCCACCACCCCACCCACCCAGGCTGAACTCAAGATGGCCACCGACGCCCGCATCCAATCGATCCCCGCCCAGTTCGAGACCACCTTCGCCACCGCCAACGCCATCTCGAGCATCTTCCTCTACAACCGCTCCCTCGACTACTTCACCACCCTGCCCGACAAGTACCGCGCCGTCACCCCCGCCGACGTCACCCGCGTCGCCAAAGACGACGTCCACCCCGACAACCTCATCCTGCTTGCCGTAGGAGACCGCGCCAAGATCGAGCCCGCCCTCAAGGAAACCAACCTGGGCCCGATCGAGATCCGCACCCCGACCGGCGAACTCGTCAAGTAACCCACCGAAGAGATCATTGCCTCTCGCCCGCCTCCGTGCTCCGTCGTCACGTTGGCGGGCACAAGAGCCAAAGCAGATTCCCCGCTCGGACAAAGTCCATAAGGTCGGGTGCCCCACCTTCGCGACATGTCTCACCGTCGCGAAGGTGGGCTCGCCGCCACGGCACCCGGCCACCGCGGACTCTATACCCGAGCCAAATCCGCTCTCACCCAGGCGGACCAAAAGCCACTCAACTCCGCTCCCCGACCGTCACTGACCTCATCCCCGAAGCCGCCATCAACCCGTAGTAAACCGCCGCTGCCACAAAGAACCCCGCAAACCACGCGTAGTCATAGAGCACCCGCAGCCCCGGCACCACCAGACCCACCAGCGCCACCACAACCCCGACCCCCAGCGCCACCAGCGCCCGCGGATTCACGCCCTTCGAGTACTCATACGGCCCACCGCGCCGATACAGCGAAACCACATCCAGCTTCGTCCCCCGCACCAGGAAATAGTCCGCCACCATAATCCCCGCCACCGGCCCAAGCAGCGCCGAGTACCCCACCAGCCACCCGAAGATGTAGCTTCCAAACGTTGCCATCAGCTTCCAGGGCATCATCGCCAGTCCCAGAAATCCCGTAATCAAACCACCCGTACGAAAGCTGATCAACCTCGGGTTCAGGTTCGAGAAGTCATTCGAAGGCCCGACAACATTGGCCCCGATATTCACATTCAGCGTAGCCACCAGCAGCGCAATCAACGCGATGAACGCGACCCACGGCTGATGAAACCGCCCCAGCAGCGTAATCGGCGACCAGATTGGTTCTCCGAAGATCGTCACTGAAGCCGAAGTACAGGCGATCCCGATAAACGAGTAAAGCACCATCGCCACCGGCAGCCCGATCGCCTGCCCCACGATCTGCGAGTCCTGGTTCTTGGCAAACCGCGTAAAGTCCGGGATATTCAGCGAAAGCGTAGCCCAGTACCCCACCATCGCCGTCAGCGAGGGAAAGAAGAACTTCAGAAAGCTCCCGGTCGTCGTGAACCTGCTCGGAGCCGCCAGCATCGGCCCAAACCCACCCGCCTGGTGCAGCATCCAGAACAGCAGCGTCAGGCTCATCACAAGCATGAACGGCGCCGAAAAGCTTTGCAGAAACCGGATCGACTCCACCCCCCGCCACACCACCACCATATTCAGCAGCCAGAACCCCAGGAAGCTCGCCCACACCACCCCCGGCATATGCGCCGTCTGCGGCCAAACCACCGCGATCATCGCAGCAATCGCCTGCCCACCCAGCCACGATTGAATCCCAAACCATCCGCAGGCCACCAGCGCCCGCAGCATCGCAGGAAGGTTCGCCCCCCTGGTCCCAAAGCTCGCCCGCACAAACACCGGAAACGGAATCCCATACTTCGTCCCCGCATGAGCATTCAGCAGCATCGGAACCAGGACAATCAGATTCCCCAGCAGGATCGTAAAGATCGCCTGCTTCCAGTTCATCCCTCCCGCGATCAACGACGACGCCAGCATATATGTCGTCACCTCCATCGACATCGAGAACCACAACGCAACATAGTTGTAAGTCCCCCAAGTCCGCTGCCCCAGCGTCGTAGGCGCCAGATCGGCGTTATAAAGCTGCGGGTCCGGGTCGGCGATCACCCCGCCAACAGCAACTCCATCCACCGTGCCAATCGCCGTGGGAGCAAGCATGAGGCATACCTCCAGAACTCCAAGTGCCGAATCGGTTCACTTCGTCTGCCCCATTGTTACAAACTAACTCGCACTCGCGACTGCACGCTTCACAAATCTCCCCCGCCCGACCTCACCCACCCAGCGCCCGTCCTCCACCACCAGGTCCCCGCGCGAGAAAACATGCCTCGCATTCCCCTTCACCCTCCACCCCTCGAACATCGAGTAATCCGTAGCCATCTTCTGCGTACTCGCCGAGATCGTATACTCCGCCTCCGGATCCCACAGCATCACATCCGCGTCCATCCCCACCGCGATCTTCCCCTTCTGCGGCATGCCAAAGATCCGCGCCGGAGCCGCGCAACTCAGCTCCACAAACCGCTCCGGCGACAGCCTCCCCGAGTTCACCCCAAAATGCCACAAGATCTGTAACCTGTTCTCAATCCCCGGCCCACCATTCGGAATCTTCCTGAAGTCGTCCTTGCCCAGCGACTTCTGGTCCGCAAACCGAAACGGACAATGATCCGTCGAAACCACCGACAGCGCCCCATCCTCAAGCGCCCCCCAAAGCGCCTCATGATTCCACTTCTCCCGCAGCGGAGGCGTAAACACATACTTCGCCTCCTCCCAGCTCTTACCCGGCATCTGCTCCTCAAGCGACAGCACAAGATACTGCGGACAAGTCTCCGCCAGCGCCCGCAACCCCCGATTCTGCGCATGACGCAACTCCCGCAGCGCATCCTCGTTCGAGAGATGCACGATATACACTCTCGCCCCCGCCATCTCCGCCAGCGCAATCGCCCGATGCGTCGCCTCCGCCTCAGCCTTCGTAGACCGGCTCAACGCATGATAGTGCGGAGCCGTCTTCCCTTCCGCGATCATCTGCCCCACAACCACATCGATCGCACTCCCATTCTCCGCATGAATGCAGCACAGCGCCCCCAACGCGCCCGCCTTCTGCATCACCTGGAACATCAACCCATCATCGATCATCAGCACATTCGGATAAGCCATAAACAGCTTGAACGAACTGATCCCCTCCGCGACCATCTCCTCCATCTCCCGCAGCCCCGCCCCACCCTCGCCAAGATCCGTCACCGCCATATGCAGCGACCAGTCCAGGCAGGCCTTCCCAATCCCCTTCGCCATCCACGTATCGAAAGCCTCCCGCATCGTATGACCCTTTGCCTGCAGCGCAAAATCAATGACGGTCGTCGTCCCACCCACCGCCGCCGCGATGGTCCCGGTAGTGTAGTCATCCGCCGAAACCGTCCCCCCAAACGGCATATCCAGATGCGTATGCACATCGATCCCACCAGGCATCACCAGCATCTCCGAAGCATCCACCACTGTATGCCCCTCTGGAGAGATCCCCGCCTCCACCGCGGCAATCTTCTCCCCGACAATCAACACATCCGCCGGCCGCCGGCCATCCCCATTGACCACCACGCCGCCCTGAATCAAGATCCCCATCGCTTATCCCATCCTCACAGTCAGTGACTCATCTTTTCCAAAAATGTCTCTGGTCGAGCATAGATCGTCAGTGTGCCGGCCTGAATCTGTGCTCTGGTTTTCCCGCACGTGTTTGGTGCTACGACACCCTCGCGTCGGATCGACTCGAAACTGAACGCTATCTGATTCGGGCTATCGGAACAGACATGATTCCAATCGCTGAAGACCTGAATCCACTTTGCATGCAATAAATCCAACCGAACCTCCGCAATGCCATCCTTCCCCGTAACGAAGGGGCTAGACTTCCGATTCCCCCGCAGGTCCTGTGAATCGCTGAAGAAGACTAACAAGCGATTCCCTCCCATGGGTCTACCGTTTCTCCCATCGACGAGCCTTATGGTGATGGACGCCTCTTGGCCAACCAGTTCCTTCGCACTCCCTAGAAGCAATAGGCAGGTTATGAGTCGAATGCCAAATCGCATCATTCTCAGTCCCCAGCCGCAACTTCGGACCCCTGCACCAACCCCGCCGCCGTCCTCTCCGCCCAAGTCTGCGGCTCCAACCCATTCTCAATCCGCTCCATCGTAATGCAACTCTCCACCGGGCAAACCAGCGAGCAAAGATTACACCCGACACAGTGGTGTTCATCGACCCGAGGCACCCGCTCCAGCGGAGTCAAAGCACTCGACCGCCCCAGCCCCCCCATATCCAGCTTCGGAATCGGAGTCGTCACAATCTTCCGCGCCGCCTCCGCCTCCACCATCGCCGGAGTCCTCGTAATATCCGGAGTCGCCGAAGTCCGATCCAGGTGAATGCACTGATGCGCCCCATCCCAGCAAGCCGTGTAGCAAAGTTGGCATCCGATACATAGATCCTCATGAATCCGGGCCACCACCTGGTAGTTCAGATTCAGATCCTTCCACTCCCGCACCTTGGGCAGCGAAAGCCCCCGGAAGTCATCGATGGTCGCATACCCCTTACTCCCCATCCACTCCAGCAACCCATCCTTCATATCCTCGACGACGCGATACCCATAGTGCATCACCGCCGTACAAACCTGAACATTCCCGCACCCCAGCAAGATAAACTCCGCCGCATCCCGCCAGGTAGCAACCCCTCCAATCCCCGAAAGCGGCAGCGCCGCCAGAGGATCCCCCATCACCTGCTGCACCATGTTCAGCGCAATCGGCTTCACCGCCGGTCCGCAGTATCCCCCATGCGAGCTCAACCCATCCACCATGGGATTCGGCTCCAGCGTATCCAGATCAATCCCCGTGATCGAGTTGATCGTATTGATCGCCGAGAGCCCATCCGCCCCCGCCCGCTTGGCCGCCCGAGCCGGCATCCGAATATCCGAGATATTCGGCGTAAGCTTCACAATCACCGGAGTCCTCGCCACCTCCTTCACCCACCCCGTAATCTGTTCGCAGTACTCCGGAACCTGCCCCACCGCCGAACCCATCCCCCGCTCGCTCATCCCATGCGGACACCCGAAGTTCAGCTCCAGCCCATCCGCCCCCGCGCCCTCCGCCCGCTTCACCATCTCGTGCCACACATCGCGCTTGCTCTCAACCATCAACGAAGCAATCACCACATGCTTCGGATACCGACGCTTCACCTCCGCAATCTCCCGCAGGTTGACGTCAATAGGCCGATCCGAGATCAACTCAATGTTGTTCAACCCCATCATCCGCCGCCCATCCCAGTCGATCGACGAGTACCGCGAACTCACATTCGTAATCGGCTCCCCAATCGTCTTCCACACCGCCCCACCCCACCCCGCATCGAACGCCCGCATCACCTGCTCTCCGCAGTTCGCCGGAGGAGCCGAAGCCAGCCAGAAGGGATTCAGGCACTCGATCCCAAGAAACTTCGTCTGCAACGTCGCCTTAGGCCCCGACATGTCGTCCCTCCAGCCAGGCCGCAATCCCAATCCCAGCCCGCTTTCCATCCGCCACCGCATCGACCACCTCGCGCCCCCCGTTCGTACAATCCCCACCCGCAAAAAACTTAGGATGCGACGTCTGACCAGTCACCCGATCGATCACAATTCGTCCCCGTTCCAGCTCAACCTGCGCCGCCTCGCGCCCGACCTCACCCAGAAACGCCGTATGCGTCCCCTGCCCAATCGCCAACACCACCATCTCCACCGCCAGCACCCTCTCCGACCCCACCTTCGGCACCAGCGACCCATCCTCCGCCGCCTCCAGCTTCACCAGCCTCACCCCCTCGATTCCAACCTCCCCCTCCAGCCCCACCGGCTGCACAAACCAGTGAAAGCGCACCCCCTCCTCCCGCGCATGGTCATACTCAAACGGAAACGCCGACATCTGCTCCGGCCCTCGACGATAGATCATATGCACCTCCTCGGCCCCCAGCCTCACCGCCGCCACCGCCGCATCGATCGCCGTATTCCCCGCCCCAATCACCGCCACCCGTTCCGGAACCACCGTCAGCTCCCCCGACTTATACCCCGCAATCAGATCGAGCGCATTCGTCACCCCCGCCATCTCCTCACCCGCGATTCCCAGCCGATGAATCGCCCCCAGCCCAACCCCCAGGAAAACCGCATCATGCTCCCGCTCCAGCTCCGCCAGCCGCCCCGCATCCACCTGCGCCTCGAAGTGGAACTCCACCCCCAGCCGCGCAATCATATCGATCTCCCGCAGGCTTTCGACCAGCGGCAGCTTGTACTCGGCAATCCCGTACGTGTTCAACCCTCCCGGCAGCGGCCGCCCGTCATACACCACCGCCCGAATCCCCTTCCTCCGCAACTCCGCCGCACAAGCCAGCGAAGCCGGTCCCGCCCCAATCAGCGCCACCGACCACCCCGTCGCAGCCCCAGGCTCAAACGGCAGCTTGTCCCCACTCGCATGAAACGCATCCATCGCATACCGCTGCAGCCGCCCAATCTCAATCGGCTGCTTGTTGTACCGATGCAGCACACAAGCCCCCTCGCACAACACCTCCACTGGACAGGCCCGCGAGCAGCTCGCCCCCATCACATTCGCATCCAGAATCGTCCGTGCCGACCCCGCCAGATTCCCGCTCGCAATCTTCTTGATGAATCCCGGCACATCGATATGCGTCGGACAAGCCCCCATGCAGGGCGCGTCGAAGCAGAACAGGCAACGGTTCGCCTCCGCAATCGCCCCCTGCCGATCGAACGGCGGATGCAGATCCCCAAACCGAGCCGCGATCTCCGCGCCCCCACCAGCCCCATGCGAAAACGATCTGCCTTCACTCATCCGGTTCGAAAGACCTCCGAGGCTCAAAAATCAATCAGGGAAGAGATGATTATGCACCATCCCGCCGTTCAGGGCATCCGGCCCTACCCCGCAACCCACCCCGCCGCCCGCCTCGCCAGCCCCCCAAACGCCTCCACCGCCATCACCAGGTGCTCCACCCGCGTGTCCTCCGCCTTGTTATGGCTCAGCCCATTCAGCGACTGGCAGAACATCATCACCGTAGGAATCCCCAACCGCATCACCTCCGCCGCATCGTGCAAAGGCCCCGAGGGCAGCCGCGGACACACCCCCGCCACCTCCACAATCGCCTCCTCGCACATCCCGACCAGCCCCGCATCAAAAGGAATCGGCTCAATCGACCAAATCCGCGACCACTCCACCGTACATCCCTCCTCCGCCGCAAACCGCTCACTCGCCGCCCTGGCCTCCGCAAGCATCTGCGCCAGCACCCCCGCGTCCAGATCCCGCATATCCAGCGTAGCCTCGCACCGCCCCACCACCGCCGTCACAATCCCCGGAAACGTCTTCACACTCCCCATCGTCGCCACCGCATCTGGATGCTTCATCGCAATCGGCCGAATCTCCAACGCCAGCTTCGCCGCCGCCGCCAGCGCATCCCGCCGCACCCCCATCGGCGTCGACCCCGAATGCGCCTCCTGCCCATAAAACGTAATCGCATGTCGTTCAACCCCCTTGGTCCCCATCACCACCCCAAGCGGCAGCCCAAGCCGTTCGAGCACCGGCCCCTGCTCGATATGCAACTCCAGATAAGCCGCCGCATGTTCTCTCTCGAGCGAAGCCGCCCCTATCTCCTCGACCATCACCCCACACCCCGCCAGCACATCCTCCAGCCGTACCCCCTCCCGATCCGTCCGTCCCCGATCCGCCGCAATCGAATGCGTCCCCGCAAACGCCGAAGACCCAAACAGACTCCGCCCAAACCGAGCCCCCTCCTCATCCGCCCAGTCCACCACCCGGATCGTCACCGGAGGCCGCCCCCCATACTCCTCCATCAACCCCCGCATCACCTCAAAGCTCGCCAGCACCCCAAGACACCCATCCAGCCACCCACCATTCGGAACCGAATCCAGATGCCCCCCCAGAATCAACACCCGGTCCGAATCCCCCCGCAGCGTCGTCCACGAGTTCCCCGCCGCATCCAGATGATGCTCCAGCCCGAGAGCCCTTCCCTTGGCTTGAAACCACTCCCGGGCCTTCAGCCACATCGGAGTCCAGGCCACACGCTGCGCCCCGTTCTCATCCCCCGTCAACCGCCGCAGCTCCTCCAGGTCCGCGACCACCCGCTTCCCGTCAAACCCCATGGCACCCACCTCCGCAATCTTTCAGCTTCAGAGTGCCAGCTTACATCCCCCTTCAAGTCTTCAATCAACGCAGCGCATAAACACTCACCGAACAGTCCCCGCAGGACCGCAACACCCCCTGCCCCGTCAACTCGTCAATCTGCTTCTGCACCATCGCCAGCTCCTCCGCCCTCCCCGTCCCCTTCAGAAACCAGGTGTACTCATACATCGCCGCCAGCACCACCGGGCTCCTCGCCCCCAGCCGTTCCCGCAGAATCCTCATGCCATCCTGCAGGCTCTGTTCCGCCTTCACCGTATCCCCTGTCTTCCACTGTGCGAACCCCAGCGCCATCAGCACATGCGCCCGTTCCAACGTATCCGACGGAAATGTTGCCTCCACGAGCTTCATCGCCCTCTCAGCATCCCGAAGCCCGTCCTCCGGCTTCGATCGCATGCACTCGGCAAACGTCAGGGTCACCAGCGCAGAAAGCTCCATGCTCACGTTCACCGGGCCGTCCCCCGCCGACGCCTCCATCGCGAGCGCCGCCCGCGCTCCCTTCTCTGCTTCCTTGAAGTGATGCTTCCCCAACTCCACCTCCGCCACGTGCTGCTCGCTATGGGCAATCCCCATCGGATCCCCAATCTCCTTCCAAATCGCCAGCGCACGCCTCCTCACCACCTCCGCCTCTCCCACCCTCCCGTACTGCAGGTAGAGCGAGCCAAGGTTGTCGAGCGTCGTCGCATAGTTCGCCCTGTCCTTCGCATCTTTCCCAAGCAGTTGCAGCGCCCGTTCGAACGCCTTCAGTGCCTGCTCCCCATCCGCTTCGTCCTCATAAGCCGTAGCCAGGTTCGCCCACAGATATCCCAGCTTCGAATCCCCCAGCCCCGTCCGCTCCCCCACCTCGATCATGCGTCGCTCCTGCTCAATCCGCACTGCCGGATCCCCCCGGTCCGACATCACATGCTGCGCCCGAGCCGGTGCCCCCCACAGCATCCCCATCAAGACAACAGCCAGACAAGCAACAGAAAACCGAACATAATATCTGCAGGCATACGGGTGCATCAAGACACGGATCATCATGGATCTGCCTCGTAATCTTTCGTTTGGTCGAGCGCTATCGGAGATCTCCCCAGCCTGATTGCGCTGAAGAGGCAAACGCGAACATCATCTTTCCCGGGCTACAGTCGGAGATCAGCGTCATCGCCAGCGGGTCCACTAACCCGTCTTCTGCCAACGTCGCTTCCCCATGACGAACGCCACATCCAGCTCTTGTGACCGGTAGCGCGCCAGGTAGTGCAGAGATCTTGCAGGTTCTACCTCTCTCTACGAATGCCACCAGAAAAAGTTCCGGAAACCTTGACCGAAAAAATCTGACCAGTCCAAACCGCCGTATGTTCTAAACTGCCTAAACACATGCCCACACGACGTTCCTTCCTGCTCGCCTCCGCGGCCGCCTCCGTAGCCCTGCCTCTCCGCGCTCAAGCCCCCGCAACCAAGACCCTCCCCGCCCCCATCGCCGCCCTCTCGAACCGCAGCCACGAAGCCGTCCCCATCACCCTCGCCGAGCGCCAGCACCGCGTCGCCCGCGCCCGAGAGCTCATGCTCCAGCAGAAGATCGCCGCCCTCTGCCTCACCGGAGGAACCTCCCTCTTCTACTTCACCGGAATCCGCTCCGGCAACTCCGAGCGCCTGTTCGCTTACATCCTTCCCGCCAGCGGCTCTCCCTATATCGTCTGCCCCGCCTTTGAAGAGGCCCGCATGACCGAGCAGCTCTCCCAGCTCCCCGAAGGCGCCCAGACAAAGATCTACACCTGGAATGAAGACGAAGACCCCTACGCCCTCCTGACGAAGCATCTCCTCCACCCCGGCCCCCTCGCCCTCGACGAGCGCCTCCCCTTCGTCTACGCCGACCGCCTCGCCCAGGCCGACCCATCCCGCAAGATGGTCTCCGCCATCCCCATCACCGCCGGCTGCCGAGCCATCAAATCCCCCGCCGAGCTCGCCCTCATGCAGCTCGCCAACGAGATCACCCTCGCCTGTTACAAGGCCGCCTACCAGTCCGCCTCCCCCGGCCTCACCACCGACGAGTTCACCTCACTCGTCACCGCCGGCTTCACCCGCTCCGGCGTCAGGGGGCCGATCTCCTGCCAGACCGGCGAGTGGTCCGCCCTGCCCCACGGCTCCATCAAGCCCCAGGTCATCCGTGAAAACCAGATGGTCCTCATCGACGACGGCTGCGTCCTCGAAGGCTACGTCTCCGACATCTCCCGCTCCTTCGTCTACGGAACCCCCACCGACCGCCAGAAGAAGGTCTTCGACGTCGTCCACAAGGCCCAGGCCGCAGCCCTCGCCGCAGCCCATCCCGGAGCACCCTGCCACGCCGTCGACGACGCCGCACGCAAGGTCATCACCGACGCCGGCTTCGGCCCCGACTACAAGACCTTCTCCCACCGCCTCGGCCACGGCATCGGCATGGACGGCCACGAGTGGCCCTATCTCGTCCGAGGCAACAACCAACCCCTCGAGGTCGGCATGTGCTTCTCCGACGAACCCGGCATCTACCTCCCCGGAGAGTTCGGAATCCGCCTCGAAGACGACTGGCACCTCACCCCATCCGGCGGAGTCATGTTCACCCCCACCAGTTCGAGCCTCGAGCATCCCTTCGACTAGATCCAGCCACCACCACTCCAATGGAAAGGGCGCCGCGCCCTCTCCATTTCAGCCGGACTCCTTCTAGAGCAATTTCATGATAGCTGTACCCAGTTGAGGGTGAGTCTGAACCAAGCTTGTGCGTTTTCTGGGGAGATTTGCTGAAGGGCTTGTGTAATG
>JAMFSC010000155.1 GCA_026225095.1 bacterium
AATCCTTACCCGAAGGTCGTCCGAATAGGCTCGTCCCATCCTCGTCATCGCGGTTGCTGCGCCAGAGATATACAGCATCCACCCTAACCACCAAGATTGGGTATAGCTATCTTGATTCCGCTCTAGCCTCTGCCCACCTTCCTGATGATCAGACCGCCGCGAAGATGGGGCACACAATTCGACAGTGAACTGAGAAATGGAGACCTCGGCTACTCGATGGCGAAGACGGCGTAGACCGTGGCGGAACGGGTGACCTTGTCGGGGATGATCGCGAGGGGCTTTACGGTCAGGACCCGCGCGGCCATGGCGGATTCGGTCTGGATCATGACCTGATTGCCGAAACGGTTGGGAACGCTGTTGCTGGCATAGACGAGGGGGCCGAGTTTGGCGTTGAGGCCCTTGGCCATGCGGTCGGCGATCTGCTGGGCGTGGGTGAGGGCCTTGCGGGCGGCTTCGGCTTCGAGGGTGTCCTCGTCCTTGAGGCGCCACTCGATGTTGCCGCTGTTGTTGGCTCCGGAGGTGATGGCGAGGTTAAGGGTTGCGGCTGCGGTGGCGGCGGGGGTCGTGACCTTCCAGGTCTGGGAGCAGACGAAGCGGAGACCCTTGTCGAAGTGGAGCTTGTCTTCGTTGTTGATGGGGGCGATGTTCTGCTCGTTGCTGGCGATCTGCTCGCGGGTGATTCCGGACTGGGTGAGGGTCTGGATGACCTGGTTGGAGATGCGGGAGCAGTCGGCGTAGGTTGGGTCCTGGGCGGTGCCGTAGGTGATGAAGCCGATGGAGATGTCGGCGGTGTCGGCGGGGATGGAGGCGGAGGCGGTGGCGGTGATGGCGATGGTCTTGTTTTCTTTGTTGACCTGGATGGTCTGGGCTTGGGTGGTGAGGGCGGTGAGGAGGAGGGCGGCGAGGGGGAGGAATCTTGAAAGGGTGGTGGCGGTCCGGCCCACCTTAGGGACGATGATACTGTCCCGAAGGTGGGGCACCCGATCGATCGAGTCGAGTGAAATGCGCGTAACGGAGGAGTGGGGGGACATGGGGCTCCCTTGCGAAGTTTACTTTGACTGGCCGTAGGTGGCTTTGGCGCCGTGTTTGCGGAAGTAGTGGCGGTCGAGGAGGGTTTGGGAGACGCCGGCTTCGGCTTGCAGGGTGACTGTGGTGAAGGCGAGGCGGGCGATGTACTCGAGGACGACGGCGTTGTGGGCGGCTTCGTGGGGGGTTCGGCCCCAGGCGAAGGGGGCGTGGCCGGCTACGAGGCAGGCGGGGACGGCCAACGGCTCGATGGCGAAGGTGCTGGGATCGGGGCTCATGGGGCCGCCGGAGGATGCGGCGTGGGTGGCGTCGGCGATGGTGGGGGCGTGGATGGTGGAGGCGGAGGGGTTGGCGCGGAAGCGTTTGACGATGGCGAGGCCGGTCTCGTGGACGTAGTTGCCCTGGATGGCCTCGTCGGTGAGGGGGGCGGTGCAGGGGATGGGGCCGTAGAAGTAGTCGGCGTGGGTGGTTCCGAGGGCGGGGATGTCCAGTCCGGCCTGGGCCCAGGCGGTGGCGTACTCGGAGTGGGTGTGGACGACGGCTCCGATGGTGGGGAACTCGCGGTAGAGGAGGGTGTGGGTGTCGAGGTCGGAGGAGGGCTTGAGGTCGCCTTCGACGATCTTGCCGTGGAGGTCGGTGACGACCATGTGCTCGGGACGGAGCTGGTCGTAGTCGACGCCGGAGGGTTTGATGACGACGAGACCCTGTTCGCGGTCGACTCCGGAGGCGTTGCCGAAGGTGTAGAGGACGAGGCCGCGCCGAACGAGTTCGAGGTTGGCTTCGAGGACTTCGGCGCGGAGGGATTCGAGGAGCATCTTCATTTCCTTTTAATAAGGTGTCGGTTTAGGTATTTACCGTATATTACTCATTCATTGTCGAATCGAGGGCTGGTCGAAATAATCAGGACGAATACGGGGGTCTCTCCACTTCGCTTCGCTTCGGTCGAGATGACGCAGGTTTTGGGTGTTCGTTCGAGAAGATCGTGGGCTTCTCGTTTGGCGGTCCTGTGTCAGACGGTTTGATTGTCGAAGAAGAGCATCTGGCTGTTGGGAGCCATGAAGGTTGCGGCGTCGGCTGCGGCGGCCTGGCCTTCGGGGGTGGAGAGGGATTGCTGGAGGGTGGCGACGTCCTCGAAGTAGAGCGTGGCGATGAGGTGGTAGGGCGACGGCCCGCCGGGGGAGAGGACGGGGCCGCGGCTGATCTCGTATTTGAGCAGGTTGGGGATCTTGTGGACGAGGGGGACGTGGGTTTCGAGGTAGTACTTGTCGAAGGAGGCGGGGTCCGTGGGAGTGGAGTAGAGGACGATCATGTGGGCCATGCGTTTTGCTCCTGTTGTTGGGGGGTGGTATGGGAGGCTCAGGTGTTCCCCGCTGACTGTATCAGGATACTTGGGTGGTGGGATAAAGTGAGGGAATGGACAGTGAGCAGGGTTTGAAGCGGGGAGATGGGATGGGTGGCAGCGGTTTGCCGAGAGGGTTTTTCTGGGGAGCGGTGAAGGCGGGGATCAAGGCGAGCGGGAGGCCGGACGTGGCGATGGCGGTGGCTCCGCGAGGTGCGATCGGAGCGGCGATGTTTACGCGGAACCAGGTGGTGGCGGCTCCGGTGACGGTTGGACGGAGGCACCTGGCGGCTACGGGTGGGCGGGTGCATGTGGTGCTGGTGAATGCGGGGACCGCGAACTGCGCGACGGGCGAGGCGGGGATTGAGGGCTGCCGTCAGACCTGTGTGGCGGCGGCGGAGGCGTTCGGGTGCATCTTCGATGAAGTATTTCCATCCTCGACGGGGATTATTGGTGTTCCCTTCCCTGCGGAGAAGGTGGTTGCGGCGATGCCGGAGCTGCGGGACGCGCTGGGGACGACTCCGGACCATGCGGAGGCGTTTGCGCGGGCGATGATGACGACGGACACGAAGATGAAGGTGGCCCGGGCGGTGATCGAGGTGGATGGAGCGGAGGTTCGGATCTTTGGCGCGGCGAAGGGGGCGGGGATGATTCATCCGCAGCTTGGGCCTCCTCATGCCACGATGCTGGTGTATCTGTTTACGGATGTGGGGGCGGATGCGGGGCAGTTGCGGGCGGTGATGGGGCCGGCGGTGGAGGAGAGCTTCAACTCGATCTCGATCGATGGGGATACGTCAACGAACGATACGGTGTTGCTGCTGGCGAGTGGGGGGAGCGGGGTTCGGCTGACGGAGCGGGTGGCGGAGGCGTTTGAGAACGCGCTGAAGCTGGTGTGCGGGTCGCTGGCGCACCAGATTGTGGATGATGGCGAGGGCGTGGGGCATGTGGTGACGTTGGAGATTACGGGCGCGGCGACGGCGGCGGATGCGAAGGTGGTGGCGAAGGCGATTGCTCACTCTCCGCTGTGCAAGACGGCGTGGTCGAGCGGGGATCCGAACTGGGGGAGGCTGCTGGCGGCGGCGGGGTATAGCGGGGTGGCATTTCAGCCGGAACGGGTGACGATCTCGATTGGCGGGTTGCAGGTGTTTGCGCTGGGAATGCGGTCTCCGATGTTCGATGAGGCGGCGACGCACAAGGCGATGATGGAGCGGGAGTACACGATTGCGATGGACCTGGGCGTGGGTGAGGCGCGGTGCCGGTTTTTGACGTGCGATCTGACGGTCGAGTATGTGCGGATCAATGCGGACTACTCGACTTAGGACCGGGAGGGTTGCGGGCTATCATCCGACGCGGCGTGGAGTGAAGCTGCCGGAGTTCTGTTGGGGATGGGATGGATCTTCCTGTTCGGGCTTCTTTTGGGATTGCTGCCCGAGTTTGTATAGCGCTTCGGTGGTGGTGGGCTTTGAGATGACCTTGTCGACGCTGCTTTCTGTGAGTTTGGACATGGGAGCCTCCTTGACGGCTGGATTCCTGAACGATTGGATGCTTGGAGTAAGGTATGCAGAACGCGTCCTCCGTGTGCAAACCGGGCTGGGGTGTTCGGAAGGTGGATGCGGATGCGCTGGTTGAGGGGGTTGATCGGGCTCGGGGTGATGGGAGCGGCGACAGTCTGGGTGCTTGGGTCGCGGGTTCCGTTGGAACATGTGGCGACGGCTTCGGGCGTGGTGTCGGCGGGGCAGGACAGGGTGTGGGAGATCGTCACGGATGTGCCGACGCAGGCGGGCTGGAGGAAGGGGATTTCGTCGACGCGGCGAATAGAGCCGATCAGTCCGAACTGCTGGACGGAGGCGAGGTCTTCGGTGGCGGTGGCGCTGTGCGAGGTGGAGATGACTCCCAGGAAGCGGATGGTGCTGAGGATCGTGGAGCCGACGGCGGGATTTGGGGGCGATTGGACGTATGAACTGGCGCCGGTGGATGAGGGCCGGACGCGGATTACGATCACGGAGCGGACGGTGATCCGGTCGGCGCTGTTCCGGTTTGTGGGGCGGTATGTGATGCGGGGGGATACGGCGGTGCAGCAGTATGTGGAGGATCTGCAGGCGGAGGCAGTGCGGGTGCGTAGCGGCGAGGACGGATTGACTGCCGGAAGATGACGTTTTCGCGTAAGCCTTATATCGTTATAAGCGATGCTGATTGGTGAGGTTGGACCGGTAGGCCGGTTTGCGCGAACCAGAGCGAAGTTTCGAACCCCTGAAGAGAAGAAGACACTGGAGCAGTAGCGGATTCCTATGACGACGAAGATGGATGAGGCCGTGAGGCAGGACTTTACCGCGCAGGTTGCGGAGTGGATCGAAGCGTTCGACGACGTGGTGCGGGATGGGCGGGAGCTGGGGACGGAGCTTCTGGAGGCGCTGCGGCATCGGGCCGCGGAGGTGGGCGTGTCGACTCCGGCGGGGGTGTCGACGCCTTACAAGAATACGATTGCCAAAGAAGATGAGGTTCCTTATCCGGGAGATCGGGGGTTGGAACGGCGGGTGGAGAGCCTGATCCGCTGGAACGCGATGGCGATGGTGCATGGACAGAACAAGAAGGACGCCGGGATTGGTGGGCATATCTCGACGTACTCTTCGCTGGCGACGCTGCTGGAGGTGGGGTTCAACCACTTCTTTCATGCGACGTACGGATCGCAGCCGGGGGATTTTATCTACTTCCAGGGTCATGCTTCGCCGGGGGTTTATGCGCGGGCTTATCTGGAGGGGCGGCTGGATGATGAACATCTGAAGAACTTCCGGCATGAGCTGCGGGAGACTCCGGGGCTTTCGAGCTATCCGCATCCGTGGCTGATGCCTAACTTCTGGAAGTTTCCTACCGTCTCGATGGGAATTGGGCCGCTGAATGCGATCTACCAGGCCCGGTTTATGAAGTACCTGGAGAACCGCGCGCTGATCGAGAAGACGGACCGGAAGGTCTGGGCGTTTGTGGGGGATGGCGAGACGGACGAGGTGGATACGCTGGGAGCAATCTCGCTTGGGGCCCGGGAGAAGCTGGATAACCTGATCTTCGTGGTGAACTGCAATCTGCAGCGGCTGGATGGGCCGGTGCGGGGGAACAAACGGATTATCGATGAGCTGGAGGGGATGTTCCGGGGCGCGCAATGGAACGTCATCAAGGTGATCTGGGGATCGGACTGGGATGAACTGTTCGCCAAGGACACGAAGGGTCTGCTGCTAAAGCGAATGGAGGAGTGCGTGGATGGGGACTTCCAGACGTTCAAGGCGAAGGATGGGGCTTATCTGCGGGAGCACTTCTTTGGGAAGTATCCGGAGTTGTTAGAGCTGGTGAAGGACAAGACGGATACGGAGCTGGGGATGCTGCACCGGGGTGGGCACGATCCGGCGAAGATCTTCAACGCGTACAAGCAGGCGATCGAGCACAAGGGTGGGCCGACGGTCATCCTGGCGAAGACGGTGAAGGGATATGGGCTGGGATCGGCGCAGGCGCGGAATGCGACGCACTCTGAGAAGAAGCTGGCGGATGATGGGCTGGCGGCGTTTGTGAAGCGGTTCGATATTCCGATTCCGGAGGCGGCGGCGAAGGACGGGGTTCCATATCGTCCGGCGCAGGATGCTCCGGAGATCGAGTATATGCAGGCGCGGCGGCGGGAGCTGGGTGGTTATCTGCCGACGCGGGAGGTGCCGATCAAGAAGGGCGACTTCAAGGCTCCTCCGCTTGCATTCTATACGGAGTGGCTGGGTGGGTCGAAGGGGCGTGCGGTTTCGACCACGATGGGCTTTGTGAATATGCTGAAGGCCCTGCTGAAGGACAAGGACTGGGGCAAGCTGATTGTGCCGATCGTTCCGGATGAGGGCAGGACGTTCGGGCTGGAATCGGTGATCCGGCAGGTGGGGATCTATGCTCCTGAGGGGCAGAAGTACTCGCCGCACGATGCGGATATGCTGCTGTTCTATCGCGAGGATGTGGACGGGCAGATTCTGGAGGAAGGAATTACGGAGGCCGGGTCGATGGCGTCGTTTACGGCGGCGGGCACGGCTTACTCGAACTATGGGGTCCCGGCGATTCCCTTCTACATGTACTACTCGATGTTCGGATTTCAGCGGATCGGGGATATGGCGTGGGCTTTCGCGGACTCGCGGGGCAAGGGCTTCCTGATGGGCGGGACGGCGGGTCGGACGACGATGCTGGGTGAAGGGTTGCAGCATCAGGATGGCCATAGCCTGGTGCTCTCGAGCACGATTCCAACATGCGTGACGTATGACCCGGCGTATGCGTTCGAGCTTGCGGTTGTGGTGCAGGATGGGATCCGGAGGATGTATGAGGAGATGGAGGATGTCTTCTACTACGTCACGATGTACAACGAGGACTATGCCATGCCGGCGATGCCGGAGGGTGTCGCAGAGGGCATTCTGAAGGGGCTTTACAAGTTCAAGCCGGCAGAGAAGGGTGAGGTCGTGGCGCAGTTGTTTGGGTCCGGGCCGATCCTGAATGAGGTGCTGAAGGCGCAGGCGATTCTGGAGGAGAAGTACAACCTGGCTACCGATGTGTGGAGTGTTCCTAGCTACACGGAGGTTCGTCGGGATGCGCTGGCGGTGGAGCGTTGGAACCGGCTGCATCCGGCGGAGGCTCCGAAGAAGTCTTATCTGGAGACGGTGCTTGAGGGAGCCAATGGGCCGATCATTGCAGCCAGCGATTATATGAAGGTGATTCCGGATGCGCTTTCGCCGTGGCTTCCTGGGCGGCTGGTGACGCTGGGGACGGACGGTTTCGGACGCAGCGATAATCGAGAGCATTTGCGCCGGCACTTCGAGGTGAATGCGGCTTCGATTGTGGGGGCGACACTCTCGAAGCTGGCGCGGGACGGCAAGTTCGACCCGCAGTGTGCGCAGAAGGCGCTGGCGGAGCTTGGGCTGGATGTTGATGCGGTCGATCCGGCACGGGCTTAACGAGACGATTCGAACGCGGGGGCTGCTGGATGGGCTCCCGCGTTTCTTTTTTTGTGTGGGAACTGGTGAGGGATGGGAGACGCATGGCTTCGACGAAGGTGAAGGCGGGTGAGCATCCGCTGATGAGCAACAGGACGCTGCGGACGATGTACTCGGGGATGGTGAGGGCGCGGGGGCTGGTGGCGGATGGTCCGGCGAAGGGGCGGGAGCGGCGGGCGGCGATGGGGGATGTGGGCTGCTGGGCGAGTGTGCTGGTGGGGGTCACAGAGGGGGATGTTGTCTTTGCGTGCAGGCGGGATGGGGCGGTCGGCGCGCTGCTGGGCGGTGAGGGTGAGCTGATTGTTAGGAGTGGAATCGACCGGCTGTATGCGGCGGTGGGGGCGGCTGCGGCTCTGCGCGGAGGTAAGAAGGGACGGGTGGTGGTGGCGTTCTTCGAGCGGCATGAGGTGGGTGGGGCTCGGTGGGCGGCGGGCTTGGCCGTGGGGGCGGAGCTGCCGCTGGTTCTGGTGGTGCTTCCGCGGTGGAAGGGTACGGAGACGGGCGAGGAGCTTTGCCGGGAGAGCCGTGGGTCAGGGGTTCCGGGAATCCCGGTGGATGGGCGGGATGCGGTGGCGCTTTACCGCGTGGCATCGGAGTCGCTGGGGCGGGCGCGGGCTGGTGGGGGCGCGGCTTTGATCGAGGCGATCTCGTTGGAGATGCCAGGGGATGCTGGCGAGGTTGGGACGGACGCGGTGGCGGAGCTGGCGGCTGGGCTCGAGCGCAGAGGGGTGGCTTCGAGGGCTTGGATCGAACGGGTTGGCGGTTTTGAGTCGGGCGCGCGACGGCAAAACTGAGGGTAGTTGAGCGGGTGATAGAGGGTACACTGTGTTTGGACTTTTGACCCCCTCTTCCCCGTATTGTGTCTTCTTTTGTTTCGAGGTGTAAGTGCGCAAGCGAATTCTTTTTTGTCTGGCTAGCCTGACTGCGTGCGGCCTGGCTCCTCTGTCGGCTCAGACCCCGGCTACTCAGAATGCGCCGGCGCAGGTGGTGCCGGTTCCGGCCCAGGGCTCGGCGGCTGATCTGCCGTCCAGAAATGCATATGGGGAGCAGGCGAATCATCCTCAGCAGGTTCCGGCGGCGTCTCCGGCACAGCCGCAGGTGGTGCTTCCGGCATCACCGAATCCTCCGACGCAGCCGATTCCTGCGACTCCGCCTGAGGCTTATGTTCCGTACGGGATTCCAGACGAGGATCGGCCAAAGGATCATACCGGCTCGGCATATATCCCGATGGATAGCCTGGTCTATGAGGACATGAACCGGCTGTATTCGATGGGCTACCTGGACAGCATGTACCTTTCGATGCGACCTTACACGCGGCGCAGCGCGCTGCACATGCTGAAGGATTCGGAAGACGAGATTCTGCAGGGCCGCAATGAACAGGCGCAGGAGATCCTGGCAAAGCTGCTGCGTGAGCTGGTGGCAGAGAAGCCGGCGGGAGTAACCGAGCGGGGGCTGGTGTACGGGGTGCAGCAGGTCTATGACCGCGGGATGTATATCAGCGGGACGTCGCTGCGGGACAGTTACCATATCGGCCAGACGATTGTGAATGACTACGGTCGTCCGTATGAGCCGGGGTTCAACAACATCCTGGGTGGAGCCTACCTGGCGGAGCTGGGACGGTTCTCGCTTTATGCGCGGGGCGAGTATCAGCATGCACCATCGGCTCCGGGTTACACGGACACGCTGGCGGGATATGAGTGCGGGCTCGAGCAGGAGAGTGCGGTCGAGTGCGCGTATCACCAGGCGACGATTCCGCGCGGGCCGATCAATGCTGCGAATCCCTTTCGAATTGTAGAGGCGACGCTCTCGTTTCATATTGGGGGGCATGAGATCTCGGGAGGCAAGTCGGATGCGTGGCTTGGACCGGCGCGCGGTGGGGCGCTGGCGTGGTCCAACAATGCGGAGAACATCTATTCTTTCCGGATTAACCGGGTGGAGCCTCTGCAGATTCCGCTGGTGTCTCGCGTGCTGGGACCCCTGCGGTATGACTTCTTTTACGGCAGTCTGAAGGGGCATTCGGCACCAAACCATCCGTGGGTTCACTCGGAGATGTTTGCGTTCCGGCCTACGGTGAACTTCGAGTTTGGATTTCAGCGGACCATCATCTTTGGCGGGGCGGGACATGAGCCGGTGACGATCCACACGTTTCTGAAGGGCTTCTTCGACCTGAGCGATACGACGGGCACAGAGAAGTACTCGCGGGACGATCCCGGAGCGCGATTTACCGCATTCAATGCTTCGTACCGGCTTCCGTTCGTGCGGCGGTATGCGACGTTCTATGTGGACTCAATCGCGCATGACGACGTGACGCCGATCAGTGCACCGCGTCGGGCGGCATTCCGTACGGGGCTTTACCTGGCGCAGATCCCAAAGATTCCGAAGCTGGAGTTCCGAGTGGAGGCAGTCCTGACGGATCCTCGGGTGGCCCGGAGTTTCGGGGGACAGTTCAACTACTTCGAGACGATTCAGCGGCAAGGATATACGAACCAGGGCTTCATCATGGGCGACTGGATCGGGCGTGAGGCGAAGGGTGGACAGGCGTGGATCACCTACCATGTTTCACCGACGGAGATGTACGAGGTGGAGTATCTGAACAAGAAGAACGCCAAGGACTTCATCGACCAGGGGACGACGCAGAACTCGTACAAACTGACGTATGTGAAGCGGTTCGCGCATGACTTCGAGCTGAACTATTGGCTGCAGTATGAGAAGTGGAAGGCTCCAATTTATCAGCAGGGATTGAAGACGGATACGACGGTTGCGGTGCAATTGAGCTATTACCCGAAGCTGCATACAAACGCTTCGAAGTAGTCGATTGCATAAGAAGGCCCGCATCGCCTGAGGGCGGTGCGGGCCTTTTTATTTGTGGGTGTCGGCAAAGAAATGCAGCTTCCTTTGGGATGGCAACTAACGGCGCTACGGGACGGGTTGGGTGGATTTGGTGCAGGCCTGGAAGTAGTGGAGGGAGCGCTCGAGGCCCTGGCGGAGGGGGATGGTGGGCTCCCAGCCGAGGAGGGTGCGGGCGCGGGTGATGTCGGGGCGGCGGCGGGTGGGGTCGTCCTGAGGGAGGGGCTTGAGGACGATCTCGGACTTCGAGCCCGTCACTGCCAGGACCTCGTGGGCGCACTCGAGGATCGTCCACTCGATGGGGTTGCCGATGTTGACGGGCAGGTGTTCCGAGGAACGCGAGAGGCGGACGATGCCCTCGATGAGATCGGTGCAGAAGCAGAAGCTGCGGGTCTGGGAGCCGTCGCCGTAGATCGTGAGCGGCTCGCCGCGGAGGGCTTGCATCATGAAGTTGGAGATGACGCGGCCGTCGTTGGCCTGGAGGCGGGGGCCGTAGGTGTTGAAGATGCGGACGAGATGGGTATCGACCGCGTGGTAGCGATGGTAGGCCATGACGGCGGCCTCGGAGAAGCGCTTGGCCTCGTCGTAGACGGAGCGCGGGCCGATGGGGTTGACGTTGCCCCAGTAGGTTTCGACCTGGGGATGGACCTCGGGGTCGCCGTAGCACTCGGAGGTGGAGGCGTGGAGGTAGCCGGCGTTGTACTTCTTTGCGATCTCGAGGGTGTTGATGGTTCCGGCGGAGCCGACGAGGAGGGTCTCGATGCCGAGGCGGGTGTAGTCGACGGGGCTGGCGGGTGAGGCGAGGTTGAAGACGTAGTCGACGGGGCCGGGGTCGAAGAGCTGGCAGATGTCGTGCTCGAGGAAGCGGAAGCGGGGGTCGTTGAAGTCGGCTGCGGATGTGGGGTTTTCACATGCGGCCAGATGGGCGAGGTTGGCCAGGTTGCCGGTCGAGAGGTTGTCGACGGCGAGGATGCTGTGGCCTTCTGCGAGGAGATGGTCGCAGAGATGCGAGCCGAGGAAGCCGGCGGCTCCGGTGACCAGGATGGTCTGCGGTTTGTGATTGGAGTGATTGTTCAAGATGTCTTTCCTTGGCGGCGTTTGCTGGTTGGCGGCATGGTCGTCGAGGGTTTGAACGGCGCCGCGGCGGGGTTTGCCGATGCGGCGCCGGGGTGGATCAGGCAGGCTCGCGCACGTGGTTGGCGGCCGGACGACCGATGCTGAGATAGGTGATGCCGTGATCGATCATGACCTGTGGATCGTAGAGATTGCGTCCGTCGATGACGATGGGATAACGGAGCGTGGTGTTGAGGCGCTTGAGGTCGAGCTCGGCGAACTCCCGCCAGTCGGTGAGGATGAGGAGCGCGTCGGCGTCGTCGGCTGCGGCGTAGGCGGAGTCTGCATACTTCAGATGTTTGCCTGCGGGCAGGCGCTCTGCGGTGCGCTCCATGGCGGCTGGATCGAAGGCCGTGATGGAGCAGCCTTCGGCGATGAACATCTCCACCAGATCAATCGCGGGCGACTCGCGGATGTCGTCGGTCTCACCCTTGAAGGCGAGGCCGAGGACACCGAGCTTCTTTCCGCGAAGGGTCCAGAGGGCGGAGCGGACCTTGTTGAGGAAGCGCTTTTTTTGCTGAACATTAATCCTCTCGACCTCGGTGAGGAGCGAGAAGTCGATGCCGAGCTGCTCGGCGACGGAGCGGAAGGCGGCTACGTCCTTGGGGAAGCAGGAGCCTCCGTAGCCGATGCCTGGGCGCAGGAACTTGGGGCCGATGCGTGCGTCCATGCCCATGCCGATGGCGACCTGTTCGACGTTGGCGTCGGTGGCCTCGCAGAGGTTGGAGACGGCGTTGATGAAGGAGATCTTGAGGGCGAGGAAGGCGTTCGAGGCGTGCTTGATGATCTCGGCGCTCTTGGTGGAGGTGTGCAGCAAGGGCGGCTTCGCGGTCTCGTTGCAGCAGCCGGGGATGCTGTCTTCGCGCTGGTAGTAGGCGCCTTCGGTGAGTGGGGCATAGATGCTTTTGAGGACTGCGGCGGCGCGTTCGCTGTCGGCTCCGACGACGATGCGGTCGGGGTGCAGGAAGTCCACGACGGCGGTGCCTTCGCGGAGGAACTCGGGGTTGGAGACGACGTCGAAGAGACCGCGGGCTACGCCGTTGCGCTCGATGGCGCGGCGGATCCACTCGTTGGTGTAGACGGGGACGGTGCTCTTTTCGACGATCACCTTGTAGCTTGTGATGGAGCGGGCGATCTCGCAGGCGACGGCTTCGACGTAGGAAAGATCGGCGTCTCCGGTCTCGCTCTGCGGTGTTCCGACGGCGATGAAGATGGCCTCGCACTCGCGTGTGGCCTCGGCGAGATCGGTGGTGAAACGAACCTTGGTGTTGCGATAACGCTGGAGCAGTTCGGGAAGGTAGTGCTCGTGGATGAGTGTGTCTCCACCCTGAAGCGCGGCTACTTTGCGCTCATCATTGTCGACGCAGATGACAGTATGGCCCATCTCCGCAAAGCAGACAGCGGCAACAAGACCGACATAACCGGACCCTACGACGGCGAT
>JAMFSC010000156.1 GCA_026225095.1 bacterium
ACATAGTCCTTTCGAGGCCCCCGCACCGTGTGCTGCACCACAAAGCTCCCATCCCCAAACCGGTACTCCGTCACATAAAGATCCGCCCCACAAAGGTGCTCCCCAAAGCCGACCCAATCCACCCCCTCACCAATCTCCGGCCTCACCCGCTGAAACTCCCGCCCAGTCTCGCAAAACAGCACAGCGAACCCATCCTCCACCCGCTCATAAAGATACCGCTGCCCCGCCCGAAGCACCGTCCCATTGGTAAGCCGCAACTCCCCCCGCTCGCTGTAGAGCGCAATCCCATCCCCCATCTCCGCAAACGAGGCCGCACCGGACATCACCCCCTGCCCGGAGATCTTCCGTTCAAACCGCCATTCCCCCAGCAGACCGCCAAAATCCCACCCCACCTATCTGCCCATGGTTCCGATGATCATCTCCGCCCAGTGGCTCACATTCTCGGCAAACGCCCCCGTCGCATCATCCCGGTCCCCATCCAGCACCGCCAGTTGCACCGCCAGGTTCCCCACCGTCGAGCTCTCCGACGACCCGCGAAACACCTTCAGCCCCGTAGCCTCCGCAGTCAGACGATTCAGAAACTCATTCTGACTCGCCCCACCCACCACAAACAGCCGCGTAAACTCCTTGCCCGAGTGCGCCGAGATCCGCCCCAGCACCTCCGCATACCGCGCCGCCAGACTCTCGAAGATCAACCGCGCCATCGCCGGAGCCCCCATTGCGCTCTCGTCCATCTTCCCCAGCCCCTTCTTCACCCGCTGCGCATTGATCCGCCCCGGCATCCCCCCCGCCAGCAACAGGTCCGATTCATCCACCTCCAGCAGCCCATCCGCCTTCGGAGCGCGTTCCGCCGCCGCCACCAGCTCCTGGATCGTCCAGCCCGTCCCCTCCGCCGCCCAGATGTCCATGCACTGGCGGATCAGCCACATCCCGTTGACGTTCTTGTGGAAACAGGTCCGACCACCCACCGCTCCAAGATTCGTGAAGTTTTCAGCCGCAGCCGCCGCGCCGTTGCGTGGTTGCTCGAGCAGCGTCCCGACGAGCGACCAGGTCCCCGAGCTGATATACGCCCAGTCGTTCCCCACTGCCGGAATTCCGGCAATCGCCGAAGCCGTGTCGTGGCACGCAGGTGCAATCAATGCCGTATCGCGAAACGCCGGAAGCTCGGCCAGCTTGCCCTTTACCTTCCCTAAGACCGTCCCCGGAGGCACAATCGGCAGCGCGCGCCCCGCATCCAGACCCAGCGCATCGAAGATCTCACGACACCACTCCGGACGAAACAGCTCCACCATCTGCGTATGCGTCGCGTTCGTATGCTCGTACACCCGCGTCCCGCCCCACCGGGCCAGAAAATACTCCGGCAGCCCGAGCCATTGAACCCCGGGAGCCCGTCCCGCCAAGGCATCCGCATAAAGCTGATAAACCGTGTTGATCCGGATCAGCTCAACGCCCGTCAGCTCCCGAATCCGCGCCGCCGGAATCTTCTTGTAGACCGCGGCCTGCGCCCCGATCAGCCGTTCGTCTCTGTAACAAAACGGGTCTTCCAGCGGTGTACAGTCGGAATCGATCCGCACATAGTCCACCGCCCACCCATCCACCGCAATCGACCCAACCCCTTCGGACGCCAACGAAGCACACCTCCGCAGCCCGTCCTCCAGCCCCGCCGCGATCATACCCAGGTCCCACCGCAGCCCATCTCCGGTCTCCCGCGGGCTGTTCGCGAACCGATGCACCAGCTCGACGGACGCACGCCCGTCGAGCCAGCGCAGCATCGATACCCGGCAGCTCTCCGCCCCCAGGTCCACCGCGATCACAGCACGCCTGTCCTCCGGCAACAAGGGACTGCCAGCCGTCATCGCAGGTAAGCCTCGACCAGCCCTCCATCGACCGGGATCAGGTGTCCCGTCGTGCACCGTGCCGCCGGCCCCGCCAGGAACATGATCGCCGCCGCGCAGTCCTTCGGATCGATCGGCTGATGTGTCAGCGTCCTCTTGGCATAGAACTGGGCCAGCACATTCCGCAGCCCATCATCCGTATCCGTCTCAACGAACGGCAGGTTGTACTTTTTCAGCGAAGCGATCACCCGATCCCTTGGGAACATCGTCGATCCCTTCACCACGGTCGCCGGGCTGATCCCATTCACCCTCACCCTGGGCGACATACTCACCGCCAGTTCCCGCACCAGGTGGCTCAGCGCCGCCTTGCTGACGTCATAAGCCTCACTGCCCCGCTTGGCCACAACCGCGTTCGCCGAGCTGGTCAGCACGATGCTCCCGTCGATCCCCTGCTCGGCAAAGATCGAGCTCGCCTCATCCGTCAGCAGGTAGTTCGCCGTGACATTGACCTCAAGGGTCAACGCCCACAACGCATCCGAGATGATCCCATCCGGCGAAGACGGAAACAGCGCCGCCGTATTGATCAGGATATCCAGCCCGCCAAACTGCTTCAGCGTCGCATCGAGCGCCGCCCGAATCGCCTTGCGATCCCGAATATCGATCGAGACCCAGCTCACCGTCTCCTTGCCCGAGATCCCCGCCACCTCCGCCGCCACCGCCTGCGCCCCGGCCGTATCCCGGTCCGCAACGATCACATGTGCCCCGCGCTCCGCGGCCAGCAAAGCAACCTCGCGCCCAATCCCGCTTCCACCGCCGACCACCAGCGCAATCCGTCGGCTCAGCTCTTTCTCCGCCGGCTGCCTGCGAATCTTCGCCTCTTCCAGCTTCCAGTATTCGATCCGGAACGCCTCGCTGGCCGGTAGCGCCACATAGTTCTGGTACATCTTGAACTGATCCGCCGAGGCCGCCGGTCCAGCCTGCGGAATGTCGTTGCACACCACGCCAGCGCCCAGCGCACCCGCACCCTGCATCACGCCAATCGCATTGATGTAGAACTCGCCCGTCAGCCGAGCCTCCGTCTTGTTCTTTCCGAACGTAAACATCCCGACGCCCGGAATCAGAACCACCGTCGGGCTCGCATCGCGCAGAGCCGGCGAGTCTGCAACCGCATGCGTTGCATAATACTGCGCATACTCCGCCCGGTAGGTCTCAAGCGCAACCTCCAGCAGATCCTTCAGCTCCTTCGGGTCGCCCGCCGGATCCCACGGAATGTACATCGGCCTAATCTTCGTCCGGATAAAGTGATCCGGGCAGCTCGTCCCCAGGTGCGCCAGCTCCTTCGCCTGCGCCGAGTTCACAAAGTCCAGCACCTGCGAAATATCCGAAAAGCTCCCAATCCACCGCTGCTTCCGCGAAACCAGCCCACGCAGATGCGGAAAGATCGCCAGCGCAATCGCCGCCCGGTCGTCGCGCGTCTTCACCGTCTCGCCGCCAAAAACCACATGCCCCACGGTCTTCCCATGCCGCTCGATAAACTGCCCAAGCTGGTCGATGATCGTGATCGTATTCAGGTAGCTCTCACGCTGCGTATCGCCCCACGTAAACAGACCATGCCCGCCCAGCACCACGCCGTCGCACCCCGGCGTCTCCTCAACGATCTTCCGCAGCATCATGCCCAGCTCGAACCCCGGCCGCTGCCACGGAAGCCACGCCAGCTTATGCCCGAACTCCTTGTTGAACTCCTCCATCTTGATCTTTCCGTTGGCCGAGGCCGCCAGCGCGATCCCCCAGTCCGGATGCAGATGGTCCACATGCGCAAACGGCAGAAACCCATGCAGCGAGGTGTCGATCGAAGCCGCCACAGGGTTGTTGTTGAACGTGCACATCGGGTACAGGTCGACCATCGCGTCTTCCAGATCGACGCCCCGATAGGCCTTCTCGAGCGAGAGCAGGCGGTCCATATACAGCGTCGCAAACCCCGTCCGCTTGATGCTCCCCAGGTCGCCGCCCGAGCCCTTCACCCAAAGCACCGTCACCGGCTCGCCCGTAATCGGGTCTGCCTGCACGAGCTTCGAGCTCGTGTTGCCCCCACCGAAGTTCGTGATCCGCAGGTCCGACCCCAGCAGGTTCGACCGGTACCGCAGCAGCTCCGGCTCATCCAGCTTCGACGCCACCACATCGTCCCAACGGTCCTCAAGAAACTTCAGACCACTCGCACTCTTCACTCCGCTCGCATCCGACATAACCTTTTGACCCCTTCGATTCGAAAGCCTGAAACCCGCCAAACCTTTACCAGATCGCCCGAGCGGCCCTCGCACGGGTTCACAACCCACCCATCATTCCACACCCGTCGTCAATAGGGCAACTATTCCGAATGAGATACTCCCCGCCTCCAGTGCCCCAGGGTGGGCGAGCGCATTGAGGAACCTCTGAATTATGTACCAGCATGTCCATGGGACCCTTGAAGGACGGGAATGCGCTTTGGTTTAGCTCGTGAACGGGATTAGAGGTAGGACCACTTGACGGAATTCTTCTAATGAAGTGGTCTGTTTTGCGTCTTTTTGGATGCGTTGCTGTAATCGTGGTTTTCTAAAGGGGTTATGGGCGGCGGTCGTGGAATTGCCAATGTTTCACCAGAGGCTTTTCGATCGCAGAACGTGGGCCGTTGTCTGGAAAAACCGGACAGAAACCTGATGTACGAAAGTGTATGGTTCGACTTCGATTATCGGACGGTCTGGCGACTGCGGGGGTCCTTCACTTCGTTCATGATGACGACGTAGAACAGACAACGGCTTCGAGCACCAGCTGTCCGGGAGTCAACATGGCCGACTTGATCAGGGATTCCCTAAGTGCATTCGGTACTACTTCAAACTCTCCCGCATCACCAACTTGTGGTCCACATAGTTATACGGCGGAACATGCTGCCCACGCAGCAGCGCCAGACCCAGGTGAATCAAACTCGGCCCATAAGAGTTCGTCTCATGCGAGACCGTCCCAATCAGGGGAGATTTGTCCTTGCGCATCTCCGCCACCGCATCCGCGATGCAGTCCTGCCCGACGATCGCCACATGCCGCTCTCGCCCGTGCTGCCTCACCGCGTCCACCGCCCCCAGCGCGCTCGTATCGTTACTCGCCGCAATCAGAATCCGCCGGTCCTTCGGGTGACGCTCCAGAAAATCCGAGATCAGCTTCCGGCTCTTCTCCCGCATTCCCCGGCCATCGATCCGCACAAAACACTCCACCGGAATATCCGCGACCAGGCTCTTGATCCCCTCGAACGCCCCCGTAATCCGGCTCTGCACCAACAGCCCGGCCTCCGGAATCTCGAGACCGATGATCCAGTCCACCTTCCCGCCCCACTGCTTCACCGCGTGCTCCGCCAGCGCCGCTCCCGCCTCAAACCCCACCCGGTAGTTGTCCACGCCAAAGAACGTCGCATGCGGATGCGGAATATCGATCGCGATCATTGGAATCTTCGCCGCCGCAATCTTGTCCGCGATCACGGGAGCCGCGTCCTGCTCCACCTGGAACTCGATCACCACATCCACCCTGCTCTTGACGAACTCCTCCGCATTCCGGATCGCCGTCGCCGCGTCGTAGCAGTTGTCCAGGATCACCAGGTCGACCCCCACGTTCGCCGCCGCATCCTTCAGGCTCTCCGTCACCTCGACCGAGAACGGCATGTCGGCGCTCTGGCTTCCGAACCCAAACCGCATCTTCGTGGGACGCGTTACCTGCCGGTACAGCCCATCCGGCGACTGCGACAGGTATCCCCGATGCACAAACGTCTTCAGCACCCGGTACACCGTCGTCTTCGAGATCCGCGTCTGCCGATGTACCGCTTCCAGCGTCATCGGCTGGTTCTCAGCCTGCATCAGCTCGAGAATATCGAGCGCCTTCGACAGCACAGGGATCAGGTAAAGCCGCTTCGTCGTCTTCTGCAAGTTCGTGTCCGCTCCGTCGGCGTGTGGGCCTTTCGCTCTGTCTTCGTAGCCCGCTTTTCCGCCTGTCCATCATGCAACAAAGCAGCTCACATTCCCTATCGGAAACGTTTGGCCCTATCGAAAACGGCCAGGTTACGCATAACTCGATCCCGACCCGGCATTCGCCGCCGCGCGCTCCCGCGTAATCTCCTCCAGGTATCGGCCCGTCCGCAGGCTATCCAGCGGATCGGCCGTCAGTCCCCGCGCCGTCCTCCACTCCTTCACCACCGGCCGGACATCCGTCCAGAACGCCCCGCGGAAGCACTCCTCCGCCTCCACCAGCCTGCACCCGTCCTGCAACCCGGCAAGCTGTTCCTGGTCGACAAGCGCTGCCTTCGCATACAGCTCCTGCGCCGTGACCACGGTCTGCACCATCGCCTCCAGCTTGCCCTTCATGTTGTGGCTCTGGTCGATCATGAACGCCACTCCCGCCGTCTTCTCCACCGGACTCGAAAGAATCTCGTGGAAGATCCGGAACACCTGGTAAGGATCGATCGACCCCAGCGTCAGGTCGTCATCCGCATACTTCCGGTCATTGAAGTGGAAGCCGCCCAGCGCATCCAGGTGCAGCAGCCACGCCACAATCTGCTCGATATTCGTCCCCTGGTAGTGATGCCCGGTATCCACCAGCACCTTCGCCTTGGGACCGGCCCGCCGCGCCAGCTCCAGCGCCATCCCCCAGTCCGCGATATCCGTGTGGTAGAAGGCGGGTTCGAACGGCTTGTACTCCACCAGCATCCTCTGCCCCTCGCCCAGCGCATCGTGCGTCTTGCCGAGGATCTCTTCCATCCACTCGATCCGCCGCCGCATGCTCTGCGTCCCCGGATAGTTCGACCCATCCGAAACCCACATCGAAAGATCCGTCGAGCCCAGCGCCTTCTGAATCTCAACCGACTCCAGCAGATGCTGACAGGCCTTTCCGCGAATCTCCGCGCTCGGGTTACAGATCGAGCCGTACTTGTACTCCTGGCTCTGGAACAGGTTCGGGTTGATCGACCCCGCGCCGATCCCATGCTGCTTCACCAGCCCCTGAATCCCGGCCACATCCTTCAGCCCATTCGGCAGATCCCAAAGCACATGCAGCGCAATCGTCGGAGCCGCGCCCGTCAGCCGGTTCACCTCCGCCGCATCGGCAAACTTCTGCTCAATCGTCGTCGCCGCCGCGGGCTGCAGAAACTTCCCGAACCGCGTCCCCGTATTGGCGAATCCCCACGATGGCACCTCGATCTTGAATGCATCCAGCGCCGCGAAGATCCGTTCCTTGTTTCCCATCGTCATCTCGTGATTCATAGCTCTCCCCTAAAAAAACCCGTCAGTCGATCACCAGCACCACGTCCAGAAACCGTGGTCCATGCACACCCTTGATCCGTGTCATCTCGATATCCGCCGTCGCCGATGGCCCCGAGATAAACGTCGTCGCAAACGCCGGAACCGTCGCCAGCAGATCCATCGCCTCAGGAACCGTCCGAACCACCGCGCTCGTCCGCACCAGGCACAGATGATAGTCCGGAATCAGCGAGAGCGCTCGCCGTCCCTGCCCTGCCACCGTCTGCAGCACAATCGTCCCGGTCTCCGCGATCGCCAGCGTCGACTCCGTCAGCACACCTTCGAACTTGTCGATCGCCAAAAACGGCAGCGGCTCGCCCGGATCATCCACCGCGAACCCCACCCAGCTCGGAAGCAGTTCCTGGTCCACGCCCTCCGGCATCAACATCCGCGTGCGACCCCGCGTCCGCAGCATCAGTGCAACGGTATCCGCAACATCCGCTCGCGCCGCCCGCACCACATGCGCGTCATAGTCCCGCAGCCGGTCTTCCAGCATCTCCAGAATCTCTTCCCGCTCCATCTCCGCCGTCCGCCGATACGCGCGCGGAATCTCACCCCAGGCAGCCTCCGCCGTCGCCAGCGTCGAAGCACCGCCATTCGCCGCACGAATCTTCGCCAACACCCCCGCCCGGCTCATCGCTCCCCTCCCGCATTCCCGGAGGCTTCCCGAGCCTCAAACCACTCCCGAAAGGTCTGCTTCGGCATCTCCCGCAGATCCCGCACCTGGGTCCATCCACCAAGCAATCCTGGCAACCAGCCGATCCAACCCTCGCCCTGCCCATCTTCTCTGACCAGCGGAGTCTCCGCGATCCGCCCCAGTCGCTGCGCCGCTCTGAACCGCCGCTCGCTCCGGAAGATCATCGCCATCGCCCGCATCGCCAGCGCCTCCGCCTTGAACGGCCCACCCTGCACCACGACCTTGTTCCGCAGATGGATCAGCACCTCCGGAATATTGATCTTCACCGGGCAGACCTCATAGCACGCCCCACACAAGGAAGAGGCATAAGGCAGCGTCTGGGCAAACTTCATCTCCTGCAACTGCGGAGTCAGAATCGCCCCGATCGGTCCCGCATACACCGACCCATACGCATGCCCACCCGTCTGCCGATAAACCGGGCAAGCGTTCTGACAGGCCCCGCACCGGATGCAATTCAGCGTCTGCCGCCCCTCCGCGTCGGCCAGCACCGAAGTCCGCGCATTGTCCATCAACACAACGTGAAACGCCCTCGGCCCATCATTCCTAGCCGGATCCACCCCGTTCCAGATCGAGTTATACGGATTCATCCGCTCCCCCGTCGCCGACCGCGGCAGCACCTGCAGCAGCACCTCCAGATCCTTCAAACGGGGCACCACCTTATCGATCCCCGCAATCGTAATCAGCGTCTCCGGAAGGGTGAGGCACATCCTGCCATTGCCCTCGCTCTCCACGACGCAGACCCCACCGGTCTCGGCAATCAGGAAGTTCGCCCCACTCACCCCTGTCTTCACCTTCAGAAACTTCTCCCGCAGAAACAGCCGCGCCGCATCCGCCAGATCCTGCGGAGTCCCACCCAGATCAGGCAGATTCATCTCCCGCTTGAAGATCTCCCGAATCTGCTGACGATTCTTATGCAGCGCCGGAACCACGATATGCGATGGCTGATCGTGCCCAAGCTGAATAATCAACTCCGCTAGGTCCGTCTCATAAGGCCGAATCCCCGCCGCCTCCAGCGCCTTGTTAAGCTGAATCTCCTCGGTCGTCATCGACTTGATCTTGATGACCTCGTTCGACCCACTCGCCTTCACCAGCCCGACAACGATCCTCCGAGCCTCCTCCGCATCCGCCGCCCAGTGCACCACCCCGCCCCGAGCCGTAAAGTTCCTCTCAAACTCCTCGAGATACGCATCGAGATACCGCATCGTATGCTCGCGAAGGCGCCGCCCCGATTCCCGCAGCTCCTGCCAGTCCGGCATCTCCCCCACAACCCGCGCCCGCTTCGCCTGGATCACATCCGTCGCATGCTTCACATTCTTCCGAAGCTGCGTATCCCCCATCAGCCCCCGGGCCGCCATCGGAAACGTAGCCGCCGTCGTCGGATCCAAAGCCGTCCCGCTCATGGCTCACCCGCCAGAATCTCCGCCAGATGCACCGTCCGTACCCCGGTCCTCTGCCGATGCAGCGCCCCCTCGATATGCATCAGGCAGCTGTTATCGCACGCCGTACAAGCCTCCGCCCCCGTATTCAGCACCGCCCGCGTCTTATCCGCCAGCATCGCGCTCGAAACCTCCGCGTTCTTCACCGCGAACGTCCCGCCAAACCCGCAGCACTGCTCCAACCCTGCGATTTCAACCAGCTCGATCCCCCGAACCGCCCGCAGCAACCTCTGAGGACCATCCCCCAACCCGAGGTTGCGCAGCCCATGGCAACTCGCATGGTAGGTCACCTTGTGCGGATAGAAAGCCCCCACATCCTCCAACCCCAGCCGCTTCGTCAGGAACTCCGAAAACTCAAAGACCTTCGGCAGCAGCTCCGCAACCTCCCGCGCCAGCACCGCGTTGCCCGCGTGCTCCGTCATCTTCGGATAGTGGTCCCGCATCATCGCCACGCACGAAGAAGACGGCACGACAACGCACTCCGCCCCCCGAAACTGCGCCACAAACCGTTCCAGCAGCGGCATCCCCTCCGCCTGGTACCCCGTGTTGTAGTGCATCTGCCCACAGCACGTCTGCCCCGCGGGAAACTCCACCGTATGCCCCAGCCGTTCGAGCACACGCACCACCGCCTTCCCTGTCTCCGGGAACAGCGTGTCGTTATAGCAGGTGATAAACAGCGATACTCGCAGAAAAAGTCCCTCGTCCGGCCCACGTACCGTTACCCTCGAGCAAAAGAAACACAGAGGCGCACCGACCCCATTCACAATAGTCCAATAGAGGGTTTATTTCCAAGTGGTACCTCCATTCAGGTACGATGAGACGCGCCGAAGCACACTTTGCCCCCGCTCCGGGTCCTTCACCGTAGCAGAAAAGTCTCTAGCTCAAACGCACCAGGAGAACCAGCACAATGCAAGTGGGACCAAACCCCTTCGTCGGCGTCATCTACCACTGGATCGGAGGCTTCGCCTCGGCCACCAACTTCATCCCCTTCCGCGGCATCAAGCGCTGGTCGTGGGAGATCTACTGGCTCATCCAGGGCGTCGCCGCATGGCTCATCGCGCCCATGTTCTTCGCCTCGCTCCTGGTCCCCAACCTCTTCCACATCCTCCGCACCGCCCCCCACGACAGCCTCTTCTACGCGCTCCTCTTCGGCGTCCTCTGGGGAGTCGGCGGCCTCACCTTCGGCCTCGCCATCCGCTATCTCGGCATCGCCCTCGGCTACGCCATCGCCCTCGGCCTCTGCACGTTCTTTGGAACGCTCGTGCCCCCGATCTATAGCGGCCAGATCAGCGTCATCGCCCACGAGCGCTCCGGCCAGGTCATCCTCTTCGGTGTCTTCGTCTGCCTCGTCGCAGTCGCCGTCAACGGAGCCGCCGGCTACTCCAAGGAAAACGAAGTCACCCCCGAAGAGAAAGCCGAAGCGGGCGAACGCGACTTCTCCTTCGGCAAAGGCATCGCCATCGCCATCCTCGCCGGATTCATGAGCAGCTTCTTCGCCTTCGGCCTGGCCGCCGGAAAGCCCATCGGCGACATGGCCAAGGTCGAGCTCCTCGCCCACAACCGCCTTGACCTCTGGCAGAATCTCCCCGTCCTCGTCGTCGTCCTCTGGGGCGGCTTCGTCACCAACTTCATCTGGTCCGCCATCCTCATCCTCAAGAACCACTCCGTCCGCCAGTTCGCCGGAGAGCCCGGCCTCAACCCGCTGCGCGCCTCAGGCACCTCCGGGGACACCCTCGTCGACCTCGACCCCCTCGACCCCTCTACCTTCGACCACATCGCCCCCAAGACCCTCACCCGCAACTACATCTTCGCCGCCATGGCCGGAGTCATCTGGTACTTCCAGTTCTTCTTCTACTCCATGGGCCAGACCAAGATGGGCAAATACGACTTCTCCAGCTGGACACTCCATATGGCGTCCATCATCCTCTTCGCCACTCTCTGGGGCCTCTTTCTCAAGGAGTGGCTCGGCACCAGCAAACGCACCAAACTCCTCGTAGCCACCGGCCTCTGCCTTCTCATCGGATCGACCATCATCGTAGGCTACGGCAACTACCTCAAAACCCTCGAAGACGCCGCCACCCACCTCAACCCGTAGCACACGAAAGCCGGGTGCCCCACCTTCGCGACACGACTCACCGTCGCGAAGGTGGGCGAGGCGCCTATAAAGTCACCGACTAACCCGCACCGCAAACTGCACGACCCGCGGATCCGTCGTCGTACTCGTAATGGTCCCAAAGGCCGCCGCTCCAAAGCTCCCATTCGGCTGCGAAAACGCCGCCAGGTTGAGGACATTGAACAACTCCGCCCGAAACTCCACCTTCGTCCGTTCCGACACCGCCGTATGCTTCACCAGCGCCACATCGAGATCCCGGTAAGAAGGCCCCCGCACCGGATTGCGGCTCGCGGTCCCAATCGCAAACTGCGGAGCCGTAGCAAACGCCGCCGTATTGAAGAACTTCGCCGGCGACCGCCCCGAAGCAAGATGCGGATTCGCCACAATGTTCGGCCGCTGCAAAGAGAATCCCGCGAACGCATTGTTATTCGTAGCCTGCGTCACCGTCACCGGCATTCCCGACTGCAGCGAAGCGATTCCGTTGAACGCCCAGCCCCCAAGCAAAAAGTTCCCCATCCCACTCGAAGCAAATCGATGATTCCGCCCCGCCGGTAGATCATAGATCAGGCTCGCCGAGGTCACATTCGGCATATCCCCCTGCGAACTATCCCGCTCAAGCGATGGTCGAAAAGCATCCGCCGCAATCAACGAACTCGAGTTCGGCGATGAAAGCACCGTCGACGAGAACACCGAAGAAGCGTCATCGATCAGCTTCGAGTGCGTATAAGCAAACAGCAGGTAGATCCCCCGCGAGAGGCGCTCCTCCACCTTCGCCTCCAACGCGTTATAGTTCGTCGTCCCCGAGTTATTCCGATAGGTCGCAACGTTCAGGAAACGCGGATAAGGCAGCATCAACTGCGCCGTCGTCACCGTTGTCCCACCGATCGAACTCGACACCGGAATCTGCCCATAGTAAGGATTCGTCACCTTCGTCAGCAGCGAGGCCCCCTGCGCCAACTGCGCCGCCGTCAACTGGTTCAGGTTCGCATCCGGAATCCCGACATGCACAATATGCGACCCCACATAAGCCACATCGACCGACAGACTATTCGTAATCGCCCGCTGGAAGCCCAGGTTCCACTGCTCCACATAACCTGAACCCGCCGTGCGCTTCGCCGTATACACACTCTGCCCCAGCCCCGCATTTGGAGTCAGCGCAATCGGAGCCACACTCGGCCCATGCGACAGCGCGAACGCCGCATTCACCGAGTCCTGCGTCTTCTGCTGCACATTCTGGATGAACGGAAACTGCGGAGCCGTGAACGGAGTCGTAATCCCCGACTGGTCGATAAACACAATCCCAAACCCCGAACGCACCACCGTCTTCGGCGTCAACCCATACGTGAACCCGACTCGCGGAGCAACGTTCGTGTAGTGCAACTCCCGCGCCGACTTGGGAAAGCCATTGACACCCAGGTAGTCCAGTTGCTGTGTCGCCAGGTTGAACACCGCACCCTGGTTGTTCTTCTCCGTCGAAGGAAAGTGCAGCGTCCACCGAGCCCCAAGGTTCAGCGTCAGCCGGTCGCTCACCCTCCAGTCATCCTGCGCGAAGAACTCCTCGATATGGTCCCGTGGCCGCAGCTTGCTCGTCTGCAGATCGATCGAGAACGTATCCACCTGCCCCAGCAGAAAACTCGCAATCGCATTCCCCGATCCCGTCACCCCCTGCTGATCCGTTCCCGTCGTCGTAAACGCAAACGACCCCGTCGGATTTGGCGGAGCAACCGTATTCAGCTGATACCAGCGAAAGTCGATCCCCGTCCTTAACGTGTGCCTGCCCCGCGTCCACACCGCTGTATCGACCATCTCCCAAACCGCCGTCTGATACTGCGCAAACGTACTCGCCGCAGGCCCAAGCTGCTGAAACCCCGTGAACGTAAACAGCGGCAGAGCATTGTTGAAGGCCGCATTCGTCGGGATCCCCGGAATCCCCAGCGCCGACGAAGCCGTATCGCCCAGCGTCGGCCCACCCGTCGTATTCCCACGCCGCGTATATCCCGCCCTGAAGTCATTCAGCAGATGCGCCGTAAACGTATGAGTCTCATTCACCACCGTCTGCTGCCCCAGCACGTTCGAAAGCCCCGCCGCCCCCGTCGTGCCAAACACCGCCGTCACCGTCGGCCCACTCCCTTCCGGAAGATAGGTGATCGGCTGCTCCACCTCGTTGTAGTACGAGTACCGCACGAACGCCCGATCCTTATCGCGAAACGCCCCATCTACCCGGAAGTCGAGCTGGTTCTGATGATCCGCATCGTTCGCCGTCCGCGTGTAGTTGTTGGCCGCCCCACTCGTCGTCGGGGTGGGAAACCGCGCCAGCAAAGCCCGCGCCACCGGGTCCAGCGGTTCCGTGATCACATCGTTCACAAACTCCGGCCGCACCGTCTTCCCCGCCACCACCTGCGAAGCATTCGGATCATAGATATGCGATACACCCGTGAAGATTCCCTTGCGCTCATTCAGCGTCGGAATCGTCGAGGTCACCGTCTTCCCGACCAACTGCTTGATCCCCTGGTAGTCCCCAAAGAAGAACATCCGATCATGCAACACCGGCCCACCCAGCGTCGCACCATACAGGTTCCGCCGATACTCCGGCTTCGCCCCCGTCGATGAAAAGTAGTTCCGCGCATTCAGGTCTTCATTGCGAAAGAACTCGTACAAACTCCCATGGAACTGGTTACCCCCAGCCCGCGTGGCAACGTTCACCACTCCGCCATTGAACCGCCCAAACTCCGCCGGAACGCCATTGGCCTCTACCGTGAACTCCGCAATATCATCCAGGATCGGAAAGAAGGCCACCTGCCCCGGCTCCGGCTGCAGCGCAGAGATGCCGTCATACAGGTACTCATTCGTCCGCGGACGACCACCATTGATCCGCGGCAGCAAGGTCCCCGGAGGCAGCGCCA
Source organism: bacterium (assembly GCA_026225095.1). GTDB lineage: Bacteria > Acidobacteriota > Terriglobia > Terriglobales > Acidobacteriaceae > Edaphobacter. Next base: position 14,294 of record JAMFSC010000156.1, read on the forward strand.
CACCCGGAGCGAGCGTCGTTAGCTGCACAAAGTTCCGCGTATTCAAAGGCATCGCAATCACCGCCGACCCCGGAACATGCGTCTCGATATCGCTCGTCGCGGCCTGCAGCAATGGAACGTCGGACGTCACCGTAACCGTCTGCTGATCGCTCCCACTGTGCAGCGTCAGGTTTGCCGTCACCGTCTGTCCAACCGAAGCCGTGATCCCGCTCTGCACCATCCGTTCGAATCCAGCCGCCGTCACCTCCAGCCGGTAAGACCCGGGATTGAGCTGCGAGAACCCGTAGTCCCCGGCTTGACTCGTCACGGTCTTCAGCCGCAGGTTGGTAGAACTCTCAACCAACTCAACCGCAGCGCCTTGAATACTGGCGCCCGACCCATCCGTCACACGCCCCTGCAATCCAGCCACGACCTGCGCACGCAACGAGCGCCCGCCAGCCAAAACCATCAAGACCAGAAATAAACTACGAAGGTGCTTCACAGAATCTCCAATAGGTACGGGAAGCGAACGACGTGACACCAGCCGCCCAGCCTCGCCCGGTCGATCTTTCTATCGCCGCATCAAGGGTTACGTGCATTGAGGTGCGTTGCCATCGGGCCTTGGCGCACGCTCGCGCAAGTCGGAACATTTGTAGTGTAAACACGACAACGTCTTTTATAAACGTCAATCTGCTCATCTCATCGATACGGCGTTCGCCCCGGTGTAACCTTGTGGAGGCTGCTCAAATCGGACGCCACCCGACCGTCACCCCGCAGGCAAAGCGCCGGAGATCCGCCTCATGGAAGTACCCGAAGCCATGCACTCCCCGGAAGTTCAGAACTCCGTCGCCCCCCTCCGCACCGCTCGCGGCCTCTCCGCGACTGACCTCGCCACCGCCATCGGCGTCAGCCGCCAGACCATCTACGCCATCGAATCCGGCAGCTACACCCCCAACACCCTCGTGGCCCTCAAACTGTCGAGGTATCTCAACGTCCCCGTCGAACAGATCTTCTCGCTCGAAGCCGCCGAGCCAGCCCCCACCACCCATCAGGCCGAACTCCTCGACCCGACCGAAGCCCTCGCCCCCGGAACGCCGGTACGCCTCTGCCGCGTGGACAAACGCCTCATCGCCACCCCACCCGAGCCCTCCGCCTGGAGCCTTCCCCTCGCCGACGCCACCATCAGCGGGCACCCTTCGAAACCCCGCCACCCCACCCGGGCCACCGTCAGCCCCTTCGCCCCCCTCGACGACCTCGACCAGCGCCTCCTCCTCGCCGGCTGCGATCCCGGCATCGCCGTCCTCGCCCGCCACCTCCAACCCCAACGCGTCGGCCTCGTCACCGCCCACCGCAACAGCACCGTGGCCCTCGAGCTTCTGCGTCAGGGCTCCATCCACGTCGCCGGATGCCATCTCCGCGACGAGGCCACCGGCGAGTCGAACCTCGCCACCATCGCCCGCATCTTCCGCAGACAGGACATCGCCGTCGTCTCCCTCGCCCTCTGGCAGGAGGGCCTCGTCACCGCCCCCGGAAACCCAAAGAACATCCGCGCAATCGAAGACCTCACCCGCCCCGACATCACCATCCTCAACCGCGAACCCGGAGCCGGCAGCCGCCTCCTCCTCGACGCCGGCCTCCGCCGCCTCGGCATCCCCCACGCGCAGGTTTGCGGATACGACACCCTCGCCCCCGGCCACCTCCCCGCCGCCCGCCGCGTCCTCGCCGGAGAGGCCGACTGCTGCATTGCCACGGCCTCCGTCGCCCGCACCCTCGGCCTCGGCTTCGTCCCCCTCGCCTCAGCCCGCTACGACCTCGTCGTCCATCGCCGCCACCTCGCCCTGCCTCAGGTCCAGGTCCTCTTCGGAACGCTCACCCAGGCCGCCTTCCGCCGCGAGCTCGAAGGCCTCGCCGGATACGACACGACCGTCGCCGGCCAACGCCTCATCTAACCGTACTTTGACCCAGCAACGGCCCAGCGAAACGCCACGTTCTAGCCGTCAGACCGCAGCGCCGCCGCCGAATCCCGATCCAGATAGATCCCACACGCCCCATGCCTCCGCAGCACCGACGCAGGACATTCCACGTCGATTGGCCCCTCCAGCGTCCGCCGCACTGCCTCCCGCTTCAGCCGCCCCGGCACGCAACAAAAGATCCGCCCCGCCCGCATCAAACGCGGAATCGTCAACGTTAGCGCATGCGTCGGAACCGCATCGATGGTCGCAAAGCAGCCATCGTCCACCTGCTGCTGACGGCACATGGCATCCAGCCGCACGACCTTCACATCCTCGACGTCATCAAAGTCCGCCGGAGGATCATTGAAGGCAAGATGCCCGTTCGTCCCGATCCCACAGCAGACCAAATCGATCGGCCCCTCCCGCAGCCTCGCCGCATACCCAACGCCCACCGGATCGCCCTCCGGATCCATCCGATGCACCGCCCCAAACGGCGCCCGGTCGAACAGCCGTTCCTTCAGCCAGAGCCCAAACCGCTGCGGCGCATCCTCCCTCAGCCCCAGGTACTCGTCCATGTGAAACGCCGTCACCCGCGACCAGTCGATCCCCGCCGCACCCACCAACCCCTCCAGCATCTCCGCCTGGCTGGGGGCGGCGGCGAAGATCATCCGCACCCCACCCTGCCGCGCCAGCAAGTAACGGAGATGCACCGCAATATC
>JAMFSC010000157.1 GCA_026225095.1 bacterium
AATCCTTACCCGAAGGTCGTCCGAATAGGCTCGTCCCATCCTCGTCATCGCGGTTGCTGCGCCAGAGATATACAGCATCCACCCTAACCACCAAGATTGGGTATAGCTATCTTGATTCCGCTCTAAAGATCGACGGACCGCTGCAGAGACGCAGAGCCTTATGTTTTGACGAGTCTCAGCCCTTTACGCCAAATATCGCCCAAAGAATTACGCCACATTCCGACCCAAGCTACAGGTGGAAGGAGAGCGTAGGGCATTACCACTGGGACGAGACGGCGGGCGTGGCGGTCACTAATAATCGTTGAGGACATGGAATATGGCTACGATTCAGGACCATTGCAGACTATTAACCATCTGCTCGCAGATCGTCGTCATACTCCGACAAGCGGAGAGCTTGGCTTACCCCGCATATCCATCCGAGCAGATCGCCTTCCGGCGTAGCCCGCAAGTGATGCGCGGCTTGAACGGCGTCCATCGCCAACTTTAAATGACCCTGCCGGAGCGATCGCCGGGCCGTCTGACGCAGGAGATAGGCGCGAGCGGTCAACAGCATCAGAGGGGTCAGATCGGCACCACATCGCGAACACTGCGCCACACCGCGAAATCGAGCCTGGCAGACGGGACAGCAGGACGGCTGGCGGAGAGCGCTGCTCATGCTCGGCCCTCGACGAAGAAGAGCAGCTCACGCAGACTGTGCATTTCCTGCTTCAGCGCAGCGATATCCCGATCGGCAATCGCGTCCTGAATCGCCTGGTTCAGGTCGATCACCTCTTCGCGATCCTCATCGTGAATCTGCTCGAGCAGGCTCCGGGATCGTTCGATCAACTGCCGGGCTTCTTCCTCGAACGCACTCCAATCTCCTTCCGGCTCAGATCTTGTGCCTGAGCCGTTCGTCATGCCATGGCCGGCAGGGGAGTGCGATTCGAGCGATGTGCCGCCGTTGATCGTGACGGGCCCGTCGTAGTGGAGGCCGTCGAGATCGTCCTCATAGCCCTGGTCCTCGTCGTGTTCGACCTGCCGTGTGGAGTACAAGGCTTCGAGGCGCTTGCGGGCGGCGGCGATCTCCCCTTCACTCCTGGCTTCGAGGGCGCGGGCGATCGTCACCTGCTTCGATATTCCAGATCGCTTCTCGATGGCGGTCACGCTCAACATGCCATCCAGGTCCAGGCTCATGCGGCAGAGCACTTCGTTAAGATCGCGGGATGGGGTCAACCTCTCCACGAGGAAGTCACCCACCAGAATATTGCGCAGCGCGTCCTGGTCCTCACCCTCGTAGACCCGAACCTCCACCTCCTCCTGGTAGGGGTGGCTGGTGTAGAAGCGTTCGGTGCGGGTAACCGGAAGCGGTGTATTGCGGCGGATAATGGGTTTGTAGCAGTGCGGATAGGCTACGCCGCCGCGCTCGCCGAGGAAGGACACGCCGAACGAATAGGGGGTGACATCGACCAGCACTCGCTCCACCTGGTGTCCAGCCAGCCGCGAGGCCAGCACCCCGGCGCCCAGGGCGACGCACAGATCGGGATGAATCTCTTCCCGTGGCGTAAGACCTGTTCGTTCCTCGATGAGTCGCGCGATCAACGGTGTGCGGGTCGAGCCGCCGACGAGCAGGATCGCATCGAGATCCGACGGCCCCTTATTGGCGGCCGCGAGCGCCTTCGACATCAACTCCAGCGTCTGCTCGATCAGGGAACGGATAAGGTCTTCATAGCGCTCACGCGTGATCTCGACTTCAAGATGAAGCGGTCTCCCGTCGACGATGGCCAAAGCCTCTTCGCGAACCGTCACTTCGGGATCGGTGCTCAGGCGGCGCTTGGCGTCCTCGGCCGCCCACCAGACCCGCGCCCGGGCGATGGGATTGTCGTTGCGCAGATCGACGCCGTGCCGGGACTGAAATTCGCTCAACAGGTACTCGGCCAGCAGGTCATTGAAGTCATCGCCCCCCAGATGGTTGTTCCCGTCGCTGGCGAGCACCTCGGTGATCTCACCCTCGAGGGCGACGATCGAGACGTCGAAGGTGCCGCCCCCAAGGTCGTAGACCATGGCGGTATGGCGGCTGCCCTCACCGTAGGCGAGGCTCGCGGCGGTCGGTTCGTTCAGGATGCGAACGGCCTCCAGACCGGCCATGCTGGCGGCCTCGCGCGTAGCCTGGCGTTGGGCATCGGAGAAGTAAGCGGGGACGGTGATGACCGCCTTTTCGACCGTCTGGCCCAACTGGCGGCTCGCCCAGGAGGCAAGCTCGCGCAGGATGAGCGCCGAGATCTCGGGCGGGGTGAACTGCCGGTCTCCCAGCGAAACCGTCTCGTTGCTGCCCATCCTGCGCTTGATGCTGCGCACGGTCCGCTCGGGATAGAGCAGCAGTTGGTTGCGCGCCGCCTCGCCCACCAGAAGCTCGCCCGCAGGAGACAGGCCTACCACCGACGGCAACATGTTCCAGCTTCCCGACCCGATAATCCTTACCTGTCCATCGATGAAGGCGGCGACCTCGGAGTTGGTGGTGCCCAGGTCGATACCGATAATCACGTCGCCTGTTTCACTCATGAATGCTCCTGTTTCATTTCCACACTGCCATTAGTTGTAGGGCATCTGGAATGCCCCCTGCATGCGTCAGCTAACGGTTTGCCGGGGCGTCTCGCGCAACCTTGACCTGAGCAGGGCGGTGCAATTCACCATTCCATTCGTAGCCGTTACGGTAGACTTCGACCACGGTTCCCTCGGGGACGGCCCTGGTCTGTTCGATGTCGACCACGTTCATCCGATGGGGATCAAAGGGCTGGCTATCGCAGACGATGCGGTTGACTCCCCAGGCCACAAGCGCTTCGTCTACGCTGGCCAGGATCAGGCTGTAGCCGTCGGCGAGGGCCCCGACGACCTCCTGCGCGTGGCGGGCGTAGCCGGTTCCGACGCCAAGCCGGCGGGCGAGCCAGGGCAGACGTGACGGGTTCAGCTCCACGGCGGCCTGACGGGCGCTATTGCCCCCCCGCTCGATGCGGTCGCGTAGCTCGAGCAGGAGATCAACCTCCTGGCGCCTCGGCTGACTGGCTGAGGCCGAACGGGCTGCCACCACCTCCGTTTCGCGGGCACTCGCGGTCAGCGTCTCGTTGAGCTGCTTGAAGGCGCGTCCCTCCAGCCGGACCTCCTGGGAAAGTGTTGTCATGGCCGACCAAAGTGCGTAGAGATCGCAGTCGCCAGCCTCGCCCAGCCGACTTTCGATCGCAGCCTGAATCGCTTCCGGGGCAGGCTCATCCTGCTCGTTCTGACCGTCAGGATCATCCTCGGCGCTGAGTGCCGCGAGCAGCTCTGGCGTCAATCCGGGAGGCAGCGGCTCATCGTCCAGGGCGCGGTCCAGCCATGCTGCAAAACGGCGGACCATCCGCTCTTTCGTAAGAAGATCATATGGTGAGGAATCCTGTGAGATCTCCATCTATCGGGCCTTCGAGGCGGTCTTCAGCACGGCCAGCCACGGATCGAGGCCGCAAAATCGCCGTTCGTCCTTCAGGCCGTCGAGCAGAGATTTCAGGGACGCGTCCGCATGAGCGGAAAACAGCATGGCACGGACGCGAAGGCGACTGTCGCGCAGAAGTTCGTAGGCATCGCGGATCTGCTCGAACTCGGCGGGCGAACGATCCGGAGGAAACTGCTTCACCTTCGACAGGTAGGCCGCACGCACCAGCTCGTCGGTTACATTCGGGTTGGCCTCGGGATCGATGCCCAGCACCGCATACGGACTGCGGACCGACGTCCGCTCCGTATCCTGATCCTTGTTCTGCTCGTGGTTCGTAATCATTGTTTTACCCTAGAACAAGTCGCTCTGTTCCGTCACGCGGGTGGGGCTGGCCTTCTGCTTCGTCGCGCTCTTCGGCACCGGTCCTGCCCGCTTCCTCCCCCCCCGTGAGGGCCCATTCATGATCTTTTCAAAGGTTGCCATCATCTCCTCGACGGATATGCTCCCGATGTCGTCCTCGTCCTCGTCGAGAATCTCTCCGCGCTCCGCCCTGCAGGCAGGACAATCACAGGGTGGCGGCTCAAGCGCACTGCCATACCGAGGCTCGCGATTGTCAGGCACGCCCGCGCGGTGCTTCCATTGCCTCTCTTCCTCGACGATCTCCCCCAGCGCCTCCGGCGACAGCTCAAGGCTGGCGATCCGTGTCTTTCCCCCACGCCCAAAGGCCGACTGCGCTCGCCCGTTCAGTTCGTCGAGTATCCTTCCTGCCAGCTCCGCATCGCGGTCTCGTCGAGCCAGCCCAAGGGCCGCCGCGAAGCAGGCCTCTCGGCGAAACTTCGCGCCGTAGGGCAGCGATCGAGCCCGAAGGAAGAGAAACCGCGCGTCGGTTCCGCCGCCAGCAAGACCCGCCGCCGACACCGCATAGGCAAGCCGCAGCCCTGACGCAGCGGTGGTCGAATGATCGAGAGCGGACTCTGCCAGAATGAGCATCTGCCCGTTATCGAGCGGGCACCCAGGCTGTCCGAGCGCCTCAATCAACCCATCCATCCACTCCCCGGGCAGCGGCATGGTGACCGCCGCCCAGTGAGCCAGCTGGCAGGCCCGCGTCGCACCGGCCAGAAGCTCCGCCCCGGTGATCTTCGCCGGCTGCAGGGTGGGTAGCTCAGCCTTCAGATTCTTCGGATCCAGGTCTCCGGCGACCGCGAAGGCGCGGAGCAGAAGATTTCCCCCGACGGCACCAATCAACTCGTTCAGCTCCGTCTCGCGCTCCCGCATCGTGTCTACATCCCGTTCGATCGAGGCGCGGCACCAGTTGAGCGCCACGGCAAATGCAGAGACCTCTCCCGGCCGCCCCTCGGGCACCGCGGCCAGCCGGTCGATCTCGGCGCCCATCAAGTGCGTCTTGCGCTTCTGCAGATGGCGGATGGCGGCAGCCAGCAGCAGACGCAGCTTGCCCCGGCGAACCTCGGGATTCAGCCGGTCGGTCTCCTCGGCCTCTTCCAGATACTTGAGTGACTTCTTGAAGGCGCCACGCCTCTCCGCCGAAGCCATCAGGTAGAGCAGCGGCCGAATGCTCCCCGGTAGAGCCTCTCGCCATCGCCCCGCCACCTCGTCAGCCACCTTCGGCGCATCCTGCTTCTCCGCCCAGGCTAGCCACAGTTTAAAGGCCTCCGCGTGGGGGTCGGCAGCGCAGGCGCGCTCAAAGAGCATCCCGGCGGAGGGAAACTCTCCATCCCGCTCGACTTGTTCTTCCTCCGTGAATCCGGTGGGAAACCCCGCGACAGCCTGGGCCATATGAAGCGCCAGCACTCCATCCTCGACACCACCCGCCGCGAACCGGCCCTCGCGAATCGCCTCGCGGCGGAAATTCCTCCACGCCCGAACCGCGTGGCTTTCGCTCAATAGATCCCGGTCCTCTTCGAGAGTCCGCGCCAGCAGCCGGAAGAAGTACGCATCCTGCCGGGCGGTGCCCCCCATGGCCGCGGCAAGGCTCGGCGGGGAGACGTTCATCCGCAATCCGCGCACGAAGACGTGCTGGCGCAGCCGTTCCCGCAACTCCGCATCCAGCGCACCACGACGATTGAGCCCCGCCGTCATAGCCCGCGCTGCATCGAGGATGGGTTTCTGATCCCCGGCATCGAACGCCGCCTCAAGCGCCGCGAGCGCGGGAAGCAGCGCCGTGGCGCGGTCCCCCACGGCGACGATCAGCGCATGTTCAGGGGGCGACAATGCCACCTCGGCCCCAAGCAGCGCACGCAAGGCCTGAACCAGCCGTGCCGCGCTGGATTCGGGGTCAATCATCTCCAGCCACCGCCGGCAGGCGTCGTCCTCACCCCGATGAAACGCTGCAATCGCCCGGATAAGCACCTTCCAGGGAGCGAGTGGACTGCGTCGCGAGACCTCCGGCAGGGCTAGAACCGCATCCTCCACCGGACCCTCGGTCACCGCTCGAAATGCTTCGGCGAGCGCCCCCGCCGCCCGCCGCAATGGATGCTCCGGCGAGAGCGACGTCACCGACGCCAGCGCGGGTAGATCGTGGATGCGCCGCTGCACGAAGGCTTCAATGCGATCGCGATCCGCGGCCGGGAGATTCGGATCCCCAAGGGGCCTCAGAATGTCCTCCAGCCGACCTTCGAGCGCGTTGATCTCGCGCTCGACCTCCACCAGCCGTGCCGCCCGGGCGGGAAACCGCTGACGCACGATCCCCAGCAGGGCCTTTGCCTCGACCGTCATCCGCAACTTGAGCAGATCATCGATGCGCGCTTCGTAGGCTTCTACGAGAAGCTCCTCCGAATCGGGTGATACCGAGCGTTTGTACAGATCCTTCGCCAACTCAAGCGCGGCCTTGGAATGCTGGCCCGCAATCAGCTGGCGCACCCGCCCGGTCTCCTCCGGCCGCAAGGGAGCGGCCTTCGCCGCAGGGGGCGATAAAGCATGCACGCGGCTCTGTTTTCGTGGGATAGGCGGCATGGACGAGGGACCGAAGACCGCTCCAGTTTAGCCGTTTGGAGCCAGATCACACAAAACCGACCAGGGCCCATTGAAGAGCTCTGTCGCAGGGTTCTTTTTGTCATTTGTGAAATTATGTGGCGTAACATTTTGGATTTAAGTGGCGTAAGGACGGATCGGCGTGGTGTAGCTTGGGTCGGAATGTGGCGTAATTCTTTGGGCGATATTTGGCGTAAAGGGCTGAGACTCGTCAAAACATAAGGCTCTGCGTCTCTGCAGCGGTCCGTCGATCTTTAGGAGTAACCCTGCAAATGCCTCAATCAAATGAGCAAACCGTACCTGCTGTTTCGTGCTGGCCAAATTGCGCTCCGGTCTGGGCTGTCTCTTACGCCAAATATAGCCCAAGTCCTTACGCCAAGTA
>JAMFSC010000158.1 GCA_026225095.1 bacterium
ATGCGATCGATCATGCCGGTGAGCTGGAGGCGAGGCTGCTGGAACGGGGACGGGAGCTGGAGCGGGCGGGATATCATGCGCAGGTGCTGGTGGCTCCGGGGCACTCGCTGTTGTTCCTGGTCGATGCAGAGACGGGGGCGCGGTCGGCGCTTCGGCGGAGTGCGGATGGGGGCTGGAAGGCGGGGGGGAAGGCTTATACGACGGCGGAGCTGTTGGGGATTCTGGAGGCGACTCCGGAGCGGGTGAGCCCGAATGCGCTGCTGCGACCGGTGTTTCAGGATTGCCTGCTGCCGACTGCTGCTTATATTGGTGGACCGGCGGAGGTGGCTTATTTTGCCCAGAGCGCCGTGGTGTATGAGGCGGTGATGGGACGGGTTACGCCGGTGCTGGCACGGTTTTCGGCGACGCTGGTGGAACCGGCGATGGGTGCGGTGCTGGATCAGCATGAGCTGAAGGTGCAGGGCGTGATGATGCCGGTGGAGGAGCTGGCGCAGCGGCTTGGGGCCAGGGCGATGCCGATTGCGGGAAAGCGGAAGCTGGCGGCGGTGGGGAATGCGCTGGATGCGGAGTTGACGGCGCTGACGGAGTACCTCGGCGCGATGGATGAGAGTTTGGGGCGGTCGGCGGTGGTTTCGGGGTCGAAGATGCGGTACCAGATGAACCGGCTGCGACGGCTGGCGGCTACGTTTGAGCTGCAGAAGGAGGCCAGTCTGCGGAAGCATGCCGACGCGATCGTGCTGAACCTGTTTCCGGAGGGGCATCCGCAGGAGCGGGTGGTGGCGGGGGCGTGGTTCCTGGCGCGGTATGGGGATGGGCTGGTGGAGCGGCTGGTGGAAGAGGCATCCGACTGGTGTGGGGGGCATGTGGTGGTGCGATTGTAGGGTCGCGGCGCGGCGGTGGGGCTTCGGACGCTTTAGAGCAGATTCGCTGAAGGTGTAGGGATGTACGTTGGATGCCGTGGCGCTCCGGCCCACCTTAGCGACGATGAGACGTGTCGCGAAGGTGGGGCACCCAACTCTATACCAACAGGCAATCTGCTCTAGAATGAGCGTCTGAGGTGTTGCGATGGGGCTGAAGGACGAAGTGTTCGAGGTGAGCTGTCCGGACTGTGGGGCGATGATCAAGGTGGATCCGGTGACGCGGTCGGTGATTGCGCATACGCCGGCTCCGCGGAAGAGGATGTTTGAGGACTTCACCGAGGCGGCGGCGGCGCTGCGGGAGGCGGATAACAGGAGGGAGAGTCTGTTTCGTCAGTCGGTGGACGCGGAGAAGAACAAGGAAGATGTGCTGGCGAAGAAGTTTGCCGAGGCGGTGAAGAAGGCGAAGGAGAGCCCGCTGACGGAACGGCCGCTGCGGGAGTTCGATCTGGATTAGGGCGGGGTTGGGTCATGGTATAGAGTCCGTGGCCCGGTGTTGTGGCGGCCGGCCCACCTTAGCGACGATGAGACGTGTCGCGAAGGTGGGGCGCCCAACTTCATATCAACAGGCAATCGGGTCCAGGGGGGTGGGGGTTTTGGCTGGTGGGCTGGCTGATTGCCCTGGGATGACATCGAGCGGCAGTCAGAAGAGGCTCTTCCGGGGCGTGATTCAAACGTTGGTGAGTGGTCGTGGGGCCGGTTGATCCGGCGTGGGTGCTCGACGCGGTAAACTGGGGTTATGCCTCCTATTTTGAATGCGCAAGGGTTGACGAAGGCCTTTGGCGCGAATGCTTTGTTTCGTGAGATTGGATTTACGGTTTCGGATGGTGATCGCATTGGGCTGATCGGGCCGAATGGGGCTGGGAAGTCTACGCTGCTGTCGGTTCTGGCCGGGGAGCAGGAGGCGGATGCCGGGGATGTGGCGAGCCGGAAGCGGACTCGCATCGGGTATGTGAAGCAGGAGTCGGTGTTTGCCGATGGGCTGACGGTGCGGGATGTGCTGGAGGCGGCGCTGGTGCGGGCCGGGGTTCCGGAGGGGGAGCGCGAGGGACGGATTCGCGAGACTTCGGGGCGGACGGGGTTTCCTTCGCTGGAGGCGGAGGCGGCGAAGCTGAGCGGAGGGTGGCGGAAGCGGCTGGCGATCGCCGAGGCGGTGGTCACAGGGCCGGATGTGCTGCTGCTGGACGAACCGACGAACCATCTGGACCTGGCGGGGATCACGTGGCTCGAAGAGCTGCTGAAGCAGGCCTCGTTCGCGATGGTGATCATCAGCCATGACCGGTACTTTCTGGAGAATGTGGCGACCGAGATGGTCGAGCTGAACCGGGTGTATGCGGATGGGCTGCTGCGGGTGAAGGGGACTTACTCGAAGTTTATCGAGGGCAAGGCCGCTTACATGGAGGCGCAGACGAAGCTGCAGGATGCGCTGAAGAATCGGGTGAAGATCGAGGTCGACTGGCTGCGGCGTGGGCCGAAGGCTCGGTCGACCAAGGCGAAGGCGCGCATCGACAATGCGAACGACCTGATTGGCCAGTTGAAGGATGTGAACCAGAGGACGCAGACTTCGAGCGCGGGGATCGACTTTTCGGCGACTGAAAGGCAGACGAAGCGGCTGGTGGAGCTGGAGGATGTCTCGATTGTGCTTGGGGACAAGACGATCGTCGAGGGGCTGAACTTCCTGTTTGCGAATGGGATTCGGGTGGGGCTGGTTGGGCCGAATGGGAGTGGGAAGACGACGATTTTGCGGCTTCTGACGGGTGAGCTGGAACCGACGAAGGGTCTGGTGAAGAAGGCGGCTTCGCTGAAGATTGTCTACTTCTCGCAGATGCGGGAGCTGGACGAGAAGATTACGCTGCGGCGGGCGCTGGCTCCGGACTCGGACTCGGTGATTTATCAGGACCGCGTGGTGCATGTGGCCAGCTATGCGGCGAAGTTCATGTTTACGTCGGAGCAACTGAATCAGCCGGTGGAGAGGCTGAGCGGAGGGGAGCGGGCGCGGGTTCTGATTGCGAAGTTGATGCTGGAGCCGGCGGATCTGCTGCTGCTGGACGAACCGACGAACGATCTGGATATCGCGACGCTGGAGATCCTGGAGGAGAGTTTGCTCGAGTACACGGGGGCGCTGGTGCTGGTGACGCACGATCGGTACATGCTGGATCGGGTTTCGACGGTGGTGCTGGGGCTGGATGGGCGGGGTGGCGCGGAACGGTTTGGGGACTACTCCCAGTGGGAGAAGTGGCAGGGCGGCACCAATGAAGAGGCGGCTCCGGAGGTAAAGGCTGGAGGCGGAACGGGCGGAGGCGGGAAGAGTTCGGGAAAGAAGAAGCTCTCTTACCTGGAGGCCCGGGAGTATGAGGGGATCGAGGCGCTGGTGGAGGCTGCGGAGGAGCGGCTGAATACGGCTCGCGACATGCTGGATGAGCCTTCGGTCGCGACCAACGCCGATGCGCTGACGGCGGCGCTGCATGAGATGGAGAAGGCGCAGGAGGTGGCCGATGGGCTGTATGCGCGGTGGGCGGAGTTGACCGAGAAGGCAGGGTAGGCGGGTTCAGGGTTGGAAGACGGGTGGGCTCGTCTTTCGGCCCTGACTCCGAAAGACGCAAGGCAGATCGCTTCGGGCATGGGAGAGAAGACTTGCCTGGAGGAGAGCTGAGGCTCCTGTTTCTTTGACCGGGGATCAACAATCGGGCGGGCTTCCGGGCCGTTACAATGGAGGGATGGCCCGCATCTATCCCTTTCGCGCACTCCGCTATGACCCGGCTCGGGTAATCCTTGAAGACGTCGTGACGCAGCCCTACGACAAGATCTCCGCTGAGATGCAGCAGCGTTACTACGACGCCAGCCCCTACAACCTGATTCGGGTGATTCTGGGCAAGCGGGAGGCGGGGGACGACGACGCGGAGAACGTCTACACGCGTGCGGCGGAGACGTTGAAGACGTGGCGCGAGGAGCGGATTCTGAAGGAAGAGACCGAGCCCGCTCTTTACGGATACTCGCAGACGTACACGGTTCCGCATACGGATGAGGTGCGGGAGCGGCGTGGGTTTATCGCGTTGGGGCATCTGTACGACTATGCGGAGAATGTGGTGTATCGGCATGAGCAGACGTTTCCGAAGCATAAGTCGGATCGGCTGGCGTTGTTCAAGGCGACGCGGGCTTACTGTGAACAGATTTATATGCTGTACTCGGACCCCGCGTTCACGGCTGAGAAGCTGATCTTCGGAGAGGGTGAGGAGACTCCGGCGGACCTGGCGATTACGGATGAGTATGGGGTGGTGCATCGGGTCTGGAAGCTGACGGATCCGACGTTGATCAACCTGATCCTGACGGCGATGGCGGACAAGAAGCTGATTATTGCGGACGGGCACCATCGGTATGAGACGAGCGTCGCTTACGCGAAGGAGCGGGCGGCGGAGCTTGGGATTTCGGCGGAGTCGGCTGCGGTTGCCGAAGAGGAAGAGAGCCCGAGCGAACGGGTGGATGAGGGGATTCGTCCGCTGGCGAAGCCGCCCTATCCGGAGGCCGCGATGATGATGACGTTCGTCAACATGGAGGCGCAGGGGATTACGATTCTGCCGACGCATCGGGTGGTGTTTGGGTTGGAGAACTTTTCACGCGAGGAGTTTCTTACACGGGCGGAGGAGTTCTTCAGCGTGACCCCGGTGGTGGGGCATGAGCCGGAGCACCTGGCGAATACGCATGGGACGGCGTTTCTGGTGGTATCGCGGGATGGGAAGAGCGGTGAGGTCGGGCATCATCTGCTGGTCGCGAAGCCGGAGGCGATGGCGCAGGCGCTGACCGATATCTCGCCGAGACAGGCTGAACTGGACGTCGTGCAGTTGCATCGGGTGGTGCTGGAGGGGCTTCTCGGATTGAGTCATGAATCGATTGCGAAGCTCGAGAACATCCGCTATGTCCGGGAGGCAGACGAAGCGGCGGGGATGGTTGAGGATGGCGACGCCAACCTTGCGTTCCTGATCAAGCCGGTGTCGCTGGCGCAGATGCGCGATATCTCGCTGGCGCATGAGGTGATGCCGCAGAAGTCCACTGACTTCTACCCGAAGCTGCTGAGCGGGCTGGCAATCTACGCCCTGGACTAGGACACTGAACCGGGAACCGAACCGTGGCGCGTGACGCTGACTCTACAATAGGCATCTGACCATCTCATCAGCACTCCCGACTGCAAAGACGACCCTGTGATACGAGAAGCTCGACCTTATCTCCGCGTTGGTTTGAGGCTGGCGACGGCTGTGGCTGCCTTCGGACTGATGCTGCCCGGCGGTGGTCTGGCCGCTCAGCAGACGACGCCATCGGTGAACTACAACCTGGTTTTTCTCGATGCCGGACATGGCGGGAGCGACCCGGGGGCGCACCTGTCGGACAAAGAGGTCGAGAAGGACGTCAATCTGACGCTCGCCTCCAAGCTGAAGGGGATGCTGAGCGCGAAGGGGTTGTCCGTCCTGTCTTCACGGGATGGAGATCAGACGGTGACGTCGGAGCAGCGGGCGGACATGGCGAACCATGCCCGGCCTCTCGCTTGTTTGCTGGTGCACACGACGTCGTCGGGAGCGGGGCCGTATGTGACGGTTTCGGGTCTGGCCCCGGAGACGGGGGCGCTGCCGGCGCTGCCGTGGGAGACGGCCCAGGCCTCGTATGTGACTGAGAGTCTGGGGTTGGAGAGCGTGATCGTCGACGCTTTGACGAATGTGGCGAAGCTGAAGCCGGTGGTGCTGCGGGCATCGGTTCCCCCGATCGACTCGCTGACGTGCCCGGCGGTGTTGCTTGAGTTGGCCCCGATTTCAGGGGGCACGGCGGCTTCGGATGCGGACTACCAACAGAGGGTTGCGGATGCGCTGACGCAGGCGTTGGTGGCGTGGCATACGCAGGCACTGGATGCGGTGGCCAAGGCCAAGGCGGCGGCGTTGGCGGCCAAGACTCCGCAAGCAGGTTCGGACGGCGGCAAGGGGGCGATACCCAATAGCGGCACCGGGGCGCCGAAGCCGAGGGTGGTCAAGCCTGCCCCCCGGGTTGCGGCGCCTCCGGGCGGGGCCGCGAGGATGGCGTTGCCGGCAGAGCCTGCGGGCTTACTGGAGGCGGGGGGATGATTCCACGATATCAACGGGTCTTGTTCTGGAGCCTGGTGGGCTGCATTCTTCTGATGCTCCTGTTTCTGCTGCGTGGATGCGAGCAGGCGCACAAGCGATTGACGGGGAAGGGAGATCCGACGCCGCTGACCGCTCCGATTGCGACTGCGCTCGAGACGGTGACGCTCGACCTGGCGAGCGATGGGGACACGTCGATCACGCCGACTCAGAGGCAGGTGGCCCTGCCGGAAGAGCCGACGCTGCGGGCTCGGGCTCTGCTGGAGCATCTGCTGGGGCTGTATGCGGCTCCGGGCTCGGCACATCCACTGGAGAGCGGACCTGCGATCGACTCGGTGTTTGTGCTGACGCTGACGATGGCGCCGGGGGGGCCGCCGGACGCGAATCGCCCGGACCCGAATCACCTTGACTCGTTTTTTGGCTCGCATGCTGGAGGGCAGGTTGCGATTGTGAATCTGCATGGGGGGTTCGCGGATCAGCATCCGTCGGGTGTGGTGGTGGAGGCGCTTACGCTCCAGTCGATCATTGGAACGCTCCATGCGGCGCTTCCGGGGGTTGAGGAGATACGGTTCCTGGTGGATGGGCGCACGCGGGAGACCCTAGCTGGGCACGCGAGCCTGTTGCGGGCTTATCCGGCGGTGGACACGGGGAATCGACCACTGGTTCCGTTGTCGGATGAGAAGTAGGATGGGGCCGACGATAGGGGTCTTCGATTCGGGCTTTGGGGGGCTGACCGTTCTACGGGCGCTGCTTCCGCTAATTCCGGGTGCGCGTTATCTTTACCTGGGGGACACGGCCCGGCTGCCGTATGGGTCGAAGTCGCGGGAGACGATTGCGCGGTATGCGGTCTCGAGCGCGAAGTTCCTGCTGGAGCAGGGAGCCGAGCACCTGGTGGTCGCATGCAATACGGCTACGGCCCTGGCGCTCGACGAGATCAAGGCGGCGCTTCCGATTGGGGTGACTGGTGTGATCGAGCCGGGTGCGGCGGCTGCAGCGCGAGGCGTGGGAGACGGAAGCGAAGGGCATGTGCTGGTGCTGGCAACGGCGGCGACGGTACAGTCGGGGGCGTATACGCGGGCCATTGGGGCGCATGGGATGGCGGTGACGGAGAGGGCCTGTCCGTTACTTGTGCCGCTGGTTGAAGAGGGCTGGCTGGATGCGTCGGCGGAGACGGCGGCAGTGACGGCGGAGGTTCTGCGGATCTATCTCGCGTCGGCGCAGAAGGATGCCCCAGGAGCGACGACGCTGCTGCTGGGATGTACACACTATCCCCTGCTGACGCCCATGATCGAGGCGACGCTCGATCGGCTGAACTATCCGCTGGCCATGGTGGACGCGGCGCAGGCAACCGCGGAGGCGGTAGGGGCTCATTTTCCCCGTTCCGCGAAGGGTAGGATCGAGGGGACGTCGATGCACTTCTTCGCGACGGATTCGGTGGAGAAGTTTCGACGGCTGGGCTCCAGATTTCTGGGCCAGGGTCTTGAGCGTGTGGAGTTGATCGATCTCGGGGGCTGATGGCGGATCTTCGCTTGATGCCGTGAGCCATTTTTTGTAACAAGCAAAGGATTGTGATGCCTTACCTTCTGAAAACCGAGCCGGACAAGTACTCCTTCGATAACCTTCTTCGTGATGGAGAGACGGTGTGGGATGGAATCAAGAACAACCAGGCGCTGATCAGTCTGCGCAGCATGAAGAAGGGCGAAAAGCTGGTTATCTACCACTCGAATGTTGGTAAGGCGGCGGTGGGGACGGCGCGTGTGGTGTCAAACACGACGGATGCCGACGATCCCAAGACGCCGATCGTGCGGATCAAGGCGGAGAAACGATTGAAGCGGGAAAAGACGCTGGCAGAGCTTCGCGAGAGCCCGCTCTTCACCGATTCGCTGTTGTTTCGCCAGTTCAGGCTCTCGGTCGTCCCGCTGACGGACGCGCAGTACGACTGGCTCGTGCATGGTTAGCGCCGGGGTTTTCCACGTTGGCGTGCCTTGCCGTACCGCCCAGGACTTGTTAGAGTCACGCCCACAGGCCTAGAGAATGTATCTTCTTTCGTGGGTTGATAATCGGACCCTTGTGATGTGTCTGTGCTTGTTGGCCGCGGTGTTCACGACTGCGCTTCTGGGCCTACGGCACGTCCACCCACGTCTCAATGGCGTAGGGACGATGGCGCTTGGGTTCTCTCTGGGGATTCCTGCGACTATTCTGCTGGCGATGGATCGGACTCCCCGGGGCTTCACCGAGTTCGTGGATGTCGCGTGCGTGTGCCTGTGTTATATCTTTTTCTACCTTGGCATCTTGCGGTTTCTGGGCAAAAAAGGCCATATGCGATTGATCTGCGGGGTGGCGGGTCTGACGATGCTGGTCGTCCTGCGCGCTCTGCTCGTCTCGCACAAGATCGTTCCGGCGATTGTCGGTGTGTCTTCGACGATCGGACTGGCGCAGGCGCTGATTGCGAAAGAGCTGTTCTTGTACGCGAAGAATCGGAATTTCATCAGACTGTTCGCGATCTCAATGAGCATGTTCGCCACGATGAGTTTCACGAGAAGCGTTCTGACGATCCTTCGAGGAGCACCGAGTGACTACATGAAGAACAACTCCGTGCAGACCTCCGGCCTGATCTTCGGGGTGCTTTTTGTCTGCGTGGAGGGGATTCTCTGTCTCGCCATGCTCGTGGGAGAGGTGAACCGGGCGATTGAGGAGCAGGCGCAGCTGGATTACGTAACTGGCGCGTTGAATCGGAGGGGAATCGAAGAGGCGATGATGATGGAGCTGGCGCGGAGCCGGCGCAGCGGGCGGCCAATCTCGATTCTTCTGATCGACGTCGATCGATTTAAAGCTGTCAATGATGTTCATGGCCACGTGGCGGGGGATGAGGCGCTGCGTGCGGTGGTGCGCAGTATTGCTCCGGCGCTGCGACTGTACGACAGGCTGGGACGCTATGGAGGCGATGAGTTCCTGCTGCTGCTTCCGGAGACGCGGGACGACGACGCGATGGTGATTGCGGAGCGGATTCGGGAGGCGCTGGCTCGTGATGCAAGGGATGCGGGATTTCCGATGCTGACGGTGAGTATTGGAGTGACCTCGTGTGCCTGGGGCGAAGAGGTGATCGAGATTCTGGGCCGCGCGGACGCGGCGCTCTACGAGGCAAAACGTCAGGGAAGAGATTGCGCACGGATCCATCGGCCCGACGGTTTCGGCGGGGAGGTGGCCCTCACGAAAGGGGTGTTGAAGCGTGGTGACGAGGGGCGCGGCATGTTTGGGTTCTTTCTATGAGGGCGTGGAAACGGATCGGCTGCGGCTGCCCAATCCTGGCCGGGGCGAAGGTATCTTAGACGCATGGGCGATCAGCAGGCACACGGTGTGAAGATGCAACAGAAGAGTGCGCAGAGGTTTCTGCTTGGCGGCGATCTGGCGGTTCAGCGTCTGGGCTATGGCACGATGCGGCTGACGGGCGAGGGAGCCTGGGGTGAGCCTCCAAAGGGGAGGGAGGAGGCGCGTGCGGTGCTGAGGAGGGCCGTGGAGCTGGGCGTCAACCTCATCGACACCGCGGATGCGTATGGACCGCAGATCGCCGAGGAGCTGATTGCGGAGGCGCTCTTTCCCTATGCGGCGGGGCTGGTGATTGCGACCAAGGGTGGGCTGACTCGGCAGGGGCCGGCGAAGTCGAAGCCGTGCGGTCGGCCGGACTATCTGCAGCAGCAGCTGGAGATGTCGCTGCGGCGGCTGAAGGTGGAGCGGATCGATCTGTACCAGCTTCATCGGATCGACCCGACGGTTCCGGTCGCTGAGACACTGGGCGCTCTGAAGGACGCGCAGGCGCAGGGCAAGATTCGGCATATCGGGCTGTCGGAGGTGACTCCGGAGCAGATCGTCGAGGCGCAGAAGACGGTTGCAGTTGTGAGCGTGCAGAATCGATACAACATGGTGGAGCGGAAGTCGGAGGCTACGCTGCGGTTCTGCGAGGAGCATGGAATGGGCTTTATTCCGTGGTATCCGATCAATGCCGGCAAGCTGACGAAGACGAAGGAAGACTCGGATGGGACCAATCATCCGCTCGAGGAGTTGGCGAAGCAGCAGGGAGCGACGGTTGGGCAGCTTTCGCTGGCGTGGCTTCTGCATCGTTCGCCGGTTGTGCTGCCGATTCCGGGAACGAGTTCTATTGAGCACCTGGAAGAGAATGTGGCGGCTTCGAGGCTTGAGGTTTCGGACGATGATTGGTCGGCGATGGAGTTGATTCTGGATACGCAGGCCAGTTGACCTGGTCGCTTCGGGATGGGGCAAGCTGATATGCTTAGCCCGGAGCAAACCTGGAGTTGGAGCCGCATATGATTGACATGAAAGGCAAAGTGGCCGTGATCTTCGGCCTGGCCAATAAGCGCAGCATCGCGTACGGGATCGCACAACGATTTGCCGAGGCTGGCGCGACGCTCGTTTTGAGCTACCAGTCGGAACGTTTGAAGCGTGAGGCGGAGAGCCTGGTTGCCGAGCTTGGACAGCAGGAGACGGCTCGGATCTACCAGTGCGATGTATCGCGGGATGAAGAGATCGACGCGCTCTTCGCGCAGATCAAGGAACAGTATGGGACCATCCATAGCGTGGTACATGCGGTGGCGTTCGCGCCGGCGGATGAGATCAAGAACGATTTTCTGCTGACGAGTCGCGAGGGCTTTCGCATTGCGCACGATGTGAGTGTGTACTCGTTGATCGCGGTGGCTCGTGGAGCGGCTCCGCTGATGGAGGCGGGTGGGGCGATTGTGACGTTGACTTACTATGGCGCGGATAAGGTGTTTCCGAACTATAACGTGATGGGTGTTGCGAAGGCGGCGCTCGAGGCCACGGTGCGATACCTGGCGGCGTCGCTGGGACCGCGTGGTATTCGGGTGAATGCGATCTCGGCTGGGCCGATCAAGACGCTGGCGGCGCGTGGTATTGGCGACTTCAGCAAGATCCTCGATGCGGTGACGGAACGGGCTCCGCTGAAGAGGAATGTGGACCAGCTTGAGGTGGGGGGAGCGGCGCTGTTTCTTTGCTCCGACCTGGCGAGTGGGATTACGGGCGAAGTCACGTTTGTCGACTGCGGATTCAACATCACTGGAATTTAAGAGCGTTTCGATGACTGCCGCTGAACTGCTGCTTCAGGACTTCGATCTGGAGAAGGAGGGGACGCGCAAGACGATACAGCTCCTGCAGAAGATAGGGTTTGAGCGGTAGGTCATTCTACCTATCTTCATGGCGGTCTAATGTCCGATTGCTGCATTCCGTGAATCTGCCGTAGTATACGGGCAGTATTCAGCTCATAACACTCTTAGATAAAGATCGAGTTACAGAGTCTGTCGACCTGCATTTATTTTGCAACGTTTTATGTGGCAATATATCCGCACGGCCTCACAGAGCGCTTGATTTCACTTTTCAGGGGATTTGTCCGCTACAACCGTTATCAAACCGTTTTGTAATCTATCTGAGATCCGAAGGTAGGGACTGTAGATGAGATATTGCAATCGTTTGGTGTTCGCGCTGATTTTATTTTTTCTAACTCTGGGTTCTGCTTATGCGGCCATCACCGGCACGGTCTCGGGAACCATTACGGATCGGACGGGTGCGGCGCTGCCAGGGGTTACGGTGGTCGCGTTGAATCAGGACACGGGGATCAGGCAGACGGTCCTTACGGACAGCAGGGGCTTCTATAGCTTCACGGCTCTGAATGTCGGATCGTATACGGTTACGGCGACACAGAGCGGCTTCGAGTCTTACCAGGAGACGGGGATCAAGGTGAACGCGAACTCTTCGCTGCGCATCGATGTGCAGATGAAGGTTGGCGGGGCTTCGGTGACGCTCGATGTGGTGAGCAACAATGTTCAGGTGGAGACGCAGACGACGCAGCTTGGCGAGGTGATCGAGTCGCAGAAGATGACTTCGGTGCCTTTGAACGGGAGGTCTTATACGGATCTGCTGGCGCTGCAGCCGGGGGTTTCACCGTATAGCGCGACGACTGAGGGAGCGTCGTCGGGCGTATCGGGCGACCTGAATCCGGGCAATGTTTCGATCAATGGCGGGCGTGAGGCTTCGAACGGATTCATGGTCAATGGGGGCGACGTCAACGATGGAGTGAATAACGGGGCGGCGATTATTCCCAATCTCGATTCGATCTCGGAGTTTCGCATTATCACCAACAACTTCGACGCGGAGTATGGCAACTTCAGCGGCGGACAGGTGAACGTCGTCACGAAGAATGGTACGAACCTATTTCATGGCTCGGGGTTTGAGTTCTTCCGCAATACGGCGCTCGATGCCCGGAACTACTATTCGCCGACGCGGGGGGAGTTCAAGCAGAACATCTATGGCGGCACGGTGGGCGGTCCGATCAAGAAGGACAAGGTCTTCTTCTTCGCGGACTTTCAGGGGACGAACCAGACGATAGGCGCGACGCAGAGCTTTCCGGTCTTCTCGGCGGCGGATTTGAGTGGGAATCTGGCGGACCAGGCTGCGGGCTTCTATGATCCGGATCCGACCGATCCGAATCCTGCGCATTTGGTTTCGAGTACGGGACTGGCTACGGATCTGAGCAACCGGCTGGGCTATACGGTGTCTCCGTCGGAGCCTTACTATCAGCCGACTTGTACCTCGACTTCCTGGTCGGCGGGGAGTTCGACGGGATGCGTGTTTCCGAATGCGGTGATTCCAAAGTCGGCGTGGGATCCGGCGGCGGCGGGGACGTTGAAGTATATTCCGGCGAGTAACGGTGCGGGTCCGGACGGTAGCCCATACTATGCGACGTCGGCTTACTCACTTACCTTGTCCGATTACAAGGAGGCGGCGCGGGTTGACGCCAATACGCGTTATGGCAGCCTGTTCGCCTACTACTTCATGGACAATGACAGCGTGAACAATCCTTATGCGGGGGGAAGTGTTCCGGGGTTTGGCGGTGTGACGACGAGCAGGGCGCAGATGGCGAACCTTGGGTTGACGACCATCTCGAAGAGCAATGCGGTGAATACGTTCCGGTTCACGTATATGCGGAGTG
>JAMFSC010000159.1 GCA_026225095.1 bacterium
ACGCCATGATCATGTCTCTGCTCTTCCGCACCACCCCCGCGCAGGTCCGTCTGATCCTGGTCGATCCCAAGCGCGTCGAGCTGGGTATGTACGAGGGCATTCCGCACCTCTTCACGCCCATCATCACCGAGGCCAAGCTCGCCGCCAATGCTCTGCGCAATGCAGTGAAAGAAATGGAGCGCCGCCTCAAGCTCCTCGCCGCAAATCACGTCCGTAACATCGACCAGTTCAACAAGCTGTTCGACAACGGCTCCGAGTATCTCTTCGAGGATGTCAATCAAGAGCCCCTCCCCTACATCATGATCATCATCGACGAGCTCGCCGACCTCATGATGCTCGACCGCTCCAACGTCGAAGAGTCCATCACCCGCCTCGCCCAGATGGCCCGCGCCGTCGGCATCCACCTCGTCCTCGCCACCCAGCGTCCCTCGGTCGACGTCATCACCGGCCTCATCAAGGCCAACGTCCCCACCCGCATGTCCTTCCGCCTCGCCACCAAGGTAGACTCCCGCACCATCATCGATAGCAACGGAGCAGAAAGCCTGTTAGGCCGTGGAGACATGCTCTTCCTCCCCCCCGGCACCAGCCGTCTCCAGCGCGTCCACGCCCCCTTCGTCACCGAAAAAGAGATCGCGGCTGTCACAGAGTTCTGGCGAGCCCAGGGCGAAGCCGAGTACGTCGAAGGCTTCCTCGAAGGCCCCAAGGACGAGAAGGAAGACGGCAGCTCCGACCCCTCCGCCGACGACAACGACCCCATGTACGACGACGCCGTCCGCCTCGTCTTCGAGTTCTCGAAGGCCTCCACCTCCCTCTTACAACGCCGCCTGAGAATCGGCTACGGCCGCGCCGCCCACCTCATCGACCTCATGCACCGCGACGGCCTCGTAGGCCCCGCCGACGGCTCAAAACCAAGAGAGATCCTGAAGTCCGCGAATTGGATCAACGAAGTAGATACGGCTATACGATGATTTTAGAGCCTGGGTTACCCTCGCAGGGGAGCCATATCGGTTGTAGCAGAACGGTAGCTGATGTACGGTGGTCCTCATGGCTCGTATTGAAGGCTTCAAGATTCGAAACTTCCGCACACTTCGAGATGTGTCGCTAGGAAGGCTGTGGAACAAGCAAGATTTCCAGACGCTTACATCAATGACCGCCGTCATTGGAAAAAACGGAGTTGGAAAGAGTAGCTTGTTCGATGCGTTTGGTTTTGTGGCCGACTGTCTAAGACTTGGAGTAGAGGAAGCTTGCGACGCCCGTGGACGAGGCGGCTTTGCTCGTATTAGATCTCAGGGCCAGACAGGGCCGCTTGAATTTGAGATCTACTACAAAGAAGATGGCAATTCAAGGCCGATAACCTATGAGCTTTTTGTTGATGTTGACGAGGAGGGCCGGCCCTACGTATTAAAGGAGAGGCTCCGACAGCGCAGGAGCGGGCAAAAATCAGGCCGTCCATTCTCCTTTTTGATCCTAAACTCTGGCCAAGGCCTAGTCTGGAAGGGAGAGTTCGTCAGCCAACAAATCGACGATGATAGCACGGACCTATCGGATATTTTTCCTCTCATGGAAGCGCTAAGAAAAGGCGAGGCTACCGAGGAAGGCCGCGAAACAGAAGTGGTGGAGTTAGAGGATAAGAGGCGCTTGGGGATCGCCACGCTGGGCTCTTTAAAGCAGCACCCAAGAATATCAGCTTTTCGCAGATTTATCGAAGGCTGGTACTTGAGTTACTTCACTCCGGACTCCGCCAGAAGCCTGCCCATGGCTGGCCCCCAGAAGCACCTCAATATGCACGGAGACAATCTAGGCAACGTCGTGCAATTCATGGAACGCGAGCATCCTAAGCGGCTCAAAACCATACTTGATCAAATCGCTAAGAAAATTCCCGGCATAAGAAGAATCGACACAGAGCGGACTGCTGACGGAAGACTTCTACTTAGATTCAATGATCAAGGATTCCGAGAGCCATTCTACGCCCAGCAAATGTCTGATGGAACGCTAAAGATGTTTGCTTACCTGTTGCTGCTGGAAGATCCCACCCCACCTCCTTTTCTTTGTATCGAAGAGCCTGAAAATGGGCTTTACCACAAACTTCTAGAAACATTAGTAACGGAATTTAGAAATCACTCGAACAGACGCCCCGGGTCGCAAGTTTTTATCACCACTCATCAGCCCTATTTAGTAGATGGTCTCAAGCCAGAAGAGGTCTGGATTCTCGAAAAAGGGATTGATGGATTCTCCACTTTACGACGCGCAAGCGATGACCCAATCGTGGAAAACCTGGTCGCGGAAGAACTTCCGCTGGGAAGTCTTTGGTACAGCGACTATTTGGAAGGAAGATAGATCGAGTGCACTTCGAATTCCTTGTCGAGGATAACTCCGGAAAAGAGGCCTTGGTCTCAATAATCCCAAAGGTACTGGGGCCTGAACACACCTTCAGAGTTCATGCATATCGCGGAATTGGACACCTCCCCCCAGGCTTGAAGACAGTGGCGCAACCCCAACATCGGGCCTTGCTGTCACAGCTTCCTCGATTGCTACGAGGCTATGGGCGAGTGGCGCAGGCCGCAACTTCGGGCCAAAAGCAAGTCGTAGTCGTTGTCTGCGACTTGGACCGAGAATGTCGACATGACTTCCGCAATCAATTGATCGAGCTTCTCCAATCTTGCTTCCCGCGCCCAGAAGCTTACTTCTGTATTGCGGAAGAAGAGTTGGAGGCTTGGTTGCTGGGGGATACCCAGGCTGTACTTCAGACCTACAGTAGGGCAAAACAACTCATCTTGGATAGCTACGTACCCGACTCGATTTGTGGTACCTGGGAGACATTGGCTGACGCTGTCCACCAAGGCGGAGCAAAGGCGCTCAAGAAGAGACAATACTTCGAGGTTGGTGCGGCGAAATGCGCTTGGGCAAGAGATATCGCGCCTCGTATGAACGTGGAGGAAAACACCTCGCCGAGCTTTCGGTATTTCCGGGATAAGCTTCGATCAATCAAAAGGTAGAGTGGAATTGAGGCTTTCTCGGACGCAGGGTGCCCCACTTTCGGAGCAACGGCTGGAATCCAGAATCAGGCCCAAACGCTCAGTCCCAGACCGGCGGGGTCAGAGGCTCCCGATGCAACTCAACTGCCTCTTGTACATCCCGCGCAAAGTCCTCGTCGATCACCGCAGTCGAATCCTCCGGCAGGAGCGCAATGCACTCCGCGATCGTCCTGCGCGGCGGTACCACGGCACGAACCACGGCAACAGCCAGCGTGCCGTCCTCGATCACGACCTCCGCACCCGCCCGAACCCGTGCCATCAGCCCCGCGAAATCCCGCGCCGCGTCAGCCTCCGAGATGTGAATGACCGCCATACAGGCTCATAATACGCTCACGGCTACCCATGAGAGCGTCTGGCAGGCAATCGAGGAGAGTCCGTCCGCTAATCGAAGCCAAAACATACCACTTTGTAAAACACGGTTTCTGTCCAGTTTTTCCAGTCAACGGCCCACGTTCTGCCCATGAAAAGTCTCTGGTAAAACATTGGCAATTCAACGATCGCCGCCCGTAACCCCTTTAGAAAACCATGATTACAGCAATGCATCCAAATGAGGGCAAAACAGACCACTTTCTTAGAAGAAATCTACCAGGTGGTCCTACCTCTTGTCCCGTCCACGACCCTAAGGGATCTGGGCGAGACGACTCGCCAGCGTGATCAGAGTAATGAGCAGAAAGACGCCTCCCGACAGCCATCCAGCCCCCCGCGAAACTCCCCCCGCACTGCGGAGTGCAAGCAGAAAGCGTGACGAATCCTCATTCGGTCCGGTCTGGGCGCGAAGACGCGCAATGGCCGAGATCGAATGGCCGACATAGAGTCGCCGGGCGATCAGCGCCATCGCGATCGCCAGCACGAGTCCAATCTGGCTGGTCCCCGGAACCCACTCGATCAGGATCATCGTGAGGACGAACCCCCCCCCCCACACCCACATCCTGCGATAGAAGAACCAGACGAATCCGAGAAAGAAAGCCGGAGCGCAGAACCCACCCCCCAGCCACGGAGCCAGCGAGCCGAGAAGGCCGCGGCCCTGCGATGGATCTCGGTTGGCGACCGCGAACATGCGATCGTAGACCGCGAGGAAGCCGTCGGCATTCGGGCCGCAGAAGGCGATCAACTCGGCCCGGCGGCTGGTCTGGTCTGGATCTTCGAGGAAGCCTTGAACGACGGGGGTGGCCATTTGAAATCGCAGCTTGGCCTTGCTTTGGATTGGCGAACCTGAGCTATTGTCGCATTCGACCCGTCCCCTTGGCAGACTGCTAAAATTTACGGATGCCGACTGCAGCCGCGATTTCACCGGAGATTCTCGCCAAGTACCAGCCTGTGATCGGGCTCGAAGTCCACGTGCAACTCCTGACCCGGACCAAGGCCTTCTGCGGCTGCGTGAACCAATACGGCGGCGAGCCGAATACGCACTGCTGCCCAACCTGCCTGGGCCTCCCCGGAGCACTTCCAGTTCTTAACAAACAAGCCGTCGAGTTCGCTGTACTCGCAGCGAAGGCGATCGGCTGCGAGATCCGCGAGACCAGCATCTTCTCGCGGAAGAACTACTTCTATCCGGATTCGCCCAAGGGCTACCAGATCTCCCAGTTCGACAAGCCCATCGCAGAACACGGAGAACTGTTCGTTCCCGACGGAATCGGCGGAACCAAACGCATCGGAATCACGCGCCTTCACCTGGAAGAAGACGCCGGCAAAAGCGTCCACGACGGATTCGCCGACTCAGTCAACCGAACCTACATCGACCTGAACCGCTGCGGAACTCCGTTGGTCGAGATCGTAAGCGAACCCGATCTGCGCTCCGCAGATCAGGTCTTCGACTATCTCACCAAACTCAAGGAGATCCTCCTATACACCGCCGTAAGCGACTGCAACATGGAGGAAGGATCGCTCCGCTGCGACGCCAACGTCAGCGTGATGCTGAAGGGCGCGACCGAATATGGCACCAAAGCCGAGGTAAAGAACGTCAACAGCTTCCGCTACATCCGCTCCGCAGTCGAGTACGAGATCGAGCGCCAGATCGGCGTGATCGAAGACGGCGGGCGCGTGATCCAGGAGAGCCGTCTCTGGAACAACGCCGAAGGCAGAACCTATTCGATGAGGTCCAAGGAGAAGGCGCACGACTACCGTTACTTCCCGGAGCCCGATCTGCCACCCCTGGTGGTCGGACCGGAGTGGCAGGCGAAGATTCTCCGCGCAATGCCCGAGCTCCCCGAGCCGCGGCGAGCGCGGATGATCTCGGAGTATGAGATCTCGGCGCAGGATGCGATGACGCTGACCGCAACGGGAGCGTTCGCGGACCGGTTTGAGGCGGCGGCGAAGCGGGCGAAGAGTCCGCGTCGCGTGGCGAACCTGATCCTGAGCGAGTTGACCAGCAGGCTGCGGCTTGCGGAGTTGGAGCTGGAGGCTTCGCCTGTGTCGCTTGAGGGCGTGGTGATGGCTGCGGATCTGCTCGAGTCCGGTGAGATGTCGAGCAAGATGCTGAAGCAGTTGCTGGATATGAGCTTTGCCAACGGTGAGGACTTTCCGGTGGTGTATGAGCGGGAGAAGCCGCAGCAGATCTCGGACGCGTCGGCGATTGAAGGGATGATCGACGAGGTGATCGCGGCCAACGCGAAGCAGGTCGAACAATACCGCAAGGGCAAGAAGACGGTTGCGGCGTTCTTTGTGGGACAGGTGATGAGGGCTTCGAAGGGACAGGCGAATCCGGCGCTGCTGAATGAGCTGGTGGCGAGGAAGCTGGATGAGCTTGGGCCTTTGTAGTCTTGGAGTCTAATGGTGGGATGAACTTGTTTCGTGTCTCAGATCGGGTATGCCGCGGGCTGCGGGTGGGTGGTGTCGCGATGCTGGTGGGGTGCCTGGGAGTGGCTGGGTCGGAGCGGCTGGCAGCGCCAGGGCAGATGCCGCCGAATACAGTGCTGCTGTCGGAGATGATGCGGGAGCTTTCGGCGCGGCCTGGCTTCACGGATGCCATGATCGACGAGCTCCAGAAGCAGTCCAAGATCGGCGCGGCGATCCTGACTCCGGCGCTGGTGGAGCGTTTGCGGGTGCTGATTCTTGGGCAGGATTGGATTGGGCTGGACCGGTTTCCCGGCTGGACGATGCGGGAGATCAACCCGACGGTCCGGGTTGTGGGTCATGTCGCGGGGAAGGATGCTGACGCTGGCGCGCTGGCCAGCGATCCCGGGAGCCCGGCTGCGGGAGCGGTGAAGACACAGGTTGTGGCGGTGCCGATGACCGCGTTCGTGGATCTTGGACCATACCGGTTGGACAGGGAAGAGGTTGAGGATCTGGACAAGCCTTCGACGCGGCCTGGATTTTCGAGCGATGGTCTGGTGAATTCGCTTGGGGACGGGGTGGTGCGGGGCGACGGTCCGGATCCCCGGCTGGCCCCGATGCATGCGGAGAATGCGCGGCTCTCGGAGGTGCTGAACCGGCTGAGCATGAACGGGTTCGAGGATAGCGCGGCGCCGGGGAAGGTGACACCGGCCATGACTGCCAGGCTGCTGGGGCGCTCGGTGACGACTCCGCAGGATCTGATGGCGGCTCTGATCGCGAGCGGGCATGACGTGGTGGTGGCGGATGCTCGGTACTTCGCCAACTTCGGGCATTTCCACCTGAACGGCGCCGATGTGATGATGCCGTTCTGGGTGAATACCAAGATCGTCGTTCCGGGGACGAACCGTCCTCTGCTGGTTCCGGTCAGCCATGCCGAGTACGAATGGCAGATTCGCGGACCGAAGATCAATGCGAGCATCAGCTTTTACTTCGGCATCGACGGGAAGGCGGAGTTCCGGGTGATGGATCAGATGGACCAGCCCTGGGTGATGAATCGTCATGCGCACGAGTACCGTGGGGCGGACGCCGTGGAGGTGACGCGGCTCGCCGGGGCCATGGTGGGGACTTATGCGCGGCTTCATCGGGCGTTTCCAGGGTTGCCGTTCGGTGGATACTATGCGCTCGGCGTCTGCCAGGACGTCGTGGCGGCGATCGAATGGAAGATGACGGGGAAGGCGACGCTGTTTCCGAATACGGCGGACGGGTCGTTGTTCGCCGACCCGCGGGACGCGGAGATCAATCGGCTGATCAAGGCGATTCCGAAGGACCGGACGGGGGATCTGCCGGAGCCGGTGCGGATTTTCGGGTCGTTGCCCACGGAGGACCTTGAGGGTGTCTCGATTCCGGGGCTGGGGGCGGACCTGGTGGCCGTACACCGGGCGTGGACCGATGGGACGCTCGAACGAACCGGCAACCGGAAGAGGAAGGCGTGGATTCTGGGGCTTGGGAGCCTGGCGCTGCTGGCGGCGGGGATCGCACTGCGTGCGTTTCGGCGAAGCAAGGATCGCGAGGGGCTATACCCGTAGGTTGTCCCCCCCGCCCCGCGGAAGCTTTTTGTGCGCAGAATGTGGGCCGTTGCATGGAAAAACTGGACAGCGGGCGCTGATTTGAAAGTGGTCTGCCATGGTGCGTTTATCGCGCGGATGAAGTCCGACGGGGAACCTCTGAGCCGGTTCGCAGTCCGGCGCCGGGGCTCTTAGAGCAGATTCGCTGAAGGTGTGGGGTTGTACGTTGAATGCCGTGGCGCTCCGGCCCACCTTAGTCGCGATGAGGCGTTGCGACGAAGGTGGGGCACCCGACTTCATGCCAACAGGCAATGTGCTCTATGGATCGCGGTACTCGCGGCGCCTGAGTTCGCGGAGTGCCTGTTCGTGTCCCTGGGTAGCGGCCTGACGAATCCAATGGCGGGATTGAACGTAGTCGGGCTCTACTCCCTGACCGGTGGAGTAGAGCTGGCCAAGCTGGAACTGGGCCTCTGCGTTGCCTCGATCGGCAGCCTTGCGATACCAGGCGGCCGCCTGCGCATGGCTGAGAGGCACGCCGAGGCCCATGTGGTAAAGACTTGCAAGCTTCTCCTGCGCTTCGGCGAAGTCCTGCGTGGCGGCGAGTCGATACCAGCGGGCGGCTTCCGCGTCGTCGGGTGGGACCCCTTCGCCTTTGCGATACATCAGCCCGAGATTGTATTGGGCCCAGGCGAGGTTGCTGTGGGCGGCTCGCTGGCACCATCGGAAGGCCTCGGCGAAGTTTTCCTCTGCGTAGAAGCGGAAGCTGAGGTTGGCCTGGGCGTAGGCGTGGCCTTGTTCGGCGGCCTTGCGTTCCCAGAAGGCGGCCTGGATGGCGTCTTCGGGCAGGCCCTCACCGGCGTCGTAAAGGGTGCTGAGAAGGTACTGGGATTCCGCGTGGCCCTGCTCGGCGGCGAGGCGAAAACTGGCTGCGGCTTCCGTGAAGTTCTGGGCGTTGTATCCGGCGACGGCCTGCAGGTAGTGCGGGTTCGAGGCTGCGTTGGCGGCGTCGCGGCGTCCCCGGGCGATGTTGCTGGAGCGGGTGGAGTGGCTGGACAGCGAGGCTCCGGTGGGAATGTGCAGGAGGCCTGTTTTGGTTTTGTCTGTTTTATCTTCCATGGGCGCCGATCTGGCGATCGATGAGTTCGAATCGGCGACGGGCGTCGGCGATCTGCTCGCGAAGGCTGGTGGCGAGTTCGGTGAGGAGGTCGCGATGTTCGCGGGCGGCGGCCTCTGCATCGGAGTGCAGTTTGCCGATCTCGCCGGAGAGGAGGGTGTGGCGTTCGGCGTCGAGGAGGGCGATATCGCGCTCGGCGTGACGGATCTGGCGTGTGATCCGGAGAAGCTCGGCGGCGGTGTCTTCGCCAGTGATGATGGAGGCGATCTCGCGATGATCGTCCAGGAGGCGTTGCAGGGTTTCGGTGTCGCCGCGTTTGTAGGCATGGTTGGCGCTGGCCATCAGAAGGGTGAAGTGCTGGAGCTCGGAGTCGTCGCGCGCGAAGTCGGGATGGATGCGCTTGGCGACTTCGCGGAAGAGGGTCTTGAGGCTTGGGGGCGGATCGAACTCTTCGGCCTGGTGCGCGTCTGCGAATGCGGCCTCGTGTGATTGCCGCGCCTGCTGGCGGCTCTCTTCTGCTCGGCGGCGGGCGGAGTCGGAGTCGTAGAGATCGACTTCGCGCTCGGCGATACGGGCTTCCAGGTCGTCGAGCTCGGCGTAGAGGATGCCGACCTGTCGAAGATAGCGGCCTTCGAAGGTTGCGAGCTGGGAGCGGACCTGGGCGAGCTCGGATTCGCGCTCGGCGAGGGCGGCTCGAACGGTGGCGAGTTGCTCGCGCTTGTCGAGAAGGACGGCGGCGTCCGGAGTTTGGTGGAGTACGATCTCGACGGGCATTCGCCTTTCCTTAGCGGCAGGTTTCAGTTTAGACGATCGCTTCGGTAGCCAGAAACCGGAGGGAGCGAGCCATGGCTATGAGTACAGCCTGCGACGGAGCCAGAAAGACACATTGACCAGTCCGATCAGAGCCGGAACTTCAATCAAAGGGCCGACTACTCCGACAAAAGCTTCGCCGGAGTTGAGTCCGAATACCGCGACAGCGACGGCGATCGCCAGCTCGAAGTTATTTCCGGCAGCGGTGAATGACAGGGTCGCCGACTGTGCGTAGTCCGCCCCCAGCCGTTTTCCCATCCAGAAACTGACCAGGAACATGATGAGGAAATAGATGACGAGCGGGAGGGCAATCCTCACCACATCCAGAGGCAGCCGCACAATCAAGTCACCTTTGAGGGAGAACATCACCAGGATGGTGAAGAGCAGCGCGATGAGCGTGAGCGGGCTGATGAGCGGCACGAAGCGTACCCGATACCACTGCTCCCCCTTTGCCCGGATGAGTGTGTACCGGGTGAGGAATCCAGCCGCGAACGGTACGCCCAGGTAGAGACCTACGCTCTTTGCAATCTGTTCGACGCCAATCGCAACGACGCTTCCCTGAAGCCCGAACCACCTGGGCAACACGGTGAGGAACGCCCATGCATAGACGCTGTAGAAGAACACCTGAAAGACGCTGTTGATCGCGATCAATCCTGCGACATAATCCGTATCGCCTTCGGCGAGCTCATTCCAGACCAGGACCATCGCAATACACCGGGCGATGCCGATCAGGATCAAGCCACGCATGTAGGCGGGTTCACCGCGGAGGAAGATCACGGCGAGTGCGAACATCAACACGGGGCCGATAATCCAGTTCTGTACCAGCGATAGACCAAGGACGCGTTTATTCCGGAAGACCTCCCCTAACTTCTCATAGCGGACTTTCGCCAGCGGCGGGAACATCATCACGATGAGTCCGATGGCGATGGGGATGTTCGTCGTGCCCGTCTGAAATCGATTGACGAAGGTAGCCGCGCCGGGTACGAAATGTCCGATGCCTACACCGAATGCCATCGCAAGGAATATCCAGAGTGTGAGGAATCGATCGACGAAAGAGAGTTTCTTTCGCCCTGCAGGAGAGCACGGGCGGCCTTGTGTCGACGTTGTCGCGGCCACTAGGAGACCTCGCAGGATGGCTCAGGCACGGTCTCTTTGCCTGAGGGCCGCCCGGAACCCTCAGCGAAGTTGCGGACGCTGATCATCTGCTCTCGCATTCGGTGGAGAAGTCCGGGATGGGGGGTGTTCCCGGACATCGGCAAAACCTGCTGGAGATGGAACAGAGCTGTGCAAGCCATATGTTATATATACGCGTTGACGAATACGTCCGCA
This sequence comes from bacterium, assembly GCA_026225095.1. Taxonomy (GTDB): domain Bacteria; phylum Acidobacteriota; class Terriglobia; order Terriglobales; family Acidobacteriaceae; genus Edaphobacter. Next base: position 10,626 of record JAMFSC010000159.1, read on the forward strand.
ATGGTTATATTCGGATCCGAAACACTTGCGGCACGGATGCGGAATCCATTGCGGCCGCTTCCGCGAACGTATCGATGTACGCCATTAAACCGAGTCTGGGGCCGCTGCGGCACCAAGCCGTGTGCTGGACAGCTGCTCATCGGGGAGTCGCCATGCTTAACGTAATCTTCGCCTGCGTCCACAACGCCGGGCGGTCGCAGATGGCCGCCGCGTTTCTCAATCACCTTGCAGACCCACAGAAGGCACAGGCTGTCTCCGCGGGCACAGATCCGGGGGAACGAGTCCATCCTGAAGTGCAGGCTGTCATGCAAGAGATAGGCATCGACCTCAGCGGCGCCAGACCTCGGAAGCTGACAGAGGAACTGGCGAAGACTGCCCAGCTTCTGATCACAATGGGCTGCGGCGACAGGTGCCCCTATGTCCCTGGCCTGCGCCGGGAGGACTGGCCGCTTCGCGACCCGAAGGGACTGCCGACGGATGAAGTTCGAGCGATACGCGATGAGGTGAAGAGTCGCGTGCAGGACTTTCTCAAGACGGAAGGTCTCGGTTGATCCTGCGAGGGCGCGTCGCGGGGGATTGAGTCCGCGGTTTCGGCTAGAATCGGGAGAGATCATACGGGAAGAAAGCGGTCTGCAGGCGCGTGCGCCCGGCAGCGGTAAACATAAGGGCGTGCCTCTCGAACTGTTCAATACCTTGTCTGGGAAGATCGAAGTGCTTGCTCCTGAGGGCGGCCCGGCGCTGCGGATGTATGCCTGCGGGCCGACGGTCTATGACTATGGACATATCGGAAACTTCAGGACGTTTCTGCATTTGGATGTGCTGCGGAGGTTTCTGAAGCAGCTTGGGTATCCCGTTAACCATGTGATGAATATTACGGATGTGGACGACAAGATCATCCGGAATGCGCTGGCGGCGAATCTTTCGATCGGGGAGTATACGGCGAAGTTCGAGAAGGCTTTCTTTGAGGATCTGGACTCGCTTGAGATCGAGCGGCCGGAGCATCTGCCGCGGGCGACGGCGCATATTCCAGAGATGGTAGCGCTGATCGAACAGTTGGCGGAGAAGGGGTTTGCGTACCAGGCGGAGGATGGGAGCTGGTATTTCCGGATCGCGAAGGATCCGGACTATGGGAAGCTGGCGAAGAAGGACTTCGACGGGATTGAAGACGGGGCGCGGGTGGATGTCGATGAGTACGACAAGGACCATGCGCGGGACTTTGCTCTTTGGAAGGCGGTGAAGGCCGGGGCGGATGGGACCGAGGAACACCACTGGGCGACGGCGCTGGGGCCGGGGCGGCCGGGGTGGCATATCGAGTGCTCGGCGATGGCGACGGGGCTGCTGGGGGAGGCGATCGATCTTCATGCGGGTGGGGAGGACCTGATGTTTCCGCATCATGAGAATGAGATCGCACAGTCGGAGTCGGCTTCGGGGAAGACGTTTGTGCGGCACTGGATGCATGTGCGCTTTTTGCTGGTGGAAGGGCGCAAGATGTCGAAGTCGGAGGGGAACTTTTATACGCTGCGGGACCTGCTTTTGAAGGGGTATCGGGCCTCGGCGATACGGTATCTGCTGATCAGTGTGCCTTATCGGCATCAGTTGAACTTTACGTTTGATGGGCTGAAGCAGGCGACCAATGCGATTGAACGGCTGCGGACGTTCTATCAGCGGCTCTTGAAGGGGAGCTGGCCGGAGGGGACAAACGCGGAGCTGGCGGAGCAGATTGGCGGGGCGGGCGCGAAATATACGGCGGAGCTCTCGAATGATCTGAACACCGCGAACGCGTGTGCGGCGATTTTCATTATGGTGACCGCGGTGAACTCGGCGGTGGAGGCGGGGACGCTGTATCGGGAGCAGGCGGAGGCGGCGCTGGGGGTGCTGGCGCTGTTCGATGGGGTTTTTGCGGTGCTGGAGGACAAGGATGCGGAGTTGACGCGGACGGCGCTGGCCTGGGCGGAGCGGGAGGGGCGTCTGAATGAAGCGGATCCATCGACGGTGGCGACGCTGGCTTTGCCGGATGAGGCGATTGCGGGGCTGATCGAGGAACGGGCCAAGGCCAAGAAACAACGGAACTTCGCGCGGGCGGATGCGATTCGGAATGATCTGCTGAGCAAGGGGATTCTGTTGAAGGATGGGGCGGCGGGGACGGAGTGGACTCGGAAGTAGAGTCGGCCCATCCTTGTCGTAACCATAAGGTAACCACAGGGCGTACCCTCGTGGGAGCGTCCGTACTCTATGAGATTTCACCTTCTCTCCGTATGATCGGCACAGGTTTGAAAAACTTTAGCGCCGGGGAGAAAAAAATGTCGAATAAATATGCTTTTGCGATTACCGCCCGCTTCCGCAAGGCTGTCGAAGACAGGATCGTTACGCTGGAGCACGATGCGCGGCGCGACGAGGATCTTCTCCCCCACATTACCTGCGCGGATCACCGCAGGCGGCATCTGCTTCTGATCTCGACCCAGATTGAAGAGGCGGTGAGGTTGCGGACGCGGCTCTCGTTCGCGGATGTGAGCCCGGCCGACTTTACGCTGGGTGCGGTTCTGGCTGAGGGGCGATTCAAGTAAGGACTGTCCTGCCGGACGGGTGCCCTGCGCGGGCGGCGGTCACTCCGTGACTCGTGTTGGGCTTCGCGCGGGCCTCCCGTTGGTCGGCTGGGGATCTGTTGGGTGGGGATTTGCGGCTGGGGCCTGGGTTTTGGAGATATTGACCAGGAAGACGGCTATGAGGATGGCGGCCATTCCGGCCCATTCGATGGGGACGAAGCGCTCGTGGAGGAAGATGGCTCCGAGCGCGACGGCAATGATGGGATTGACATACGCGTATGTCGCTACCTTTGAGACCACGACGTGGTCGAGGAGGTAGATGTAGGCGGTGTAAGTGATGAGAGAACCAAAGACCACAAGCCAGAGGACCGAGGCCCACGCCTGAACGCCCCAGTGCGCGCCGTGCCATTGACGGGTTGCGCCGAGGATCAGGAGGTTTACGACTCCGCCGAAGAGCATCTGCCAGCCTGCGGCGGCCATGCCGGAGATGGAGACTTTGGTCTGGCGTGACAGGATCGACGCGATCGTCCAGGAGAGGGCTCCGCCGAGGAGGACAAAGGAGGCGATCATCTGGTGGGTGTCGCCGTGCAGGCCGGTCCTGAGGCCGGGCCAGAGGAGGAGGACGAGACCGATGAAGCCGATGGCGATGCCGATCCAGCCGCGGGGGTGGAGGCTTTCGCCGCGAGGGCGGAAGGCTTCGATGAGCGCGGCGTAGATGGGGATGGAGGCGATGATGAGGGCGGCGAGGCCGCTGGGGAGGTACTGCTCGGCCCAGATGACGGTGGTGTTGCCTCCGACGAGCATGAGGATGCCGATGGTGGCGAGGATCTGGAGGTCGCGACGGCTGGTCAGGCGGATGGAGTCGCCGCGGAGAAGGCAGATTCCGAGGAGAAGCGGGCCGGCGATGCAGTAGCGCAGGGATGCCAGGACGAAGGGTGGTAGGACCTCTACGCCGTAACGCATGGCCAGGTAGGTGGAGCCCCAGAAGAGATAGACGCAGGCGAAGCAGATGAGGATCGTGGCGCGCGAGCCGGGGGATGGTGAGGTGGGGGAACTCATCACACCATCCTAACGGCGGCCGCACGCGCCGCCGCGCTCGGCGCTTGATGACGGCAGAAAGGCAACCTCACAGGTACGGGAAAGAAGCACGAATAGTCGCGTGAGATTACACGCCTCGCAGGAGCGGGTAACGACCATAGCGCGCTCATCCAACCCGTCCCCGGATGGCCCGATACGTGCTACCTCGTCCGCAGTAGGTGCAAGGTTCAATCTGAATGTTCGGCCTGAACTGTTCTCGTCCCGGAATAAGGAGTCTCAATGAGCATTACAGCGATTAGCGGTAACAATGTGAGCGTACTCAACAGCCTGTACGCGTTGGGGAAGATCGGGAACGCTCCATCCTTGGTTGGAAGCGGGGCGGCGGACGGAAACGGAGCGACTATCTCTCAGATCCGTGACCAGGTAGACATGCTTGCCACCAGCGGCAAGCTCACGACCATGCAGCAGGTGACTCTCATCGCGTCAGGATTCCAGGATCTGAACGCCAACGATCCGAGCTACCAACCGGCGGGCCAGACCGGTTACACCCGCGCAACGACCGGGACATTCGATCTCGCCGGCACATTGGAGGGCATCGGTTCTTTCGATTCCGGACATGGAGACTTTACCGATGGGGCGAGATTTACTGATCTTGCTGACGTCTTCAAGCACGACAATGTCTCGAACAGTGTGGACGTCAACGGTTGAATGAGGTGGTCCTTATCTGTCGGGCCTTCGGCTCTGAAGACCATAGCGGGAGCAGATTAGCTTTAGAAGTTGTAGCTGAGTTGGGCGGTGATGGAACGTGGCGAGACGTAGTGGGTTCCAGAGAACGTTGAGAGGAAGTTGTAGAGGGCGTACTTGTTGGTGACGTTGATGGCGCTCAGGCGGAGTCCGATCTTGTGTTTGTCGGAGTTGAAGAGGTTGTCGTCTCCGAGGGCCATGTCGAAGAGGTTGCGGGGCTGGATGCGACCGGGGTTGGAGTCGTCGTCTTCGGTCCCGGGGGCGGCGAGCTTGAGGAGGTTCGAGGTGAGCTGGGTGGCGGCGCACTGGGTGAAGCCGGAGTTGGGGGTGGCTTTGACTCCGTTGCAGATGAGGCCGGCCTGGAACTCCTGGTCGGGGGTGAGGTAGCTGAGGTCGATGCCGGGCTGGCCGTTGGCGAGGGTGATGGAGTTGCCGGTGCAGCTGCTGTTGAGGCCGGTTGCGTTGTAGCAGGGAGCGGCACCGGCGACGAGGCCGCTGTCATAGCGCCAGTTGAAGCCGTACCAGAGGCTCTTTTTGAAGGGCAGGGCGTACTGGATGTGGGTGGTCTGGTTGAAACGCTCGTCGTGGTCGATGCGGAAGGGGAGGCCGCCCGGGGTGCTGACGGTGGCTCCGACTCCGCCGACCTGCGGGTTGTAGAAGCGGGCGGCGACCGACGACAGGACGACGAAGGCGGAGACGCCTTTGACCTCGGTGAGGGCGACGCGGGCGGCGAATCCGGGGATCTTGGAGTTGTGCCACTCGATGGGGAAGGTGATGGGGGTGGCTCCGAGGACGGAGAAGTCGTAGGCGTTGTGGGTGTACTTCCAGATGTAGTCGCCGCCGACGACGAGGTGTTTGCCGATGCCCTGCTGGAAGCCGGCGTGGATCTCGTTGCGGAAGCCGGGGTTGAAGGATGCGGGGTCGCAGGTTCCGAGGGTCTCGAAGACGGCCTGGATGACGGTGTCCTGGCAACCGCGGCTGGAGAGGACGAGGTTTTCGTTAAAGGGGGTCTCCTGGGCGCGGGCGTAAGAGGAACGGATGACGGTGTGGGTTCTCTTGAAGTTGTAGGAGAGGCCGACGCGGGGTTCGGCCTGGCGCTGGATGGCGAGGCCGTTGTAGAAGTCTCCGCGGAGGCCCGCGTTCATGAGGAAGTTGCCGTGGGTGTACTGATCCTGGGCGTAGAGGGCGAGTTGTTTGACGTCGGTCTGGCCGTGGTAGCGGTAGAGGCTGCCGCCGCGGGTGAGGTCGTAGGGGAGGAGGATGGGGTTGAAGGCGGGGTTCACGGTGGTGCATTGGGAGGTGCTGGTGGAGCCGGGGAGGGGGTTGCCGGCGGCGTCGAGGCAGAGGGCGTTGAGGGTGGAGTCGACGAGGCCGATCTGGTCGTTTTCGCGGAGGAACGTCTGCTGGTACATTCCGCCGATCTTCACATTGTGGCCGCCCCGGGTGTAGGAGAGGTCGGAGTGGATGCCGAGGTTGGTGAGGGAGCGCTGCTGGTCGACGGCCTCCTGCTGGATGGGGCCGTTGTCGGCGAGGGGGTCTTTCGAGCCGAAGTAGCGGTAGGAGTCGCGGCGGAGGTAGGGGGCGACGTTGAGGACAGCCTCGTTGCTGATGGTGCGGGTGTAGGTAGGGGCGAAGAGGTAGGTCTCGATCTTGGAGCGTTGGTCGGCCTGGCCTACGAGGGCTCCGGTGAGGGGATTGGTGACGCCGGTGTTGAGCGTGTCGTAGGAGTTGGGAGTCTGGAACCAGGAGCGGGTGTACTGGAGGTTGGTGTGGACGGAGCTAACGTCGGTGAACTGGCGATCGACGCGATCGAAGAAGTTGATCTGGTTGCCCTTGTCGTGGAAGACGGAGAACTCGCCGGGATCGAGGAAGCGGCCGGAGTTCATGACGGAGGCGGCCAGAAAGTTTCCGGTCTTATCGGTTCCGAAGGAGACCTGCCCGGAGAGGTCGGCGGTTCCGAAGCTGCCGTAGGAGGTGCTGATGGAGCCGGTGGGTTTGTGGATGCCGAGACCGGAGCGGGTGGTGACCTTGATGACGAGGCTGGTCTTGTCGCCGTATTCGGCGGGTGGGGCTCCGTCGATGACCTCGAGGGACTGGACGGCGTCGGCGGGGATCTGGTTGGAGAAGACCTTGCTCTGCTGGTCGGTGATGGGTTGGCCGTCGAGGGAGAAGGAGTTTTCGGCGTGATCGCCGAGGCCGTGGAAGAGACCGTTCGAATCGGCGGCGACACCAGGGGAAGAGAGGGTGACGAGGGAGCTGAGCTGGGAGGAGGCGCTCTCGACGGGGAGCTTGTCGATCATGGAGCGGTCGATGTCGGTGTGGAAGGTGGAGTCGGTCTCCATGAGGTCGGAGCCGGCATCGACGGTGACCACGGTATTCGATCCAGCGAGGCCAAGCTGCATGGTGACGGAGACGGGGACGAGGGTGTTGACGGCGGCGTTCTGGGTGGTGGTGGTGAAGCCGGTGCTGGAGACGGTGAGGCGGTAGGTGTTGAAGGGGAGGTTGACGAAGTGGAAGGCGCCGGCGGAGTCGGACTGGGCGGTGCGGGTGTAGCCGGTGACAGCGTTGGCGAGGACGACGGTGGCGGATGGGACGAGGGCCCCGCTGGGATCGGTGACGGTTCCGGAGATGCTTCCGGAGGTTCCCTGGGCGGGGGCGAGGGTGGCGAGGAGGACGAAGAACACGGGGAGGAAAAGCAGGGTGCGCAGGATGGCGGAGGGAAGCCGGCTTAGGCCGCCCGAGGTGGGCTGGGAGCTGGAGATGCTGGGGAATCGCATGGAGAAAACTCCTGGAACATGAGGCAGGGAAGCAAAGGGGACACCAATGGCGGGTCTTCCTGGGTCGGGTGCGACTGTGAGAAGACTCCTGCCGAACGCTACGCGGACCAGCGGGCCGAGGGGGGAGGCCGGCTGGCCATCTCGAAGCGCCAGGAGAATCTGCGGCCGATGCCATCGGACGCAGGGACCACGGCGACGAGCGCCAGGAGGGCTACCTGGGGAAGGTGGCCGGTGACCGGGAGGGCCGAGTGCATCGCCACGCAGAGGGGGCAACGCACGGCGGAGTTGGAGTCGTCCTGGTCGGATTGAGACTTGTTGGATTTCCCGGGGAGGGAATCGTGGTTCGGATTTGCGAGGGCTGCGCTGCCAGGTGCGGTCTTGCTGGCCTGGGAGGTTCCGGGCTGGAGAGCGTCTTCGTGGGAGTGGCAGACCTGCGCGGTGCTGGCTGCGCCGATCAGCGCCATGGCAAAGTAGGCGACGACTCGCAGCCAGAGGGGCTGCCGTCGATCGTTCGCTTCGCGTTGGCTTCTGATCCTGGTGGAGTTCATGCGTATTATCTGCTGCTACCAGTTTTGCACATTCGGCGAACCCCGCGGGAACATGAGGGGGAGTTTCGGTCGGGTGCGGTACCGTGGTGCCCGTTTTGGCGGGGTTGGGAGTGGCCTGGAGTTGTGCGGCGCCCGGGTTCATGAGGCCGTGGTGATCTCAGGTAGTCTGGTCGTGCGTCTAAGTCTCCGGAGCCCTGCTGTCTATGATGCGTTCGCGAGTCACGCCTGTCGCCCGACCCACCTTTTGGGTGCGTATTTCCCGTTCGATTTCGCTGGGATGTGTCTTGTTTGCCGGCATCATGTTGGGACAGGCCACGCCGCAGAGACGGTTGCCGGATGCTGCCCAGGCGGAACGTCCGGCGCATCGGACGCGGCTGATCCTGAAGGACGGCAGCTACCAACTCGTGATGAGCTATACGGTCGACGGAAGTACAGTCCACTATGTGAGCGCGGAACGGGCGGGATCGCAGGAAGATATTCCGCTGGCGCTGGTGGACCTGGTGGCGACGCGCCGATATGAGAAGGCGCATGAGCCGGTGGATGAGAACGCGGCGGCGGACCAAGCGGGGAAGCCACCTGTGCTCGACCCGGAGCTGGCGAAGGAGGAGGCCGACCGGGCTTCGCGGACTCCCGAGGTTGCGCAGGATCTGCGACTGGACACGGAGGATGCGGTGCTTCTGCTGGATACGTTCCAGGGTGGGCCGGAACTGGTCCCGCTGGTGCAGACGGGTGGGGAGCTGAACCGGAGTACGGGCCACAGTATCTTGAAGTCAACGCTGAATCCGCTGGCAAGCTCGCACCAGATCGTGCAGATCAAGGGCACGCGGGCTCCGGTGCAGGCGCATGTGGATACGCCGGTGATCTATCTGCGGGTGGGGGACGATACGGGGGCGCCGACGGGGAGCGCGCCGCTGGTGGTGGATACGCATGGGGCGCAGGGGAATGCCGCGACGACTCCGACGGGTGGGTCGGCGACGAGCGGGTATGTGATTGTGCGGGCGGATGTGCGGAGGGATATCAGAATCCTGATGAGCTTCAGGATCAGCGCGCTGGGGAGCACGCATCGGCAGGAGGATGTGGTCGAGACCAAGGCGGAGCTGCTGCCGGGAGGGCACTGGATGAAGCTGACGCCAAAGCAGCCGCTGGACTTTGGGGAGTATGCGCTGATGGAGGTGATCTCAGATCGGGACGTGAATCTGGGGGTGTGGGACTTTGGGGTTCATCCGACGGCTCCGGACAATCGGGATGCGCTGCATCCGGATGCGCGGGGGCCGGCTACGCTGGGGCGTCGTCCGCGAGAGTGAGACGGGGCTTGTTTGGGTAAGGGTGTCAGGCCTTTGGCGTGGGGCAGTGGGTGTCGATCCCACCTTAGTCGCGGTGAGGCTTTGCGACGAAGGTGGGGCGCCCGACTTGGTACCAGCAGGGAGTGAGACGGTCAGGTGATCTGGAGTGGGTCGGAGAGCTGCGGGGCGGGGTGGGCGGAGGGGTCGATGAGGAGGCCCAGGCCCATGATGGAGAGGTTGTCGCGGGTCGACTTCTTGACGTCGTACATCATGGTGTCGGCGGCTCGGAGCATCGCGTGGACGGAGTCGCCGTCTTCGGGGAAGGTGGCGAGGCCGAAGCTTCCCGTGAGATGGAGGGAGAGGCCATCGGATTTGAGGAAACGGGATCGGCGGAGGGCTTCGAACATCTGTTTCGCCACGATGCAGGCGTCTGGCTTGGAGGCGTTGGGCAGGAGAACGACGAACTCGTCTCCGCCGTAGCGGAAGGCGGCGGCGCCGGGGGGGAGGAGCTGCTTGAGCAGATGGCCGACCTCCGCGAGGAGGCGGCTTCCGACCAGATGGCCGTGGAGGTCGTTGACGCTCTTGAAGCGGTCGAGATCGATGAAGATGAGGCTGAAGGGCTCTCCGGGGCCGGCGTGGCTGCGGAGGACGCACTCTTCCATCAGGCTGTAGAGACGGCGTGCGTTGAAGAGGCCGGTGCAGTCGTCGGTGATGCTGAGCCGGTGGATGAGTTCCATGGAGTGGGCGTTCTGGATGGCGATGGCGGCGTAGTCGCAGAGGATGCGGAGGAAGGAGATGGAGTAGTCGGAGAGGAGGTCGAGCTTGCTGTTGAGGAGCTGAATGACGCCGAGGGTCTTGTCTGCGGAACGGATGGGGACGCAGGCCATGGACTGGATGCGCAACTCGGGGTGGCGGCGGGCGAAGGAGGACCAGTGGGGATCGAGCGAGACGTCGGGAATGACGAGGGGATTGCCGGTCTGGGCGACCCAGCCGGCGACGCTTTCTCCCATGGCGACGCGGAGGCCCTTCAGGCTGTCGGCGTCTTCCCCGACGGCGATTCGGTAGTAGAGTTCGCCGGTGGTGTCGTCGACCATGAGGAGCGACCAGCGCTCCGGGCCGAAGAAGCCGGCCATCTTGTTCATGATGGTGAGGAGGACCTCTTCGAGCTCGAGGGTGGAGGTAAGGGCGCGCGCGACGTCGTGGAAGACCCGAAGGTGATCCATCTGACGGCTTTCGATGACCTGGAATGAAAACTTGCTTGGCACGGAGTTCCCTGGGGTAAGGAGTTCCAGATTTCTGGAGTTCAAAGGGCCGAGGAGCGGGGAGGCAAAGGTTCAGGGCGCGAGGAAGGGCTACCCCTTATCCAAAAGGTAACATTGAGGAGAGCGCGTTCGGTGAACGAGGCGAGGGTGCAGCTAGCCGCCGATGTGCACCATGCTGCGGGAGGGTTTCTGAAAGCCCTCTTCGCCGATGTGATGGCGGGCCTCTTTGCGCATGACGACCTGGCGAATGTAGGTGGTCAGCTCCTGATCGTCGGCCCCACGGGCCATGAGTCCGTAGAGATCGTGGTCGCTCTGCGAGAAGAGGCAGGTTCGGATCTTTCCGTCGGAGGTGAGGCGGACCCGGCTGCAGTGGCCGCAGAAGGGGCGTGAAACCGGAGCGATGATGCCGATCTCGCCGATGCCATCATCGAAGGTGAAGCGTTTGGCGGTCTCGCTGGCGGCGTTGGGTGGAAGCTCGACCAAGGGGCGAACGGCGTTGAGGCGCGCGACGATCTCAGACATTGGAACGACCGTTCCAGGTTGCCAGGTGCGGTCTTCTTCGAGGGGCATGAACTCGATGAAGCGGACGATGACTCCTTCGGAGCGTGAGAAGGCGGCGAAGGCTTCGATCTCGCCGTCGTTGAAGCCGCGGAGGAGGACGCAGTTGACCTTGACCGGGCCGAGCCCGGCGGACTGCGCGGCGCGGACGCCGGCTAGGACACGCTCGAAGCTGCGGGGGACGCGGGTGATGCGGGCGAAGATGTCGGGATCGACGGCGTCCATGCTGACGGTGACGCGGTTGAGGCCGGCTCGCCGGAGAGGTTCGGCGAGGGCCTCGAGAAGATGGCCGTTGGTGGTGAGGGCGAGGTCGAGGGGGGCTCCGGTGGCGGTTCGGGAGCCATCGGGGAGGAAGGCGGTGCGAGAGCGGGAGAGCTCCTGAACCATCTCGAGGAGGCCTGCGCGGAGGAGGGGCTCGCCTCCGGTGAGGCGGATCTTCTCGACGCCGAGGC
>JAMFSC010000022.1 GCA_026225095.1 bacterium
AAAGTCCACGAGTTCGCCGACCTCCTCCACCAGCGATCCGCCCTCCCCGTCCACCTCGTCGACGAGCGCCTCACCTCCGTCGCCGCCCACGAGATCCTCGACGAAGCCGGTCACCCCCGAGGCGCCACCCGCAAACACCTCATCGACCAGGTAGCCGCCGTCCTCATCCTCGAATCCTGGCTCCAGGCAAAACAACAGGACGAAGCCCGCCGGACCACTGACAGCCCCCCCCAATGACCACAGCAGTATCCGGCTAAGGGGCCCGCAGCCCTCTCCAGCGAACGCGCAAACAGCCTCCCGTCCTGTGTGCGAAAACCGACCGTTTCAATCTTTCGTGATCACACCGTCCTCGACCCCAGCAAAGACCTTACAATTCGGGAATACCTTCATCCCAGCGGTCACATCCTTCGCCGCAGTCACGACTCAAGGCGCCGTTCGCCGTGAATCCCCACGTTGAACGAATCATAGATTGGACCACGTTCCCGATGCGCCTTCCATATGTACTGAAACAGTTTGTCGTGCAGAGTGCGTTGTGGGCGTCGCTTTGTCTCATCGCAGAGATGGTGTGCGGCCTTCTTCTCCATTTGCGTTATCCCTACGATTATCCCGCGGGCCGCAGGCAGGAAATTTTCTGCGATTTCAGCTCCTACATCGAGAAATTCCGCTTCTTCCATAGGGCAAGGTTTTACGACATTGGTCCACCCCTCACCTACCCGGCAGCAACCGTGGTACTCTTCAAACCGTTTCTCCTGATCATCCCCTCCCACCACTCGACGTGGATTCCCACCATCTGCTACATCGCCACCATCCTGTTCATCTCGTGGGCTCTCCTCATTGTCCTGGGACGATCCCTCATCGTTCGTGGCCTCGCACCCCGCGCCGCGAGCTTCTTCGTGTGCGCGACGTACTTCAGTTCGTTCGCCTTCTGGTTCGAAGTACACCAGGGCAACATCGAGTTTTTCGTATGGCTCACCACCACTGCGGCTCTCTGGGCCTTCTGGACCCGGCGCACATGGACTGCAGCGCTCTTTCTCGGCCTGGCGATCTCAATGAAGATCTTCCCGGCAGTCTACCTTCTGCTCCTGCTCAGCAGAAAACAGTATCGTCAAGCCGCCTTAAGCATCTTTGTGGCAGCCTTGAACACCGTCTTCTCACTTTGGCTCGTGTGCCCGGATATCGTCGTCAGCTGGCGTGGCACCTCCGCAGCCGTTGCAGTATTCCACACGTATATGCTCAGGCTCTTTCTCATCGAAACAGGCTTCGACCATTCGCTGTTCGCTCTTTTCAAGCGTCTGCTCCCAACGCTTCCGCCGCCCGAGCAGGTAGACCACCTGCTCACGCTTTACCTGGTGTTCGCCACCCTCACCGGCCTCATCGTATATTTCTTGAGACTCCGCAAGCTTCCTGTCGCGAACCAGTTGCTCTGCCTCACCGTGGCATCGATCCTGCTTCCTCCCATTTCGTTCGACTACACCCTTCTGCACCTCTACGCGCCGTTTGTCCTCCTTGTGTTCGTCGCGCTGGAACGAGCCAGGAGCGAGGCTCCCAGAACCTCAAACAGGGATCTTCTTCTCGGATTCTCCCTCTTCGCCTTTGCCCTCTCGTTTCAATCCGAGTTCATCGTTCACGGCCTGCGCTTCAGTGGACAGTTGAAGGCCGTGGCCCTTCTCCTGCTAGCCTTCGTTTCGCTCATATGCCCATTCCCAATGGACGAGGATCGCATCTCCTCCGAGGCAGCGATCGCAGAGGAACCTGATCGCAAAGCTCTGGTCTTCAATCTTCGATAGCCTCGTCGATAGAGACACGACTGCGGGACACCCCACTCGCATCGCTCTGTCCAGCCCGGAGCATTCTTCGTGTCGAGGCGCCGACAGCATCTTCTCTAACCCCCGAACCCCTTCGGGACCTCGCCCCTCACCCCAAACTCCTTCTCCATCGCCATCCCCACTCGCCCAATCGTCCCCTCATCGAACAGCCGCCCAATCAGCGTCACCCCATGCGGAACCCTCCGCTTCGGCTCAAACTTCGGCAGCGGATGCGCCGGGTCCGGAGCCCAGTCGCTCCGAGCCTCCCCCACCTCCACAAACCCCGCCCGCAACGTCAGCGAAGGATGCCCCGTAAAGTTCGTCAGCGTCAGCATCTCGTCCCGCAGACTCGGCACCAGCAGTACATCTACCTCGCTCATCACCCGCACCATCTCCATCGCCACCTTCCTCCGCAGCCGGTCCGCCTGCACCATGTCCACCGCCGAAAGAAACCGTGACTGCCGAAACGTATTCGGCCAAGCATCCGGAACCTGCGCCTTCAACTGATCCATCCGGTGATCCAGCGTCTGCTCCTCAAACGCCGCCGCCGACTCCGCAAACAGGATGATCTGCAGAGTGTCGTAGGGCCAGTCCGGCAGCGACACCGGCACCGCCCTCATCCCAAGCTTCTTCACCACCTCCAGCGCATGACGATCCACATCCGTCGCCGGAGCCTCCTTCATCCACCCCGGAAAATAGCCCACCTTCAGCCCCTTCACCGGGCTGTGCAGATCGAACTCCGTACCCCACTCCACACTCGAAAGATCCCCCTCGTCCCGCCCCGAGATCGCCCCCAGTACCAGCATCGTATCCTCGACCGAACGGCACATCGGCCCCAGCTTATCCAGCGACCAGCAAAGCGTCATCGCCCCCGTCCTGGGGACACGCCCAAAGGTCGGCCGCAGCCCCGTCACCCCGCACCGCATCGACGGACTCACAATCGACCCACCCGTCTCCGACCCGATCGAGAAGCCCACCAGCCCAGCCGCCGTCGCCGAACCCGGCCCCGCCGAAGACCCGCTCGCCCCCTCCTCCAGCAGCCACGGATTCATCGTCTGACCGCCAAACCATATATCGTTCAGCGCCAGCGCCCCCATCGAAAGCTTCCCCACCAGCACCGCGCCCGCCTCATGCAGCTTCCGAACCACCGCCGCATCCTTCGACGGCACCCGGTCTCGATAAAACTCCGCGCCGTACGTCGTCCGAATCCCCGCCGTATCCAGCAGGTCCTTCCCACCCCACGGAATCCCGTGGAGCGGTCCGCTATAACGCCCCGCCGCGATCTCCCGGTCAGCCGCCTGGGCCTGCTTCAAAGCAATCTCCGGAGTAGGCGTAATCACGCATCGCAGCGTCCGGTTGTACCTCGTCATCCTGTCCAGGTAGATAGAAGTCAGCCGTTCCGATGTAATCTTCCGGTGAAAGATCCACGACGAAAGCTGCGTCGCCGGAGCAAATGCAATCTCCGCATCCGTCCCCGGCAGAGGCACATCGGGCCACGGATGCTCAACGGGTCCCGATACCGGCGGAGTCTGCGCCCGCGTCTTCCCCACCGCCTTTGGTCCCACCGGAGCACCCGGAACCAGAGGGTTCCAGTTCGAGTAAGGCGCCAGCCCATCCTCGATTTTCACCTTCTTCGGCCCCACCCGCCGCTCATACAGTGGAGCCATCGATACCCGCCAGTTCCCCGCCGCCTGTGCCCTGTCCTTCTCCGTCAGCGGTGCCTGCACCAGCTTCTCCGCCTCCGCGAACGTCGCCACCGTTACCTCAGGCCCCGCCGCCGCCCCCGTTCCAAACGCCGGAGGTGCCCCGGGCGTAGCCTGCCCAGCCGTCTGGGTCGATCCACTCTGCGCCTCACCCTGAAGCCCAAGCCCCGCCCCCACCACCATCAACGAGGCCTTGCCGGCAAACCCTCTTCGCGTCATCTTCTTCGACATGGACCCGATTCTAGCGTTTTTCCCGCCGTTTCCCGCTGTCAAGCCCCCAAAGCGCTCAATCCTTTGATTCCAAAGGAGATAAAGTTGGCCGGGGAGATACCCCGACTGTGCAACAATTAAGACAGAGATTAGGCCCCAACCATCCCGCGAATGCATCTCAGTGGTCTCCGGATACCACCGCGAAGTCCAGACTTAGGTCCTTTCCTTTGAATACTTTGAGACCTCAATGGGGGGAGGGGGGTGCACCCCCCGGAAGGAGCACATGCACGAGATCTACAAAAGAGCCCAGGACGCCGCCGGCCACATCCGCCAACGGAGCCCCAACGCACCCGCCATCGGGATCATCCTCGGCTCCGGCCTCGGCAACTTCGCCAATCGCGTCCAGGAACAGGTCTCGATCCCCTACTCCGAGATCCCTCACTTCCCCCAGTCCACCGTCGTCGGACACTCCGGCAAGCTCATCCTCGGCCACATCCACGGCGTCCCCGTCGCGGTCATGCAGGGCCGCGTCCACGCCTACGAGGGCTACACCATGCCCGAGGTGACCTTCCCCACCCGCGTCCTCGGCCTCCTCGGCTGCCGCACCCTCATCGTCACCAACGCCGCTGGCGGCATCCGCCCCGACCTGCCCCAGGGCGGTCTCGTCGCGATCTCCGACCACATCAACCTCACCGGCATGAACGCCGCCGTCGGGCCCAACGAACCCCGCTTCGGCGTCGCCACGGGTTCCGGCCAGCGCTTCTTCGACATGTCCAACGCCTACTCCCCCGCCCTCCGCAACCTCGCCCAACAGGAGGCCGCCCGCCGGAACATCGGCCTGCCCGAAGGTGTCTACCTCGCCGTCCTCGGCCCCTCCTATGAGACCCCCGCCGAGATCCGCGCCTTCCGCACCCTCGGCGCCGACCTCGTCGGCATGTCCACCGTGCACGAGGTCATCGTCGCCCGCCACATGGGCCTGCAAGTCCTCGGCCTCTCGCTCGTCACCAACCTCGCCGCCGGAGTCCTCGATCAGCCCATCAACCACGAAGAGGTCATGCAGATGGGCCTCCAGGCCGAGGCCGACTTCACCTCCCTCCTCGAAGCCCTCATCCCCCAGATCAAAGCGGAGACCGCGCAGCACCATGCCTGATCCGATCCAGATGTCCTTCCCCACCCGGCCCCTCATCCTCGGAATCGCCGGCTGTTCAGGCTCCGGCAAGACCACCCTCGCCCGCGAGCTCACCTCGCAGCTCGATGCCACCCTCCTTCCCCTCGACTTCTACTACCGCGACTCCTCCCACCTTCCTCCCACCGAGCGAGCCCTTCAGAACTTCGACCATCCCGACTCCATCGAGCACGAACTCCTCGTCCACCACGTCGAGGCCCTCGCCGCCGGTCAGCCCATCCTTCGTCCCACCTACGACTTCGCCACCCACACCCGCACGCCGATGACTGAACCCCTCCCCGCCCCCCGCGTCCTCATCGTCGAAGGCATCCTCGCCCTCCACTACGAGACGCTCCGCGCCCTCTACGACCTCAGCATCTACGTCAACGCTCCCCACGACCTCTGTCTCACCCGCCGCATCCCCCGTGACGTCCGCGAGCGTGGCCGTACCGAGCAATGCGTCCGCGACCAGTACAACGCCACCGCCCGCCCCATGGCCGACCTCTTCGTTCTCCCCTCCGCCACCCACGCCACCATCACCGTCGAAGGCACCGACAACCTCGACTGGTCCATCGAACAGGTCCGCCGCAGGCTGCACCAGCTCAACCTGATCCCATGACCAGCCCCGCCGCCTCGTCCCGCACAGGATCCACCATCACCGGGGCATGCGCCGCTCCCAGCGCCAGTTCGCTATAAAGCTCGGTCACTCCCGCCCGCGCCGCCTCGGCCAGCACAAATCGGTCTTGGCGCTCCACCACCTCATCCCCGAACGCGATCTCCGCTCTCACTCCCTCCAGTCCCAGAAAGGTGAAGAGATGTGGAGCAAACTCCATCTCGCCCCAGTAGCAGACATCATTCGCAACTGATCCCGTACCCTCCAACCCGAATCGCAATGCCGCAGTCCGCAGCGGAATCCCACCGTTCAACACCGAGTGAAACAGCCCACGCCGAAACGGCAGCACCGCGCTCCCATCGGTCGTCGTCCCCTCCGGAAAGAACAGCACCGGCAGACCCGTCGCATACGCCTCCGCCATCCACCCATTCACCTCCGCATGACGCCCCGGACCGCCCCCGCGCTCCACATACACCGTCCCGGCCTGCGCCGTCAGCCACCCCAGCAGAGGCCATCCCCGCACCTCGCGCTTGGACACCATCACAAACGGCCGCACCGCGCTGTACAGCAGGATGTCCAGGTAGCTCAAGTGGTTCGACACCACCGCACCACTGCTGGGCCAACGCCCTGACACACTGCACTCGATCCCCAACGCCCCCACGATCCTCCGGCACCATCCGTGGATCCACACCGCCCCCTCGGCCCCCACCCGGGGCCGCCGCATCCTCCCATCCACCGTAGCCGCCACCAGCAGACTCACCATCAGCCCGCTCCGCCACACCGACCGGACCAGACCCACCCCTATGCCCCCACAAGGAACTTCGCCGCCACCCGCGGGTGCAGACCCTCAAGATCCAGCAACGTCAGATAGTCGATCGTCCTGAACTCCCGATCGATCGCCGGAACCCCGCAGATCTTCGCCCCAATCGTCAGATACGCCCGCAGCAACTTCGGAGCCCGCTCCACCGCATTCCCGCCCCCATCCTCCTCCATGGCAAACGCCGCCGTCGGAACCGTTCGCAACTCCGGCGCAACCATGTATCCGTCCAGCGAGCGATACACCGCGTACCCCGCCGCGCAGTCCTGCGAAGTCAGCGAGCAGCATCCCATCATGTACCGGCTTCCCTGCGTCAGCGCATACCGCGCAATCGCCCGCCAAAGCAGATGCAGAACATCGGTCGACCTGTGATCCCGATGCGTACACGCCCTTCCCAGCTCCACGATCTGCCCACGCATCCCCTCATACGGCGAGAAGTCGAACTCCTGCTCGCTGTAATAGCCAAAGTGCCGTCCCGCCATCTCACCGGTCTGAACCCGGTAGGTCCCCACGATCGTCCCCGTCGACCGCTCTTCGACGATCAGGTGATCGCACACCGCGTCATAGCGATCGACGTCATATCCATCCGCGAACGAAGATTCAAGCCCCTCGTTCAGCTCCAGGTTGAAGACCAGGAAGCGAAGCCGGTAGACCGCCCTGAGATCGTCGTCCGACGTAGCCAGCCTTGCCACATAAGACCCCTGTTCGAGCCATATCCCACCCTCTGCCCGGCGCCCCGCACTCTCAGCCCCGCAGACCGTTCCGTCCCACTCACGCACGGTTGAAGAAACGAAGACATCAACCACAGGAAGCGCAGCAACGAGCGTCTCGCCAACTGGAAGCATCGACTCTCCTCGGGGGCCGTCTCACCGCACCGCCCACGAAGTCAGTCTGCGTTCCCTTGTCCGCCACAACATCTACAGCACGTGAACATTGCTTGAAAAACCTGCAACGCAGCCATCTCGGCACCCATCCGCCTAGAGCAAGACCAAGGTCGATGTATCCCATACCAGGAGTGGCTGAACCAGGCGGCGGCGTTTTCCGGGGTGATGGTGGTGAGTGCTTCGGTGACAGCTTGATCCAGGGTTTCTTTGCTTCGTGCTTTGGCCGCACGGAGGAATTGTTGAACTTGGACCAGGCCTTCTCGATGGGGTTCAGGTCGGGCGAGTAGGGTGGCAGGTAGAGCAATTGCGCATGGCAGGCTTCGATCTGTTCACGGATCCCCTCCACCTTGTGGGAGGACAAGTTATCCATGACGACCACATCGCCGGGCCGCAGTTTCGGACACAGGACCAGCTCTAAAAAAGCACCGAAGACATCGCCGTCGGTGGCCGATTCGACCGTCATGGCCGCATCGATTCCGCGCAGGCTCATCGCCCCCAACGTGGTCAGCACCTGCCAGTGGCCCTGGGGCGTGGCTTCGTGGACACGTTGGCCCTTT
Source organism: bacterium (assembly GCA_026225095.1). Taxonomy (GTDB): domain Bacteria; phylum Acidobacteriota; class Terriglobia; order Terriglobales; family Acidobacteriaceae; genus Edaphobacter. Next base: position 7,755 of record JAMFSC010000022.1, read on the forward strand.
GGGGCTCGTCCCCACTGCCGCGTCATCTGCGTGGTGACGCCGCTCTCATCCAGGAAAATCAGTTTCTCCGGCGGGACAGACTGGATCGTCTTGAGAAACTCCTCGCGCCGCTTACGATTCAGCTCGGTATCGTGCTCGGCGGCGTGAAGCGTTTTTTTTACGCCGCTCGCCCATCTGCCGCAGCACCTGCCCTACCCGACTTTTGGAAACCACAACTCCCGTTCCAGCCAACCGCTCGCGCAACTCCGACTCGGTCAGATCCGGCTGCTCGCGCAGCATTGCAGGTGGTACAGGATCAGGGAAGACAACGCTCATGAAAGCGATCCTCGATCATGTCCCGGAGACGGATCGTCTGATCGTCATCGAGCAGGTTGCGGAGCTACGCATCCTGCAACCGAATGCGGTGAGGCGGCAGGCAGTCGATGCCATCCCCGGCCAGGTAGCCATCACACCGAGCGCATTGTTGGCTGCTGCACTTCGTCACCGTCCCGACCGCATCATCTTGGGTGAGATTCGCGACGAGTGCGCGAATGACTTACTCCAGGCGATGAACACAGGACATGGTGGCACACTCACCACCCTGCATGCAAAGTCCGCATGGGACGCACTCAGTCGACTCTCGAATCTCGCATTGAGCGCACGTCCGAACATCAACCATAGTTTCATCCGTTCCGAGACTGCCGAAGCAATCGACTTCGTTCTCTACTGCGAACGAATGGCCAACGGCAAGCGCCGCCTCCGGGAGTTGATCGAGGTCACCGGCTACGACTTTTCTACCCAGACTTTTCCCACGGAGGATCTCTACCGTGCGGAAGAAACCCCGGCGCCGATCCACTGACCAGTCGGCCAGCATTCCACGCCAAGCCAACCGACCCACCCACCCCCAAGGAGGAATCACCGCATGCCATTGCTATCAGTCGTCCCGTCGAAGAAAATCAAGGTCCTCTGCTCACTCGAAGAGTCCATCGCAATCATGGTGGATCAGCATGCTGCTTTCATCAAAGCGCCAGCCGATGACATCGTGAACAAGGCTCTCGAATACACCTTCGGCCAGGACAAAGAGTTCCAGAGGTACCGTCAGACGAACCCCTCCGTGCCTGCGGCACTCCGGATTCGGCATCCCTTCAAAGCTCCTATTGATCCGGCCCGAGAATACTGTTAGGCGGCGTACTTGATGATGGGGTCTTCGAAGAATGCTTTGACTCTGTCGGGATTGTTTTCGATTGCTGTCCTATGTTCCATTGCTGCCTTGCGCAACTTGTCTTTTGTTCTGCATGGAACTCGAGTTGCACTGGCCTGTTTGAGGTCTCCATTGAGCCCTTCGTCGGGATTCAGATCAGGGGAGTAACTGGGCAGATAGAAGACCTCGATTTGGGTCGCGCGCTCAACCAGCCACTGCTTGACCGGCGCGCAGTGATGCACGCCGAGGTTATCCAGCACCAGGAAGACTTTGCGTCGTGCCTGCTTGATCAAAGCCTCGAAG
>JAMFSC010000160.1 GCA_026225095.1 bacterium
GGGGGGATGTTGGTGGCCATGCCGACGGCGATTCCGGAGCTGCCGTTGACGATGAGGTTGGGGACGCGGGCGGGGAGGACGGTGGGCTCGAGGGTCGACTCGTCGTAGTTGGGGGTGAAATCGACGGTGTCGGAATCGATGTCGGAGAGCATCTCACCGGCGAGGCGGGTGAGGCGGGATTCGGTGTACCGCATGGCGGCTGGTGGGTCACCGTCGACGGAGCCGAAGTTTCCCTGGCCGTCGACCATCAGGTAACGGAGGGAGAAGGGCTGGGCGAGGCGGACCATGGTGTCGTAAATGGCTGAATCGCCATGGGGATGGTAGTTTCCCATGACGTGGCCGACGACCTTGGCCGACTTCGTATATTTCTTGTTGTACTGGAGGCCCATCTCCTGCATGCCGTAGAGGATGCGGCGATGGACGGGCTTGAGGCCGTCGCGGACGTCGGGGAGGGCGCGCCCGATGATGACCGACATGGAGTAGTCGAGGTAGGACCGGCGCATCTCGTCCTCGATGTTGATCGAGAGCATGGAGAGCGCGCCGCGGCCCTGGACGTTGCCGCCGCCGAGGGAGGGTGGCTCGGGGGGAGTTCCGTCGCCGGTGGCACCGGACTGGGAGAGAGGATCGGAAGGGGAGTCGGACGGGGGTCCAAGCGGGAGTTTCGGGTTCTCTGGGTTTTGATCGTCAGCCATAACGTTATCCCTCTAGTATAGAGGGTTTTAGTCCCGAAAACGGGGGGTGGGTGGGATTGCGGTGTATGCGTGGAGACCGCCCGGGGCGCGGGTTTTTGCATCTGTCGGTGTGGCAGGATCGCACGCATATGTTTTGCGGGTGACGGTGCCCTCCGCGAGGGGTGCGGCCGGGTGCTGTGGCGCTCCGGCCCACCTTAGGCGCGGTGAGGCGTTGCGCCGAAGGTGGGGCACCCGGCTTTGCATCGGCAGATAACCTGAGAAAAGGGAGGCGGCCCAAGAGGGCTTGCCTCCCTTTCGATTTGGAAGACCTCTACTTTGGCTCGGAGATCATTGGTTTGGTGATGTCGTCGAGGTAGGCGGGGGTTCCTTCGATGCGTTGGAGGGTGGGATAGCGTTCTCCATCGTGATAGTGGATGTCGGCCTCCGAGACGAGGGTTTCGTTCTGCAGGACGAGGTGGATGGGGGTTGTTGTGCCCTTGGCCTGCCGGATGGCGGCGCGGAGGGCTTCCTTTGAGTAGACCTTTCCGCTGATGGCCAGGATCTTCTGGCCGGGGGTGAGCTTCGCCTGGTCGGCGGGGCCGCCGAGGCGGACGTCGCTGATGGTGCCGTCGGGGTCGACGGTGATGCCGACGGAGAACCAGACGTCCGTTGCGCTTCCGCGGATGGCGAGTTCGCTCTTTTCAAATGCGCTGGGTTGGTCGGTGTAGACGAGCTTGTAGCCTCCGCGCTCGATTCCGGCGAGGTCGGCGTGGGGGTTGATAGCGTCGATGCGGTCGTGGAGGAACTTCGCCCAGTCGTAGGGTACGACCTGGTTGAGGTCGGCGATGAGCTCGGCGCGGTCGTAGGGGAGGACTTTGGGGGCGGTGTCACCGCCTTTGCCGACGAAGAGGACCAGGAAGTCGTGGAGGGATTTCTTGTTTTCAGTCAGCTTGCGGATGAGGGTGTCTGCGTCGAGCCAGAGGAGGTCGCCCTCCTGGTAGTAGTCGGTTCCGCGACGCCAGTTGGACCAGGCGGCGGTTCCTCGGAGGACAGACACGGAGATGGCCGTGTCTTCGGTGGAGCGCCAGGCGCGGCCCGATTTGTAGTCGAGGTAGGCGGCGGTGAGGGCGAGTTCTTCGCGGAAGCCCTGGGGGGAGATGAAGCCGGAGCGTGCTCCGAGGACGTTGCCGAGGTAGTCGGTGAGGCCCTCGTAGACCCAGAGGAGCTGGCCCTGCATGGGGGTGGCGTAGTCGGGCGTGGCCAGTCCGGCGGGGCGGCGGTATTTGCCGTTCCAGCTATGGGTGAACTCGTGGGCGAGGAGGTAGTTGTTGACTGCTACGTTTTCGTCATCGACGAGGGCGTGCTCGGGCATGCCGTTGTCGGAGGATTCGTGGTGCTCGAGGCCACCGCCGCCACCGTTTTTGGTGAGCGTGAGGAGGAAGTGGTAGGAGGTGTAGTGGTGCGAGCTGTACATGGCTCCACCCTCGCGGACGAGGCTGGAGAGGCCTTCGACGACCTTGGGGCGGAGCTGGACGTCTTCGGGCTGGTCGCCGACCAGATCGATGTAGTGCTTCGGAGTCACTTCGGGGGCGAGGGCGTACTCCTTGAAGAACTCGCCGGTCATGATGGGGGAGTCTTCGAGCATCTCGACGGTGGTGGGGGCGTAGTGGACGGTTCCGCCGGCGGGGTGCTGGGGATCGTAAGGGGAGATGGGCTTGAGGGAGGTTCCGATTCCCCAGCCGGCGGGAACGATGACGGTGGGCTGGACGGGGATGGTGGCGACGGGGATTCCGGCGGGGTAGAGGAGGAGGCGCTCCCACTCAAGGATGCCCATGTTGGGGGTGATGCGGCGGGTGACGATGGAGTCGAGGTGGGCGTGGAGGGTGGTCACTCCGGGGGGGATGGTGAGGTGGTACTCGAAGAGATTGACGTCGTCGCGGCGCCATTCGAGGGTCTGTTTCTGACCTCCGGGGCCGTTTGCCGTGAAGACGATGCCGGTGATGTCGGCGATAGGGCCGTTGGGGCTGTGGCTGCCGGGGATCCACTTGGGCGTGGTGAGGGTGAGGGGGCCGGGGGCGACGGGGAGGTCGATCTCGGCGTGGTAGAGCTTGCGCGACGTGTCGGTAAAGTCGGCGGTGATCAGGATCGGGGATGCGGGTGGCTTCGGCGCGGCCTGGGTGACGGCACTGGATAGGAGGAAGGCGAACGGCAGAACAGCTACGCGGAGCGGCATAGGCGGATGAGTTCCTCTTGGCATGAAAGCCTGGTTGCGGTGGGGTTCTGAGGGTGATCGTAGCACTTGCGCGGACGGGAATTTCCCCTTCGCTCAGGCACAACTGAAAAGAGGATTGAACTCGGACTAACTTTGTCGTATATTCAGGCCATCGGGTTTTCAGGATGGCTATGAGGATTTTCGCCGGCTGAATAGAACCGGAAAGAACAGATCCTCGCGGATTGATCTCTTGGCGGAGACCGCGAGGACCTGGGGGCCGGAAGCGATTGAGCGTCGGCGGCTGTCCGCATTATAGGGTCACGTCCGCAGCTGGTTCAACTTCCCACAATCTGGATGAGCTCGAGGCTTCGAAGGCGTGTGTTTGCGCGTTTCGAATTTTCGGGTGTGCGGTCTGTGAGCCCGCTTGCGCCTTTTTTCGGTCGCGGGTGGCTGGGCTGGACGATAGCCCTCGCTGCGGTGAGGCGTTGGATCACTTTCCCAAGGAGGAGAGATGAAGCGGACGAAGCGACGGTTGGAGGTTCTGGCGATCAAGGGTGAGGTGATGCGGACGCGGGTGTCTGCGCAGGAGGCGGAGACGTCGCGTGGTCTGCGTGGCGGGACAGCGGGCGTGAGTTCGATGGGGGGCCGGGCGCTGCTGGTGGGGACGCTGGCGGCTTGCGCGTTTGTCGGGGGAGTTTCGGAGATGCCGGCTTTGGGTCAGACCACGGCGGCGGCGCTGCCGGCTCATGGTGGACAGACGGTGACGCAGTTCTCCATTGCCGCGGGGGATCTGGATGTGGCGCTGAAGGCGTATGAGGCCGCTACGGGCATTGCCGTGCGGGTGGGAGTTCCGGCGGGCAAGCTGGCGGGCTTCAAGACGCGTGGTGCCTCCGGGGTGCTTCCGGCGAGCGATGCGATGGCGATGCTGCTGGAGGGGACAGGACTGCAGTTCCGGCAGGAGAATGGCCTGGGCGGCGTCACCATGGTCGTGGGGATGCAGGCGAACGAAGAGGTGACGGTGAAGGCGTCGGCGGCGATGCCGTTGACCCGGTTTACCGAGACGCTGACGGAGACTCCGCAGTCGATCACGGCGATTCCGCAGTTTGTTTTGCAGGAGCAGGGGGTTTCGACGCTGCGGGATACGCTGCGGAACGTTCCTGGAATCAGCATGGCCGCGGGCGAGGCCGGGGCGCAGGGGGATAACCTGACGATTCGTGGGTTTACGGCGCGCAACGACATCTTCCTGGATGGGATTCGGGACTTCGGAAGCTACTATCGGGATTCGTTCAACTATGAGCAGGTGGAGGCGCTGGAAGGTCCTGCCGGGATCGAGTTCGGGCGCGGTTCGACGGGTGGGGTGATCAACCAGGAGAGCAAGGTTCCGGAGGCGAGGAAGTTTGTGACCGGGACGTTTCAACTGGGAACGGCGCTGCAGAAGCGGGCTACGGTGGATGTCAATGAGCCGCTGGGGAATGGGATGGGTTTCCGGCTGAATGCGGTTGGGGACGACAGCATGGTTCCGGGGCGGGATGTGGCGGAGAATCGGCGGTTTGGGATTGCGCCAAGCCTGAGCTTCGGGATGGGAACGAAGAACCGGGCGACGATCAGCTACTTCCACCTGACGGAGAGCGATACGCCGGACTACGGGATTCCGTGGCTGCTGAACAAGGCGGCTCCGGGGGTGAAGCGGTCGAGCTACTTTGGATTCAGGGACGGGAATTTTCTGAAGACGAACGACGACATCATCACGCTGAAGCTGGATAAGGACATCAATGACCATGTGAGCCTGCGGAGTATCAGCCGGTTTGCGAACTATCCGCGGAATGCGCAGATTACGGAGCCGCAGGTGTGCTCGAACGGGGCGATCTCGGCGACGACGGGGCTTTTGACGGCTCCGACGAATATCTTCAACTCGGCGCAGCTTTGTCTTTATACGCAGGCGAGCGATCCGGCGACGATTTTGGTGAATCGCAATCAGATCGCGGTGCAGTCGGTGGAGAACGACCTGTGGCAGCAGGATGAGGCGGTGCTGCACTTCAAGGTGGCGGGGATTGCGCAGTCGGTCGTGGCGGGGATCGAGGGCGGGCGGGAGATGTCGAACCCGACACGGTTCACTTACACCGGGGTTCCTTCGGCTACGTTGCTGAATCCGAATGAGAGTCTTCCGTTCTCGGGGACGGGGGCGGTGAGCTCGGTGACTCATGCGCTGAGCGATTCGGGTGGGATCTACTTTATCGACACGGTGAAGTTGGGGCGGTACTTCGACCTGAGCGGCGGGGTGCGGTATGACTACTTTTATACGCAGTACCGGAGCTCGTCGGTGAACAGCAATGCGCTGCTGACGCGGGTGGACAGGCAGCCGACTTATCGGGCGGCGTTCGTCTTCAAGCCGAGTTCACATGGGAGCGTTTATTTCGACTATGGGACGAGCTTCAATCCGTCGGCGGAGTCGCTTTCGCTGTCGGTGACGACGTCGGTGCTTCCGCCGGAGGAGAATGAGACGTACGAGATCGGGACGAAGTGGGATCTGCTGCGGGAGAGGCTGACGCTGGCGGGGGCGATCTTTCGGACCGAGAAGGACAATGCGCGGGAGACTTCGCCGGCGAACTCGCTGGTGACGGTGCTGGCGGGGAACCAGGTGGTGAAGGGGATGCAGGTTTCGGCGACGGGACGGATCTCGCGGGACTTCGACCTGATCGCGGGGTATGCGTACCTGGACGGAAAGGTGACGGCTTCGAAGTTCTTTCCGGCTTCGATAGGGGCTCCGCTGGCCAATGTTCCGAAGCAGACGTTCAATGCGTGGATCACACATCCGCTGGGCTTCCGGTTTGCGGGTGGGCTGGGGGGGAACTATGTGGCGGCGCGGACGGCGAGCTCTACGATTCCCTATGTTGCGACGGCGTGGACGGGGACGACTCCGGCGAATGCTGTGGTGACGGCGACGGCGCTGAAGCAGGTTCCGGGGTACTGGGCGTTCAACGCGCTGGTGAAGCGGTCGATCTCGGAACGGGTGGAGCTGCAGGTGAATATCGACAATCTGCTGAATCGGTTCTATATCGATGAGCCGCATCCGAGCCACCTGGTTCCGGGAGCGGGCCGGAGTGCGCTGTTTGGGTTGAACTACAAGTTCTAAGGCTTCAGCAAAAAGTACAAAGGGAGAATGCGATGTTGATGACGATACCGGATGTCCTGACGCTGGATCAGGTGGGTGCGATGCGGGCCAGGTTGGATGCGGCGGATTGGGTCGATGGGAAGGTGACGGCGGGCTACCAGGCGCAGCGGGTGAAGGACAATCACCAGTTGCCGGAGGGACATCCGCTGGCGATGGAACTGGGGGAGGCGGTGCTGGGTGCGCTGGCGCGGTCGCCTCTGTTTATGTCGGCGGCGTTGCCCTTGCGGGTGTTTCCACCCATGTTCAACCGGTACACGGGTGGCGGGCACTTTGGCACGCATGTGGATACGGCGATCCGGTCGGATGCGAGGACTGGGCAGAGGATCCGGACGGACGTTTCGGCGACGCTCTTTCTGGCTGGCCCGGAGGAGTATGACGGAGGGGAGCTGCTGGTCGAGGATAGCTATGGGTCGCACTCGGTGAAGCTGCCGGCTGGGCATATGGTGTTGTATCCGGCGACCAGCCTGCACCGCGTCGAGCCGGTGACGCGGGGGGCCAGGGTGGCGAGCTTCTTCTGGGTGCAGAGCATGATCCGGTCGGATCTGGACCGGACTCTGCTATTCGATCTGGACCAGGGGATTCAACGCGTTGCCACGGAGGCTCCGGCGAGCGGGGCGGCTGTGGCGCTGACGGGGGTTTATCACAACCTGCTGCGGCGCTGGGCGGAGATGTAGGGTGGGAGTGTAAGAATCGGGGCTATGTCTTTTGTATCGCGACCACGCTTCGACTGGCGTCTGCTCTCTCGCACCCTCCCTTTGGGGGAGCGGACGCTGGTGATCGGGATCCTGAACCTGACGCCGGATAGCTTCTCCGATGGCGGGCGGTTCTCGTCGGTGGATGCTGCGGTGGAGCGGGGGCTGGGGATGCTCGATGAGGGGGCGGATCTGCTGGATCTGGGCGGGGAATCGACGCGGCCGGGTGCGGTCGAGGTTGGGGCCGGCGAGGAACAGGAACGGGTGCTGCCGGTGCTGGAGGGGATTCTGCGAGAGCGGCCGGAGGCGATTCTTTCCGTCGATACCTATCATGCCGCCACGGCGGAGCGGGTGGTGGAGGCCGGGGCGGAGATCGTCAACGACGTGAGTGGGCTGATGTGGGATGCGGGGATGGGCAACGTGTGTGGAAGGCTTGGTTGCGGGATGATCCTGATGCATACGCGGGGACGGCCTGCGGATTGGGCTCGGCTGCCGGCTCTTCGGACGGAGGAGATTGTGCCGATGGTGCGGCGGGAGCTGGTGGAACGGGTGGAGGCGGGGCTTCGGGCGGGGATTGCGCGGGAGGCGATCGTGCTGGATCCGGGGTTTGGATTTGGGAAGCGCGGGGATGAGAACTACCCGCTGCTCGCTGGGCTTGGGGAGTTGCGTGGGCTGGGGCCGCTGCTGGCGGGAGTCTCGCGCAAGGGTTTTCTGGGGCAGAGTATTGCGGACCTGCATGGGGGGAAGGTTCCGGCGGCGAATGCCCGGTTGCAGGTGACCACGGCGGCAAATACCGCGGCGATCCTGGCGGGGGCGCACATCGTGCGGGTTCACGATGTGATGGCTGCGCGGGAGGCGGCGGCGGTGGCGGATGCGGTTCTGCGGGGGGCCCCGGGGTAGAGCCGTGGCGCTCCGGCCCACCTTAGCGACGGTGAGACGTGTCGCGAAGGTGGGGCACCCAACCTTTGTACCAACAGGCAAGCTGCTCTCGGCGAAGCTACTTCTTCGTCAGGAGGTGGTCGGGATCGAAGCGTTCGGGAGGGAGGGCCTTGCCGTACTGGACGCGGGTGAGGAAGCGCTGCTGGAACATGTCTCCATTGTGATAGCGGGTGATGGAGAGCGCGGTGGGAAGGCCGTCGATGGTGTGGTAGTCCTCGTACTCCTCGGCGTCTTCGTCGTGGTCTTTGAAGGTCTGGTTGCGCCACTCGAAGGTGCGGCGCATGGGCAGGTGGGTGGTCTGGTCGGTCTCGATGGTGACGGCGTCGTTGTCGGGGCTGAGGATGGTGAACTTGTCGGCGATCCTTCGTCCGACCATCGAGGTTCCCTCCGCCACGACGACTACGCCGGGGCGCTTGAGCCAGACCAGCACGATCTCTCGGATGGTGTGGCGGCGCAGTCGGTTATAGTCCTCGATCTGCTTGGGAATAAGCTCCTTCTTGCCTTTGTAGGTGACCTCGTATCCCTTGTCGGCGGTCCAGACCTCGACGACGTCGCGGACCGATCCGGGCATCAGGTCGCGGGGTTTGGCGTACTCGATGCGCTCCTGCATGGGGAGGTGCTTGAAGTCGAAGAACTGGACGTTCGAGCCGGTGGGCTGGCCGTGGAAGAAGGTGGCGACGCGACCATCCTCTTCGACGTCCTGGAGGTTCAGCCAGGCGGGACCGCCGAGGGCTTCGACCATCTGGTCGAGGAGACGCCTGCCACGGTCATCGCCGGGAGCAGGTGCGGGGGTGTCTGGCGGGGTGACCGAGGCTCCGGCGGGCGAGAGGGTGGTCTGGGCGACCGCTGATACAGGGCCGAGACCGAAGAGCAGGATGGGCGCGGCGGCTAGAAAAAGTCTCTTCATCAATCTCCGGGGCAAACTCTCACAGCGATCATCCCACATTCGCGCCTGGTTTAGCCGACCAGTACTGCTCCGCCGTTCACATTGAAGATCTCGCCAGAACAGAACCCGGCCAGCGGCGTGCAGAGAAAGAGGATGGGACCTGCGATCTCGTCAACGTGCGCCGGGCGGCCAAGTGGAATGGTCGCCAGTACCTTCTTGGACGTCTCGGGATCGTCGAGGGCAGCGGCGGACATCTCGGTGGCGACCCAGCCGGGGGCGACGCAGTTGGCGAGGATGCCCTGGGGGGCGAGTTCGCTGGAGAGGCTCTTGGTGAGGCTGAGGAGCGCGCCCTTGCTGGCGGCGTAGTCGGCGTGGAAGGCCTCGCCACGCTGGGCTGCGGTGGAGGCGACGAGGACGATGTGGCCCTTTACACCTCTATCTGGCTGGTGAGTGAGCATGTGGGCGGCTGATGCCTGCACCAGGCCGAAGGCGCTGTCGAGATTCGTCCCGAGGGTTCCGCGCCATTGCTGGTTGGACATCTCGCCGATGGGGGCATCGTGCGAGGGCCAGATACCGTGATTGACGATCAGGCAGTCGACCCGTCCGAAGACAGCGATGGCGGCTTGCACGAGTGCCTGCCCGTCTTCGACTGTGTCGAGCCTCTGCTGGATGGCGTGGCAGAACTCCGGGCCTCCGGACGCTTCGACGAGAGCCTCGGCCTGGTCAATCGCCGAGGCGAAGCTGAAGACGACCCGCGCGCCAGCCTGACGGAACAGGCGGACGGTAGCGGCACCGATGCCCCGGGAGCCGCCGGTGATCAGCGCCACGCGACCGGAGAGGGAGAGCGTGAGACCTGGAACGCCTGTTGATGGTGAAGGTTGGATGGACATGGATATCTCATGGTATGACAGCCGGGCCGATGCCCGGGCTGCCATCATGGTGTTTCCAGCGGGTCTGCCTGGGGCTAGTTATGCGTTGGTCTGGAGAGGTGGAAGATGTTCAGAGGGCCGGAGAGGAACTCGCTGACGGCAAAACCCAGGGCAGAGCCGCCGATCGACCCTCCGAAGGTCTTGAGGACCTCGCGGCTGCTGGTGTTGAGGTCCGGGTAGTAGGCCTTGGTGAGGTAGGCTCCGGCGAGGTTTCCGGCGATCAGCGCGCTGTTGGGTGCACGTTGTCCGCCGTCGGTACGGGTGATGAAGGTGCGGGAGACAGCGTAGATCAGCCGTTTACCTACGTTGTGTCCGGGGCCCATACGGTAGTAACGGGGATCTTCACGCAGGAGCGGGGCCAGGACTGAGTCGGAAAAGATCCCTTCTGAGGTGGCTCGGGCCGCCGCAGCGCCAAAACGCTGGGCGAAGGCCTGGCTGTTGGTGCCGTAGTTGGGACTTCCGTTCAGCGCCTGTTCGTATCCGGCTGAGGCGACCCACCCGACGAACGCGAGCGGGGAGATGGCGTCCTTGACTCCGAGAACGATCTTGTCGCTGACGCTGAGGTTCGGCACGGCCTCGCCGGGGGCGATGTATTTATCGGAGTGCGAGGCGATGCGGGTGACCGTGGGATTGGCCTGTCCATCGGCATTCGCACCCGCGGGAGCGATGCCGGAGAAGTCAATGCTGCTTGAGGTTGCGTCGACCGGAGCGGAACGCAGTGAGCCGGGGGCATCGGGAAGAGCCTCGAATGCCGTGGATGAGGAGCTGGCGAGCAGAGTTGGAGCAGCGTGCTGACTCCACGCTGCGGGCGCGGCAGCGAGCAGGACGGCGAGGGACGCGTTGGCCAGAAAGCGGAGGGCGGTGGGAGCGTACCGGATGGGGAGCGTGCGCGGCGTGCGGATGTTCAAGGGTTTTGTCCTTATCTGTCGACTCTGCGAAGCGCTTTGGTCGAGGCTACAGCGTATCGGTTCAGGTATCGGGAGGTGCCTGTGTCAGGTGTTGTGCTTACTGTGATGCGCGGGGCCGCAGGAAAGATAGTTTTACCAGATGGATCTGCTGGGTTGACGGAAATTGTTGGAGATCGGATTGTGACGGTTGAAGATATCGCGGCAGGGCGACGGGGGGGGGGTGGTTCCTCATTGAGAACTTGTGGACCGACGGCTGCGGTGAGAGCATCGTAGGCGACGAGCGAGGTGCCGGTATGACGGATGGCGCACGGAAGCCCTGGGAGCAGAATCTGCGGGATGCAGCGATTCGGGTGGAAGAGGACCTGAAACGACTCGCTACCTATATCAATGATGAAGTGGTTCCGGACGTCCGGCGCAACAGCTCGGAGGCGCTGCGCTCGGCGGCGATCGAGCTGCAGCGTCTGGCGGCAAAGTTGGATGACAGCCGCAATGCGCAGGGGGGCGGCCCTCCCGTGCCGCCGCCGCCGGTGGATGGGACGAGACGTTGATGTTCTGCTCCGGCGGCACGGCTGGGGGACGGGGTAGACTTCGTCTGCCTGTGGCCTGCGCGCTTGCCGTGGCTCTCGCCTGCTTGACGGGCTGTCACCACAACCCCTCCACGGCCAATGCTCCGCGTCCGTCCTCTTCGGCGCCTACGATCTCCGCGAATCCACGTCCTGCGCCGGCCCCTGTGCCGATGGTGATTCCGGCGGAGAGTCGGCTGGTGGCAACGGAGGTCGGTCTGGGTAGCTGGTACGGCCAGCTCTATGTGAACCGCAAGAGCGCCGACGGCAGCGTGTACGACGGACGGTCGCTGACCGCGGCGAGCCGGACGCTTCCGCTGGGTGCGCTGGCGCGGGTGACGAACCTGGTCAACGGGCAGGTCGCGGTGGTGCGGATTAACGATCGTGGGCCGTTTGTGCCGGGGCGGATCATCGACCTGTCGGAGGCGGCGGCGAAGGCGGCAGGGCTGTATCGGCTCGGAGTGGCGAAGGTGAGGGTTGAGGCCTATCTTCCCCACGGATTCGTGGACGTCTCGCCGCGCTGGTGTGTGCAGGTCGGGGCGTTCGATCGGCCAGAGGATGCGGACGACCTGAAGGAGTTCCTTCAGATGCAGTACCCTCGGGCAAAGGTGATCTCATTCCAGGGGCCGACCGGAAGCTGGGTCCGGCTGACGCTGCCTAGTCCTGACGAGGTGGCCACAACGAAGGTCGTCGCGCAGATGCACATTCCGGAGCCGGAGGCCGTTGCATACCTGACTCGAACCAACTAGCCCGGCACAGCGCGCGAGGTGACCTTTGGATGCACCGGCGAAGGGGCAGGTTTGACCTGAGAGGGGGGGAGCAACCTATAATTCGGTGTGTTGTGCTCGTTCTATCGTTACTCCGCTCGCCCCGCGCGATCGATCCTTCCCGAATGAGCTTTCAGGTGACGGGCCAGGGACGGGTAGGTGGCGGCTGGTGATGGCAAGGATGGGTGGAAGGTACAAGACGTGGTCGCGTTGACCGGCGCGGCCTGGGTGAGTCAAACAGGGCGTGGCCGATAGGCTCGGCCGGCCGATGTTTTCCACTCGATAAAATTTCTGGACTTTATCTGATCGCAAGGAGCTCTACCCCGCATGAATCGCACACACCGTCTTGTCTCCGCGTTTGCCGCGGGAATCGTTGCCATGTCCACCGTGTCTGGAATCGCCCAGACCGCACCCGCCCCTGCCCCGGCGGCCCCGGCAGCCCCGGCAGCAGTTGCTCCGCAGGCGATCCCTGCGAAGGTCGCGTTGATCGCGTTCCAGCAGGCGGTTGTTGCGACCAACGAAGGACAGCGCAGCGTCCTGGAAGTTCAGAAGAAGTATGAGCCGAAGAAGGCACAGATCGACTCCATGAGCGGCGAGGTCGATTCTCTGAAGAAGCAGCTGGATGCGGCCCCAGCGACGATGTCGGCGGAAGAGCGCGCATCGCGCGTCCGTGCCATCGACACCAAGGAAAAGCAGCTGAACCGCGACGCGGAAGATGCCACCACCGCCTACAACACCGATCTCCAGGAAGCCCTTGGAAAGGTAGCGCAGAAGGTGATGGCGGTGACGCGTGAATATTGTGCCAAGAGCGGCTTCACCCTTCTGCTTGATGTTGGAGAGCAGGGCAGCAATGTGCTTTGGGCGAACCAGAGTACCGACATCTCGCAGGCTGTGGTGACGGCTTACAACACAACCTCTGGCGTCGCGGCACCGCCGCCGTCGGCTCCTTCGTCGGCTGCGCCACATCGTACGGCACCTGCCGCCCGTCCCCCGGCCCGGTAGCACGATTCACCTTTGAAGGCGGCATGTTTTCAGGAAACGGTCGACATGTCAACGGACAAGAGGGGGGAGTAATTGGCCTCCCTCTTTCCTTGTTCCAAAGTGGCATTTTTTGTGGAAAACGTGTGGATGTTACTTTTGGTCCGATGATAGGAAACAGCGAGAATCAAGTGCAATAATAATCGGCTTGGTTCGGATGAGGTCTTCCATCCCTTTTGTATCAATGGGTTACGGCGAGGCCTGCAACTTTTGGGGAATAAGGCGCCCGGATTTCATAGTTTGCACGAAAAATCGTTGTTTCCACAGGCAATGGTTACATTTTGGTTACACCGGCTCGAATCCAGGAGCGTTATCCCGCCGGCGATTGCCGCCGTTTCCTGCCCTGGACCTGGGTAGGGAGATTCGAACGGCAGGGTTCGTACCGTAGAATCTGAATCGAGGTATTTAGATGGATCATGTGGTTTTTTGCACGAAGTATAAGGCCGAGTTGCCGGGTTTACCGGAACCTCCTTTCGACTCGGAGTTCGGCCAGAAGATCTATAAGAATGTTTCGGCCAAGGCGTGGGGCGAGTGGGTGGAACGCCAGAAGATGTTGCTGAACGAGTACCGTCTTCAGCCCTGGACGCGCGAGGCGCAGGAGTTCCTGGTAGAACAGATGAACGAGTTCTTTTTTGGCGAGGGAGGTCAGTTGCCGAAGGAGTTCGTGGCCCCAAAGGTCTGAGATTTACGTTGAGCGTCACGCACTGAGGAGGTCGGCGAGGTGGTTACCGGGGTAGCCGGAGACGCCGAAGTCGGCCGCCAGAATGGGACGCCATCGTGTACACTGGACTCTGTAGCAAAGACCCCCTGTCGCCCATTCCGTCAACGGGATGGGGGATTGATCAATAAGTCGGGACGTGGCTCAGCCTGGTAGAGCGCACCCTTGGGGTGGGTGAGGTCGCTAGTTCGAATCTAGTCGTCCCGACCATTTACTTCTAACAACTTGATGTGTTTATCGGGTCCCCACCGACGGCAGTAGCCAGATCAGGCGTACAGGCTTGCCTCGAAGCGCTGGAGCTCGGAGTCGGACCAGGCATGGGTGGTCTTGACCCACCGGTCACCCTGCTGGGCGATGAAGTTCGGGAAGTCCGTCCGGCAGAATCCGCGCTGCGCCCCAAAATCAAAGAGCGCCTGTGCCGTGCCGTCCAGATAGAGCACGGCCTGCAAGCCGTTGCGCGACCAGTCGACCGCAGCGAGGCGTTGTGTCTCGCGGTCCTTCAGGGCGCTGACGTTGTAGATCAGCATGGCGTCGAGGATGGCGTGATCCTGTGTCTCCTGCGACCGGTCGCAGGCGTAAAAGTAGCCTGCAACACCTTCATCTTCAAAGACGACGGTCCACGGAACGACGGGAGAATTCACGGAGAGAAAGGCCTTGCCGGGGGTGAAGAGAAGCGACTCCATACCTCTCCAAGATACACTGGGTGAAATGCAGGATGGGACGGTTGGGGCTGTGGGATGGTGGATGAGGGCCGGGGCGCTTTGTCGCCGCAGTGGGAAGACGGCCGCCAGGGCGGGGTCAGCGCGATGAGTCGTCTGCAGTTCCGCATGGGCCGCGCGCAGCAGGTCGCGGCCTTTCTTCTGCTGGTATTCCTGGGCGAATGTCTCTGGGTCATCGGCCACCAGCGCCTGACCACGGACGATTATCGCTACGCACAGTGTGGCCGCGAGATGTGGGAGCGCCCCTCGCCCCTGGCGGGCTACTTCACCACCTGTGGCAATCTCCACGGGGATGGCACGCTGGCCTACCGGGTCGCCGGTTTTCCCCTCACGGCACAGCGCCTGGTGCTGCTTGGAATCGACCATCTGCGCAAGCCGGAGAACCGGCTCTACGCGGGTGGATCGCTCAACGGCACGACGTGGGAGGCGCGTCATGAACTTGGGAGCGTCCTCTACCTGCTGCACCTGCCGTTCGTTCTCTTCGCGGTGTGGCTCGGCGCCGGTCTATGGTGGGTGTCGCGGCGGCTCTTCGGGAACGAAGGCGCCTTCCTGTCGCTCGCGCTCTACTGTTTTTGCCCACAGGTCGTCCGCTTTGCAGTGCGTCCAAATAACGATGTGCTTGCGATGTGGGGGCTCTATGGCCTGGTCTACACGGCGATCGGGGTGGCTCACGCCATGCAGGGACCGCGGCGCAAGTGGCGTCCTCGGATCGCCCTGCTGACGCTTGCGCTGGGCCTCACGGCGGCTGCTCACCTGCTGGCGGCGATGGCAGGTTTTGCCGCGGCATTCGTCTTGATGCTCTATCTTGCGGAGCGGCGTCGCAGCTACGTGATGCAGATCCTCATCTACTCCGCGATGGGTGCGCTGCTGCTCGTGTTCGCATGTTTCGCCTTCCGCCTGCAGGCCTTTTCCTACGTCTTCACGGGCGGAGGAGGAAGATTCTGGTTCACACTCGATGGCGTCAAGAGCTTCTTCGGATCGCTGGATGAGATCTCGATCACCGTCGCGACGCTGGTATCGCTGCTGCTGTGGGCCGGCGTCAAGCGGTCGCGATACTTTGGTAACAGTGTGCCTCTTATGATGAGCGTGGTCGTCTCGGTGTTGATGACGACGCAGGTGACGAGCGCACCGTGGCTTTGGGCGCTTCCTTTTCTGCTTACCTTCATCGGCGGGGTATTCGCCGACGCGCTCGAAACACAAAGCCGCAGGCTCTTCCTGGCGGTGACCGGAGGCCTGCTTGTGACGCAGGCGCTGGTCTGCCTGTCAACTCTGTCAGCGGTGGCGCGCTAGGTTGTCCAGGCTTCCGAAGCGGTCGCTTCGATCAAATTCGCACTTCCTCGCATCCTACGGTGTACATTCCCAGCATCAGCACAAGTCAGGGGCGGTTCGAACGATGAGCATCAGCATGGCAGGCACCGGCGCTGCGGTACGCAGTTGGAAGATTTCAGTGGTGGCGGTTCTCGGGCTTGGTCTGCTCGCTGGCGGCGTAGGATGCCGGCGTCACCGCAAGACGCGCTCGGCTCCTAACACGGACGCCTACGCGCAGAAGATTCAGCCGCTCATCCAATCCACCCGGCTGCCGTTCCTGAAGATCCCGGACGTCGGCGTCTACCAGGCTCCGGTCCAGACCTTCTACGAGGACCGCAACGACGAGATCGCCTGGACGCGTGATGGGCAGCCGACCGCCCAGGCCAGGGCCTTTACCCAGGCCTTTCAGGATGCGGCGAAGAAGGGCCTGAATCCCGAGGACTATGATGCCCCCCGATGGGGTGGGCGCGTCCAGGCCCTGGCCACCAAGAGTGACGACGCCATCGCGGAATACGACGTCGCCATGACGGTCGCGGTCATGCGTTACGTCTCCGACCTTCGCATTGGCCGGCTCAATCCGCAACACTTCAACTTCGACATCAACGCCGAGGCGAAGAAGTACGATCTGCCGGAGTTCGTCTCCGACAACGCGGTGGATGCCGAGGATGTGCCGAAGCTGATCACCTCCGTCGAGCCCGACAACGAGCAATATCGCGCCACCGAACAGGCGCTCGCACGCTATCTCGAGCTGGCCACGCAGCAGGCGGCCTCCGGATCCCAGGATCTTCCCACGGTTGCCAAGTCCGTGAGCGCAGATGGAAGCTATCCCGCGGCGGATGCGCTGGCGGCGCGGCTTCATCTGGAGGGAGACCTGGATGATGGTGGTTCCGCCGCAGCACCGGGAGCGCCGCCCAACACCACCTTCACGAGCGCCCTCTCGGACGGAGTCAAGGCCTACCAGATGCGGCACGGCATTACGCCCGACGGCAAACTGACCGCGCAGACCATCGCCTCGATGAACGTACCGCTGTCCCAGCGAGTGCTGCAGTTGGATGCGTCGCTCGAGCGTTGGCGCTGGCTGCCCAACGAGTACGTCAACCCGCGCCTGATGGTCAATCTGCCGGAGTTTCTCTTGCGCGGATACGACGAAGATCATAAGCAGGCCTTCAGCATGAAGGTGGTCGTCGGCAAGGTGGTCGGTGAGCACGAGACGCCTGTCTTCACGCACATGATGAAGTACCTCATCTTCCGTCCCTACTGGAATGTCCCGGTCGACATCGCACGCAAGGAGCTCATTCCGCACATGAACGCGAGCAAGGGCTATCTCGCGACGAAGAACTTCGAGGTCACGGATGGCAAAGGGCAGGTACAGGCCAGCTACTCGACCGAGCAGGTCGCGCACGGTGGCCTGATGGTGCGCGAGAAGCCCGGACCGAAGAACTCCCTTGGACTGGTCAAGTTCATGTTTCCGAACGAGTACGACATCTACCTGCACTCGACTCCTGCCGTCGAACTCTTCAATCGGACACGACGCGACTTCAGTCACGGCTGCATTCGCGTGCAGCACCCTGACGATCTCGCCGCATGGGTTCTGCACGGACAGCAGGATAAGGACCAGCAGGACTGGGATCTCCAAAAGGTCCAGGATGCCATGAACAGCGGCGCGGATAACCACCAGGTCAACCTGAAGACGCCGCTTCCGATCGTCATCTTCTACCTCACCGCGAGGGTTGGGGAAGACGGCAAGGTGGACTTCTTCGACGATATCTACAAGTACGACGAAAAGATGGTGCAGATTCTGCAAAAGGGGCCGCCCTACCCGGTCGAGAAAGAGCCAGTCAAGGCGAAGGCCGCGGGCGACACGGTCTGATTCGGATCTATCCAACCCTTGCAGCGTGGCCGGGTATGCCTTAGTTTGATCCTGCCGGCTATGCCGTGGGAGGGCGAATTGGCAAAAGGGATCAGCAAGCAGAGCCGGGATCCAAGGGTGGACGCACAGATTGAAGGTGCGCCCGAGTTTGCGCGTCCCATCCTGTGTCATCTCCGGATGCTCATCCACCAGGCCGGTGGCGAGGTCGAAGAGACGATCAAGTGGCAGCGTCCCTTCTTCCTGCACCAAGGTCAGATTGTCTGCTCGATGGGTGCCTTCAAGGCCCACTGCAGCCTGGGAATCTGGGGCGAGGGCATGTCCGAGGTGCTGCGTGCGGGGGGTGTCTCCGGCGACGACGCCTCGGGATCGATCGGGCGCATCACCTCTCTGACGGACCTTCCGGACGACGCGCTGTTACTGGAGTGGCTCAGGCAGGCCTTCCAGATCGCGTCCGCAAAGGCCTCGGAGCCCCGGGGTGTCCGCTCCAAATCCGCTCCTCAGAAGGCCCTGAAGCCGCTGCCGAAGATCGCCAAGGGAGAGCTAGCGATTCCGGAGGATCTCGTGCGGGAACTCGCCAGGATCAAGGGAGCCACGGAAAACTTCGACGCCTTCGCCCCAAGCTGCCGCAAGGAGTACGTGGAGTGGATCGAGGAGGCGAAGCGCCCGGAGACGCGTGCCAGGCGCCTTGGCGAGGCCGCAGCCTGGATCGCCCAGGGCAAACGCCGCAATTGGAAGTACGAGGCCAGCTGAGGGTCCGGCGGAATCTCCGACGATCATCGTGGTCTGACCGCCATCACCTCTGACCCGGTCTTCGAACCTCATCCGCTCTGCCCAAAGTTTAGCTCCGTTCCCGATTGGCCCCCCGAGTCACCCCCCGCCTGTCCACATCTCCTCAAGCAAACATGCCATATGTGATTGAAATCAAGAGGGAACCCGACTGGACTCCGTGGCCGAACCGTGAGGGAAGCCACTCACTGTTTTCAGCCGTAATGCCGCATTCTTAATAAGCCTTGACTAAATAGGTCCGATCTCTGTAGCGTTCCGCTCGGATCATGGGAGTGGTTTTTGCGGCGTCCTAACGAAGCGGCCGGCTCTCAGCGAAGGCGATATAGGAAGGTTCCGTGAGTCCTCACCCCTCTTCGAGTGAGTGGATCATGGCAGGCACGGACGCAATCACGGCGGTGGATGACTTACGACCCCAGAGGGGCGGTCACCACCCCCGCTCAAACTTTGGAGGCAGTATGCACTTTGTTGTAAGAAAATCCCTTTGGACCACCACCCTGCGGATCGTGGTCCTCTTCGGTGTCGCGCTGTTTGCCCTTGCAGCAGAAAGCAACGCCCAGACCGCTGGCACCGGAAGCATCCAGGGCGTCGTCACGGACCCCACCGGCGCCTTCATTCAAAAAGCGATCGTCACCGTCACGAACACTGCCAGCCAAACCAAACACACGGACTCTACCGAGTCCAACGGTCTCTTCAGCTTCCCTAACCTCGAGATCGGAACCTATACGGTCGAGGTGGTGGCCACCGGATTCCAAAGCTATCGTCAGTCCAACGTAGCGCTCGAGGTCGGCAGCAGCATCGCGGTCAATGTCACGATGACGGTCGGAACCACTGACCAGACCGTCGAGGTGCAGGCGAGCGGCATCGCCCTTCAAACGGAAGACCCATCCTTCAAGCAGACCATCGACCAGAAGACTCTTACCGAGCTTCCCCTCAACGGCCGCCTGATGACACAGCTCATCACCCTCTCCGGCGGAAGCGTCAGCGCCAACGAGAACAACGACCAGCAGGGAAGCAAGACGTTCGCGACCTCCGCCGTCGTCTCCGTCGCCGGTGGACAGGGCAACGCCACCGACTATCGCCTCGATGGCGGCGACCACAACGACTACATGACCAACATCAACCTGCCCTTCCCCTTCCCGGATGCTGTCAGCCAGTTCAGCGTGGAGACCAGCGCGCTCGGTGCCCAGAGCGGGCTGCATCCTGGCGGACTCGTCAACGTCGTCACGCGTTCCGGATCGAACCAGTGGCACGGCACCGCCTTCGAGTTCCTCCGCAACAACTATCTCAACGCGACGAACTTCTTCTCAACCTCCAAGGACACGCTGCACCAGAACCAGTACGGTGGAACCTTCGGCGGCCGCGTCATCAAGGACAAGCTCTTCTTCTTTGCCGGTTATCAACGCTCACGGGCGGCGCAGAAGCAGGCATTCTCCACTGCGTATGTTCCGACCGCTGCCAATCTCGCCGGTGACTTCTCTGCCACCGAGAGCGACTCATGCCTCGGCCCAGGGAAGGGAATTCAACTCCTGAATCCGCAGACCGGTGCCGTGCTGACCGGCAACAAGATCGCTCCCAGCTACTTCACCGCGACGGCCCTCGCAATCGACAAGTACCTTCCGGCCGCGACCAACGCCTGCGGTCTCGTGACCTACGCAAATCCATCGCTTGTGACGGAGAACCAGTTCGTCACCCGCATCGATTCGACCATCAACTCCAGGCACAGCATCTACGGCCGCTACTTTCTCGATGGCTACCAGAGCCCCGCATACTACTCGCCGACGAACTTACTGCTGACGACCCAGCCGAGCAATCTTGAGCGCGCTCAGGGGGTCACGATCGGCGAGACGTTTCTCATCACCTCGAACCTGGTGAACTCCTTCCACGCGACAGCCACTCGCCGCCGCGATAATCGCGGACCGGCGGGTTCGGGCATCAACCCGGCCTCGGTCGGAATCAACATCTATTCGCCGGTCGACATCGGTCTACTGATCTCGGTGACCAACAAGTGGGGATCGTACTGCGGCACTTGCGCGGCGGCTCACTTCAACGACAACACCTTCTCCTTCCAGGACGATGTGAACTGGGTTCGCGGGAAGCATCAGTTGGCTTTTGGCGGGGAGTTCGTCCGCTCGCAGCTCAATATCTCGAACGTCTACGAGTCCAACGCTAAGTTCACCTTCTCTGGCACTTACAGCCAGAAGGGACCCGGAGGCAAGAGCACCGGAGGCACCGGTGCCGACGGCAATCTCGACTTCCTCACCGGCTCCATGAGCGCCTTCGAGCAGAGTAAAGCCCAGCAGAATGCGCTGCGCGGCTCGATTCCAAGCCTCTATATCCAGGACGTATACCACCCCACCAAGCGGCTTGTGCTCTCCGCAGGTGTGCGTTGGGATCCGGAGTTCTTCCCGTCAGACTACTTCGGACGCGGCTCCATCTTCGACATGGCCGGCTTTCTCGCCAACAAGGTCAGCACCGTCTACCCGAACGCCCCGGCAGGGAGCTATTTCTATGGAGATCCCGGAGTCTCGAAGGCCTTCACGAAGAACTCACCGTGGCAGTTCTCACCTCGTCTTGGCGCTACGTTCGATCCCACCGGAGCAGGCAAGACCGTCTTCCGTGCCGGCGCGGCGCTGGTCTATGACGAACCGAACTTCTTCACCGCACAGCGCACCAACCAGGATCCGCCCTTCGCCCAGACCATCGCCAACACGCCGGTCGGTGTTCCGCTGAGCCTCACCAACCCATGGTCGAACGGAAGCCAGCCAAGCAATCCCTTCCCGCAGCCCTTCAAGCCCACGGCTGCTACTGTATTCCCCAACGGCGGCCAATACATCGTCATGACCCCGCAGTTTCACTCTCCCTACTCCATCCAGTACACGGCGAGCATGCAGCAGGAGTTTGGTCGCGGCTGGGAGTTTCAGATCGACTACATCGGCAACCGCACCAACTTCCTGCCATACGGCTTCCCACTCGATCCGGCCGTCTATATCCCGGGCAACTGCGGCGCCAGCCCCTGCTCGTCCACGGGGAATACGGCATCGCGCTACGCCCTCACCCTCGCCAACCCTGCCTACGGCCCGAAATACTCCGGCGGAGGCGGCGGATCGATTCTGATCAAGCCGGGCGCCAACGCGAGCTATAACGGCATGGTCACCAGCATCCAGCATCGCCTGTCCTCCACCTTCGTCTTCCTCGCCAACTACACCTGGTCGCATTGCATCGACATCTCGGATAACACCGCCGATGTCGCCGGAACCAACGTTCAGAATCCCAACAACATCAAAGGCGATCGCGCCAACTGCGGCTTCGACTACCGCGACGTTTTCAACTCCACCATCGTCGCCAACAGCCACTTCGCCCTCCAGGGATGGGCTGCGCGCCTGGTCAACAACTGGGAGATCTCGCCGCTCATCAAGATCCAGGATGGAACCCCCTTCACCGTCACGTCGGGCTTCGACTACTCGCTGACCGCGGTCGGCAACGATCGTCCCAATCTGGTCAATCCCAACGGCGTATATACCGGAAATAAGATCCGAAGCGGCGTTTCGGTCAATGCCCTTTACATCAATCCGTCAGCCTTCACCGCGAACCCCACTGGAACCTTCGGCAACGCGGGCCGGTTCGCCTTCCGCGGACCGAAGTACCTCCAGGTGGACTCCGCCCTCAGCCGCATCTTCCCCCTCCGCGAACGGCTTGCTCTCGATCTCCGCTTCGAAGCCTTCAACGTCCTCAACCATCCCAACTTCGCGACTCCCGGCAGCACCGCGGGCTATGCTGGAGCCGGCACCTCGATCGTCTCTTCCACCTTCGGTCAGGTAACCTCGACCGTCAACGGCTACGGCGCCCGCGTCTTTCAGGCCGCCGCCAAGATCACCTTCTAGCCCCTTACGATCGCCGCTGCCCATCGCTTCGACAAGCGATGGGCGGCGCGATCGCAAGCTAGGATGAACAGCTAACATGAAACAGATGCGGCCAGCGATTCGCTACACCGTATGGCTGAAATCACCCGGCATCAACGAGTTCGAACGAGGAGAGAACGATGGCAATCAATGAGAGCAATCGCAGGGACTTTCTAAAGACCAGTAGCCTCGCGGCCGCCGGCGCAGCCGTCGCCTGGAACGCGCAAAGCTACGCCCAGATCATGGGTTCGAACGACCGCATCCGTACCGCCGTCATCGGCTGCGGAGACCGGATGCAGGGCGCGCTGATTCCAGCCTTCCTCCACAACGCCAAGGATTGCAACTTCCAGTTCGTCGCCGTATCCGACATCTGGAACATGCGGCGCGATCACGGCGCCGCGATGCTCACCGAGAAGACCGGCAACAAGGTCGACGCGGTGCGCAATAACGATGAGCTGTACGCGCGCAAGGATGTCGACGCCGTCCTCATCGCCACCGCCGACTTCCAGCACGCGCAGCACGGCATCGAGGCAGTCAACGCGGGCCGCGACGCTTACGTGGAGAAGCCCACGGCCCACACGATGGCCGATGCCCGCGCCTTCCGCGAGGCCGTCCACAAGACCGGCAAGATCGTCCAGGTCGGAACGCAGCGACGGTCTACCCCCAGCTATCAGAAGGCCTACGAGTACATCAACAGCGGCCAGTTCGGCGACATCGTCATGGTCGAGATGACCTGGAACGTCAACCAGCCCGGACGCTGGCGCCGCCCCGACGTCGTGCCCCTTCTCAAGGAGCAGGACACCGACTGGAACCGCTACCAGCTCAACCTCCCCAAGGTCCCCTTCGACGCCCGCAAGTACCTGGAGTTCCGCCTCTTCTGGCCCTACTCCTCCGGCCTGCCCGACCAGTGGCTCGTCCACCAGATCGACACCGTTCACTGGTTCACCGGACTTCCTCACCCGCGCTCCGTCGTCGCCAACGGCGGCATCTACGCGTGGAAGGATGGTCGCGTCAACTGGGACACCCTGACCGCCGTCTTCGATTACGGTCCACTCGACGACCTCTCCAAGGGCTTCCAGGTCTCCTACTCCACGCGCCAGACCAACGCAGCCGGCGGCGTCAAGGAGCTCTACTACTCCACTGGCGGCATGCTCGACATGGATAAGCAGACCGTCACCCCGACCGGAGGACTCACCGCGAAGTACGCAGCCGAGATGAAGATGCGGCCCAACCTTCTGAAGCCGTTCTCGCTTGATGCCGGTGGAGAAAAGGTCGCGACCGACGCCGACACCAAGCTCGATCCGCAGACCTCCGCCAACATGCGCAACTGGATGGAGTGCGTCCGCTCGCGCAAGACACCCAACGCCTCCATCGAGGCCGGTTACAGCCACTCCATCGCCCTGTGCATGTGCATCGCCGCCATGCAGACCGGTGCGAAGGTCACCTTCGACGACAAGACCCAGTCCGTCATGGCGGGAGGCAAGCATGTCCAGATTTAGCCCGCAGGCCGGACGCCTGGGGACGGTTGCCCTCGCGCTCGGCCTCCTCTCGGGGGGAATCGGTATGGCGCAGGTCCAGGTCAAACCCGACGAGGCGCACCAACGCGTCGACATTACCATCGACGGCCAGAAGTTCACCTCCTACGTCTGGCCGACGTCCCTTAAGAAGCCCGTGCTCTACCCTCTGATCGCATCCGACGGCACCACCGTTACGCGCGGCTATCCGCTGGAACCACGCGAGCACGAGCGTGTCGACCACCCCCACCACGCGGGTATGTGGTTCAACTACGGCAACGTCGGCGGCTTCGACTTCTGGAATAACTCCGACGCCATCAAGCCCGCGGACCGCGAGAAGATGGGCTCGATCCATCAACAGCGCATCGTCTCCACCAGGAGCGGCAAAGATCGAGGTGAACTTGTCGTTGAAACACTCTGGACCAACGGCAAGGGAGCAGACATGCTCACCGAGACGACCCGCTTCGTCTTCATCAAGCGTGGAGACGCCCGCATCATCGACCGCGTCACCACGTTGAAGGCGCTCGATAAGATCGTCTTCCACGACGACAAGGAGGGCGTCCTCGGCATCCGCGTCGCCCACTTCCTCGAGTCGGCCAACGAAAAGGGCGGCATGTTCGCCGATGCCAGCGGACGTCCCACCAAGGTCGACACAGCCGACACGACAGGCGCGACGGGCGTCTACCGCACCAGCGAAGGCGTCTCCGGCGAGGCGGTCTGGAGCACACGCGGCAAGTGGTGTACGCTCACAGGCAACACCGAAGGCAAGACCGAGACCATCGCCATCCTCGATCACGTCGGCAATCCCGGCTATCCGACCTATTGGCACGCTCGCGGTTACGGATTATTCGCGGCCAACCCCCTCGGCGATCATATCTTCGATCCCAAGGCGCCCCAGCACGACATGACCCTCGACAAGGACCAGACCGCCACATTCAAATACCGCGTCATCCTCTATAGCCATGCCACTACCCCGGAGGAGATCAACCGGGAGAGCGCCGCCTACAACGCCGAATACAAATAGCAACGTGCCAAGTCACAAAGGCCGCTCCGATCAGGAGCGGCTTCCCGCCCGAAGCGCAAGCCGCCGCCGGAAGTCCAGATAAACCAACGCGCATGGCGAATAGCCACCGGGGTCCGGCTGAGTAAATACTCCGGTCTGCGGATCCATCTGCTGTCGAAACGCGGTCCCATCCGCCTGCTGTCCATGCGCCCGCTCGATCGCACGAACCCACTGTTCCATCAGATGACGAAACTCCGCCTCTTTGCCGTAGTGCGGCATCCATCGCGGTGTTCGCAGCGCGGTCAGCGCCTGGCTCGCCCCACCCCACGAGTTACGCGGAATGGGCCGCACGAACGCCGGATCATCCTGCGCGATACTCGATAGCGGATACACCGCCCAGAACGCCGCCGGGTTATGTATCTGCCGCGTCCACACCGCCTCAAAGATCTTCCGGTCCGAAGCCTGCGAGACATCCAGCACATGCTCCCCCAGCACCCGCGAGATCACATCCGACCGCACTCGAACAAACTTCTCGTCGGCATCGAGATCATAGAAAGCCGCATCCTCCGGGCTATAAAGCCTGGTCAGGATCAACTGCCGAATATGCTCCGCATCGCCCAGCCACCGTGCTTCCTCGTCTCGCTTGCCCAGCGCCCGAGCCATTGCCGCAAGCGCCACTCGTCCGCCAAACACCGTCGCCGAAAGATCCGGACAAAGCCGCGGCATCCCCGCAAGCGGTGGATACTTCTTCGCATCGGCGTCGGGACAGCGATTCGGTATCCCCTTCCAGCGCGGGCTGTTGTCGTGCCCCGTGTCGTACGTGCAGAAGCCCTCCACCAGCCCGGTCTTACGCGTATCGCGGTATCGCCGAAGCCACGCATCCCACCGGCTGCACGCCGCATAGGCCAGCTCCAGAAACTCCTGCGCATCCGGCAGCCCGGGCATCTGGGCCAACTCCCACGCGGTAGCCGCAATCGGAACCACCATCTGGATCTGTCCGTATCCCGACTCCGTCGTCTTCACCGAGGCGGGAAGCTGTCCGTCCTCTCTCTGAGACGCGAAGAAGGCCATGTGATTGTTCCGCGCGACCTGCAGCGGGCTTGGCAATCCCTCCTGTCCAAGCCCCACCCTCGCCCACACAAGCCCCTCATGCGGCCCGCACTCCAGCCACACCCCCGCATAGGTGCTGCCCTCGATCAGCACCGGCTCCCCATATCCCGGTTCCTTTCCAGCGGCGCGCGGAGGCAAGGTCCGGATATTGCCCCGCAGCACGGCCAGCGCCGCATCCCGCGCAGCCTGACCTTCCTTATCGGGTGCGCTCCGAGACCCGTACATCGAGCGTGTCAGGGCAGCCGAGGCCGCAGTGAGTGCAGTGTTCTGTAGAAAGGCGCGGCGCGTCCGAACGATGGTCACGAGAGAAGTTTAGAGCATCCAGAGGACCGCGTCTGATTGCCCGTAGAATCAGCCTATGAATGGCATATCGGCCACGCTGGACCCCCCCAGGCGGCGCAAGCACACGGACCACCCCAGCAAAGAAGTGATGGATGGAGACATACGCAGCGACGCGAACGTCCGGAGTTTTCGCCGTCTGCTCATGGCGTGGTATCGCGCTCACGCCCGTACCCTGCCGTGGCGCGGCGTCGTAGATCCCTACCGCACCTGGGTCTCGGAGGTCATGCTCCAGCAGACCCGCGTCGCTGCCGTCATCGAGCACTACAACGCCTTCCTCGAACTCTTCCCCACCCTCGTCGCCCTCGCCCTCGCTCCCGAAGAGAAGGTGCTAGCCGCCTGGTCCGGCCTCGGCTACTATCGTCGAGCCCGCATGCTGCACAAGGCTGCCCAGTTCGTCACCAGCGAATGCAACGGCGTGTTGCCCGACAGCTCCGTCGCCCTGCGAACGCTGCCCGGCATCGGGGAATACACCTGCGCCGCCATCGCCAGCATCGCCTTCGGCGAGAGCGTCGCCGTGGTCGATGGCAACGTGGAGCGTGTCATCCTCCGCATCACAGGCCGCCCAGAAGATACCTCTGCCGCCGGCCGCGCCTTCGTTCGCGAGATCGCCTCCGCACTGGTCCCACCACGCAGAATCCAACGGAAAGAAGATGCCGAGGGCACCCGCACCCGCACCAACGCCGCCGGAGACCACAACCAGGCCATGATGGAGCTCGGCGCCACCATCTGTCTTCCCCGCGCCCCGCTCTGTCTGCACTGTCCCGTCTTCGCCCTCTGTCGCACCCGCGGTGAGCACACCACCGTACCCCGCGGACGCCAGACCAGCCGTCCAGCAGCCTATCTCCTCGCCCTCCGTAAGGATGGCACCACCACCGAGATCCTCCTCGAACGCCGCCCCAACGAGGCCAGCCTCATGGCCGGTATGTTTGAGCTCCCACCCCTTCCCCTGGACGCCGTCGATGGCCTCGAGCCTCTTCTCCGCCTTCGACACTCCATCACCATCACCAACTACTACGTCCAGATCTTCGACCACCGCGAAGGACGCGATGTGCTCCGCCAGGCCATCATCGCCGCCGAGGAAGACCTCAAGTGGATCAAGACCAGCCGCCTTCCCGGCATCCCGCTCACCGGCCTCGCCCGCAAGGTCCTCCTGCGGCTCGGCGTCATCGACAGGAAATCCTGATAGCCCGCGGCACATGACGCTAAACTGGTCTTCGTGGCTCCGCTTGTGAGCCTGGAGGTTGAATGAAGAAGTCTCTCGCAGGTCTGTTCACGGGGATCTTCCTGACGATCCCCACGTTGTCCCTACGCCTGTCCGCCCAGACCGTTCCCCCCAGCGTCAAAGCAGCCGAAGCCTCCGTCGACGGCGAAAGGATCCGCGCCCACGTCCGCTTCCTCGCCGACGATCTCCTCGAAGGCCGCGGCCCCGGTCTGCGTGGAGCCGACATCGCCGCCCAGTACATCGCCACCCAGTTCGCCCTCGACGGTCTCAAGCCCGCGGGCAACAACGGCACCTACCTCCAGCAGGTCAACTTTGTCGGGGTTACGACGATCCCCGGCAAGACCACCGTCGCCTTTTCCGGGAACGCCGCACCCGCGCAGCCCCTGCGCCTGGCCGATGACATGGTCATCAGCAACCAGCAGCACACGCCAACGGAAGACATCGACGTCCCCATCGTCTTCGTCGGCTACGGAGTCACCGCGCCCGAGTTCGGCTGGGACGACTACGCCAACGTCGACGTCAAGGGCAAGGCCGTCCTGGTCATCGTCGGCGACCCGCCCTCTGACGACCCCAAATTCTTCGGCGGCAAGGCCCTCACCTACTACGGTCGCTGGACTTACAAGTACGAGCAGGCCGCCCGCATGGGGGCCGTCGGCGCCATCATCATCCACCGCACCGACCTCGCAAGCTACGGCTGGGATGTCATCAAGAACTCTTGGAGTGGCGAAAAGACCTACCTCCGCGACGATGCCAAACCCGTTCTCCGGGCCGCCAGCTGGATCCAGCTCAGCGTAGCTGGCAAGCTCTTTGCCGCTGCCGGCAAGAACCCCGACCCCAACGTCGAGATCGCCGAAGCCGGACGCCGCGGCTTCAAGGCCTACGTGCTCCCCGTTCACTTCAAGGCGCACATCGAAAGCGTCGTCCGCCCCTTCGAGAGCCCCAACGTCGTCGCGATCCTGCCCGGAACGGCCAGCGGACCGCAGCAGGCCATCCTCTACTCCGCCCACTACGACCACCTCGGTTTCACCCCTGGAATGGCCGGCGACAACATCTACAACGGAGCCGTCGACAACGCCACCGGCTGCGGAGTCCTCCTCGAACTGGCCCGCGCCTGGACCGCCCTCCGCCCGCCGCACGACGTGATCTTCGCCGCCGTCACCGCCGAGGAGCAGGGCCTGCTCGGCAGCGAGTATCTCGGCCAGCACCCACCCATCCCCGTCGGCCAGATCGCCCTCAACCTCAACTACGACGCCCTCCAGCCCGTCGGCGAGCCCCGCGAGGTCGAAGCCGCCGGAGTCGAACGCACCAGCTTCTATCCCACCTTCGAGGCCACTGCCAAGCGATTCAACCTCGCCATCGTCCCCGACGCCCACCCCGAAGCCGGACACTACTATCGCAGCGACCACTTCAGCATGGCCCGAGTCGGCGTCCCAGCCTTCTCCGTCGGCGAAGGAACCCTCTTCGCCGGTCACGATGCCGCCTGGGGACTAGCCCAGGCCGACGACTACACCGCACACCGCTACCATAACTTCTCCGACAACTACACCCCGCAGATGCAGTTCGGCGGCCTCGCTACCATGGCCCGGTTCGGCATCGACCTCGGCTGGCAGGCCCTCACCGCGCCCCGGACGGTTAGCTGGAAGTCCGGCGACGAGTTTGAATCCGCCCGCAAACACAGCCAGCAAAAGTAGCTCCCAACCTCATTCCAGCGGAGACCACGCAACATGGATTACAGCTTCGTCAAGAACGATCAGGCCGTCAGCCAGACCCCCGAACCCGGCATGATCCGCCAGGTCCTCGCGCATAACGAGAAGCTGATGCTCGTCCGCCACTTCTTCGAGGCAGACTGGGTCGGCGCACGCCACAGCCACCCGCACGAGCAACTCGTCTACGTCGTCAAGGGAGGCATCCGCGTCGATCGCGACGGAGACGTCTTTGAGGTCTACGCCGGAGACAGCTTCGTGGTCGAAGGCGGCGTCGAACACCAGGCCTCCGCCCTCGAAGCCTCCGAAGTCCTCGACATCTTCACCCCCATCCGCGACGACTACCGCCCCGGATAATCGAACCCTCCGCCCGTTCGAGTTCCGCGCAAGCCCGATCTTCGGCGGCTGCAGGTAAACTGGACATGCGCGCCGTCCCAATCCTGGGGCCGCGCGCATGGGTGTGGAAGGCTGGGAATGCGGGTCATACTTGCCGAAAAGCCGTCAGTGGCGCGGGATATCGCGCGTGTCCTCGGCTGCAATCGCCGCGAGGAAGGCTTCTTTCAGGGCGAGCGCGACATCGTCACCTACGCCATCGGCCACCTCGTCAACCTGCCCATGCCCGAGACCCTGAACCCTGCCTGGGCCGGTGCCTGGACGGCCCAGAAACTCCCCATGATTCCCGCGACCTGGCAGTACGTCGCCAATCCCAAGACCGCCGACCAGTTCGCCATCGTCAAGCGCCTCCTCAATGCCCGCGAGACCACCGAGGTCGTCAACGCCGCCGACGCCGGACGCGAAGGAGAGGCCATCTTCCGTCGCATCTACGCCCTCGCCGGCTGCCAAAAGCCCGTCTCCCGCTTCTGGGCCAGTTCTCTCACCGAAGAGGCCATCCGCGACGCCTTCGCCCGCCTTCGTCCGTCGCGCGACTTCGACTCCCTCGCCGACTCCGCCCAGACCCGCGCCGAGATCGACTGGCTCTGGGGCATGAACTACACCCGCGCCTACACCATCACCAACGGAGTCCTGTGCACCGTTGGCCGCGTCCAGACCCCGACCCTCGCCCTCATCGTCCGCCGCGAAGAGCAGATCACCGGCTTCGTCAAGACCTTCTTCTACCAGCTCCACGCCCATCTCCCCGGCTTCCTCGCCAAGGCCCTCAACCTCCTCGACCCCGCCAAACCCATCTTCGACTTCGAGACCAGGCCCGAGGTCGAAGCCATCCAGAAGGCCATCCCGCCCGACGCCGACGCCCTCATCGAATCCGTCACGAAGAAGGAAAAGAAGGATCACCCACCCCAGCTCTACAACCTCGGCGAGCTCCAGAAGCACGCCAACAAGCGTTTCGGCTACACCGCCGCCCGCACCCTCGAGCTCGCCCAGAGCCTCTACGAGAACCACAAGGTCCTCACCTACCCACGCACCAGCTCCCGCCACATCGGCACCGACATGGTCGCCGGCCTCCCCACCACCCTCCGCGCCATCCAGTTCCAGGCTGACCCCCAGATCGTCGCCACTGCAATCCAACGCGCCGAACATGGCCCACCCCTCGGCAAGAACTACGTCGACGACGCAAAGCTCAGCGACCATCACGCCATCCTCCCCACCCGCGCCTCCGCCGCCCGCCTCTCAGGTGAAGAGCGCAACGTCTACAACCTCGTCGCCACCCGCTTCCTCTCCATCTTCCTCCCCGACAAGCGCACCGAAGAGACCCGCGCCCTCATCGATATCTCCGGCCAGAAGTTCGCCGCCAACGGCTCCCGCGTCGTCGATCCCGGCTGGACCGTCGTCCAGGGCGGCAAGCCCGGCGACACCGAACGTGGAGAAGACGGCGAACCCGTCGGAACCCTGCCCCCCCTCAAACCCGGCGAACGCTACCCCGTCGAATCCCTCGAGCTCGTCACCCGCGAGCGCAAACCGCCCCTCCGCTACACCGACGCCACCCTCATCGCCGCCATGGAGACCGCCGGCAAGGCGATCGAAGACGACGACCTCCGCGCCATCATGAAGGGGAAGGGCCTCGGCACCGAGGCCACCCGCTCCGCCATCATCCTCCGCCTCGAGCAGTCCGAATACATTCTCCGCGAAGGCAAATTCTTCGCCCCCACACCCAAGGGAACCTCCCTCATCGCCCAGGTCAGCGACCGCATCTCGAGCCCCTCCCTCACCGCCGCCATGGAAGAGAAGCTCGCCGGCATCGAGCAGGGCGAATACAACTCCGCCGAGCTCCGCGAAGAGATCGAGGGCTACCTCCGCGAAGACATTCCCGAGGTCCTCTCCGCCCCCGTCAAGCGTCCTCCCGCCGCCCCAGGCCAGCCCGGAGCCGCCGACTTCAAGCTGTCCGAAGGCGCCATCCTCTGTCCCAAATGCCACGCAGGAGAGGTCCGCAAGCACCCCGAAAAGGCCTTCTACAGCTGCTCCGCCTTCCGCCAGGGCTGTACGTTTCAACTCTGGGAAGAGGTCGCGAAGAAGAAGCTGACCCTCACCCAGATCAAGGCCCTCTGCTCAAAAAAAGGCCGCACCGCCCCCGTCAAGGGCTTCACCTCCAGAGCAGGCAAGAAGTTCGATGCCTCCCTCGTCCTCGACGCCGACTTCAAGACGAAGTTCGAATTTCAATAGGCCACAAAGACGCTCTCGCGGCATCTCATAGGCGTACCGTTGGTGGCAGGCGTTTCACCCAAAGCAGCATCAGGAGATGAACCATGGATCGTAGCGCACACGCACTCTGGCAGGGCTCTCTCAAAGAGGGCAAAGGAATCATCTCGACGCAAAGCGGAGCATTGAAAGAAGCGCAATACAGCTTCGGAACCCGCTTCGAGAACGGCGTCGGAACCAACCCCGAAGAGCTCATCGCGGCTGCCCACGCCGGCTGCTTCACCATGGCCCTCAGCGGTCAGCTCACCAGCGCCGACCTCATCCCGGAATCGATTGAGACCACCGCCGTCGTCACCATGGAAAAGACGGATGACGGTCCCACCATCACCAGGATCCACCTCACCACCAAGGCCCGTGTCCCCCACGCCGAGAAGGAAAAGTTCGACGAACTCGCCAAAAAGGCCAAGGAGACCTGCCCCATCTCGCGCCTCCTCAAAGCCGCCGAAATCACCCTCGACGCCCAACTCGTCTAGCACCCGCATATCCCGTTGGCCGCCCGGATCCTGCGTTTGCGACCAACGGGAGCACCCAGCGATGCCTGGATCGGATTGCCTGTTGGTAATAGAGTTGGGTGCCCCACCTTCGCGACACGTCTCATCGTCGCTAAGGTGGGCCGGAGCGCCACGGCATCCAACGTACAACCCTACACCGTCAGCGAATCTGTTCTAAATACAAGTCGAAGTGGAACGCCCCACCCAGCGGGCACTCAGGCGTTTAGAGCAGGTTGCCTGTTGGTACAGAGTTGGGTGCCCCACCTTCGCGACACGTCTCATCGTCGCTAAGGTGGGCCGGAGCGCCACGACACCCAACCCAGCGCCCTACACCTTCAGCAATTCCGCTCTAAGGATCGCAACCGCGCCTCCAGGAGAACCGCTATACAGCAAGAGTCAGCCTTGCCGTAGGGGTCCTTGCCCTTCTGTCTGTCATTCCCGTAGGGAATCTGCGTTTGTCTTCCTCTACACCAGCACCAGATTCGCTATCGAGCATCTCTCCAGTTGCCGTGGTCTCCGGTCACTGTGGCTTTCAAGCCCGAAGGCCCGCCCCATAAGAGCCTCGGCCTCGGCCCCAGACGCCGCGTGCCGGACTGCGACCCGGCTGGGGGGGCCCCCTGACTTCATCTGCGCGATAAACGCCCCAAACCAGACCACTTTCGAAATAGCGCCCGCTGTCCAGTTTTACCGTGCAACGGCCCACATTCTGCGCACAAAAAGCCTCTGGTGAAACATTGGGAAATTTCGATCGCCGGCCGCTAACCCGTTTAGAACACCATGGATGCAGGAAGCTATCAAAAAGGGGCGATTTCATACCACTTTATTAGAAGATAAAAGCCAGGTGGTCGGACCACCTGGCTGGCAAATAGCGGGCGGGCCAAACCCTCAGGAGGACGTTTCTAGAGAATGTACCGGCTCAAATCCTGGTCCTTCACAATCGAAGCCACCTGCTGCCGCACATACTCCGGATCGATCACAATCACCTTTTCCGTACCCGTCTCCGTCTTGCGTTCGATCACCGGAAGCGGCGGCGAAGGTGGCTGAGCATCCCCCTTTGAAGGCACCAGCTCCGAAACCACCGGAGCCGAAGGCGCAATCTCCGCAACCACACCCTCCTGGGTCGGCCCCGACTTGGGAGCCTTGAACAGGTCGGGAGCCTGGAAGCTGATCTCATCCAGCACCCGCTCCATGATCGTATGCAGCCGCCGCGCACCGATATTCTCGGTCGTCTCATTCACCCGGAACGCAAACTGCGCCATCTCTTCCAGAGCCTCCGGGGTAAACTCCAGCTTCAGACCCTCGGTCTCCAGCAGAGCCGTCGACTGCTTCACCAGCGAACTCTTCGGCTCCGTCAGAATCCTCACAAAGTCCGAGACCGTCAGCGAATGCAACTCCACCCGGATCGGAAACCGTCCCTGCAGCTCCGGAATCAGGTCACTCGGCTTCGAGACATGGAACGCACCAGCGGCGATAAACAGGATGTGGTCGGTCGAGACCATCCCGTACTTCGTCGAAACCGTCGTCCCTTCAACGATGGGCAGAATATCCCGCTGTACGCCCTCCCGCGAGACATCCGGACCATGCCCGCCCTCACGTCCGGCGATCTTGTCGATCTCGTCCAGGAACACCATCCCCGAATCCTCGACCCGCTCAATCGCAATCCGAGTCACCTGGTCCATATCGATCAGGCGGCCCTCTTCCTCCTGCACCAGGTACTCGAACGCCTCGGAGACCTTCATCTTCCGCTTCCGCGTCCGCTGACCGAAGAGCCCGGGCATCATGTCCTTCAGATTGATGTCCATGTCCTCCGGGCCCTGCGTCGAGATGATCTCGAAACTCGGCTGGTTCCGGTCCCGCACATCGATCTCGACGATCCGGTCGTCCAGCTTGCCCTCGCGGAACTGCTGCCGCAGCTTCTCCCGCGCCTTGGCATTCCCTGTCGGCGTATCCCTCGTCTCGAGCTGCAGCTCATGTTGCGCGACCGCCCGGTCATGCTTCTCCTGCGCGCCGTCCGTGGTGTGATCCTCATCCACCGTGACGACAGGAAGCTCAATCACATTGCTCGCGCTCGTTTCAGAGGTCTCGGGAGCCGCACCCGCAGGAGGAGCCGGAATCGTAGCCGGAGACACCGTCGTTGGTGGCAGCAGCAGGTCAAGCAGGCGATCCTCGGCGCTCAACTCCGCCTTATCCTCCACCTCCTCCAGTTTCTCCTCCCGCACCATGTCGATGGCATTCTCGACCAGGTCGCGAATCATCGATTCGACATCTCGTCCGACGTATCCGACCTCGGTAAACTTGCTCGCCTCGACCTTCAGAAACGGCGAGTTCGTCAGCTTCGCCAGCCGCCGCGCAATCTCCGTCTTGCCCACGCCGGTCGGACCAATCATGATGATGTTCTTCGGCATGATCTCTTCCGCCAGCTCCGGCGCCAGCTTCTGCCGACGCATTCGGTTGCGCAGGGCAATTGCCACCGCCCGCTTCGCGGCATGCTGTCCGACAACATACTTATCCAGCTCCGCGACGATCTCCCGTGGAGTCATCTCGTCGAGCGCAAGTGCCTGGTCTTCCGCAGTTCCGGGTAAAAAGATAGCCATAATTTCCCAATCTCAAGCGGGTGAAGCCGCCCATTCTAGCGCCGCGGCCCTAAGCCTTCAGCTCCTCAATCATGAGGGTGTCGTTGGTATAAATGCAGATCGCGCCCGCAATCCGAAGGCTCTTCTCCGCGATCTCCCGCGCGCTCAGCTCCGTATTCTCCATCAGGGCGCGCGCACTCGCCAGGGCATAGTTGCCGCCCGACCCGATTGCCACAATCCCCTCATCCGGATCGATCACATCGCCGTCCCCGCTCAGCACAAACGTCTGCTTCAGGTCCGTGACGATCAGCAGCGCCTCCAGATGCCGCAGCATCTTGTCCGTTCGCCAGTCCTTGGCGAGCTCGACCGCCGACCGGCCCAGGTTCCCCGCATACTGCTCCAGCTTCGCCTCGAACCGGCTGAACAGCGAAAAAGCATCCGCGGTTGATCCCGCGAACCCCGCCAGCACCTTGTCCTGGTACATCCGCCGAATCTTCTTCGCCGACCCCTTCATCACGGTCGAACCCAGCGTCACCTGCCCGTCCGCCGCCATCACCACCGCGTCGCCGCGCCGTACGCACAGCACCGTCGTCGACCGAACCCTCCGGCCATCGGCCAGGTCCAGCGGATGCCCCTGCCGATTTGCCGATGCCTCTACTGCATTTGCGATCCCGCCGGTCTTTGCGCTCTTCTCAATCGTCATAGGCATCTTTCAGTATAGTCCCGCTCTTTCCTCTCCATCTGATGTCCGTCGTCTCCCATCCGGTGCACCTACCCAAGAACGCGCAAGGCCCGCCACTCTGGCGGGCCTTGCGCATCTCGGAGTTCAGAGGGTTAGAAGGTCGTGCTTACCGAGAGCCGGAATGTCTTTCTCGGCTCCCGCAGCGTGTAGTCCGCCCCATAGAACTGCAGCGCCTGCTGGTAGCTGAACAACCCAGCGCCCGAGGTCGGGAACAGCGCCTTGAAGTGCGCGTCGTCCACCGCCAGTTGCTGCGGCACATCGCGGAACAGCC
The DNA here is from genome assembly GCA_026225095.1 of bacterium. Lineage (GTDB taxonomy): Bacteria > Acidobacteriota > Terriglobia > Terriglobales > Acidobacteriaceae > Edaphobacter. Next base: position 35,701 of record JAMFSC010000160.1, read on the forward strand.
GCAGCGGGTTATACGCGTAGTACAACCGGAACGGAGCATTGACGATTGGCAGAATGACCTGCAACTCCGCACCGTTCGACATTCTCGGCACATAGTTTGTGAACGGCACATTCTGCAACTGCGCCGGGAACGCCACCGACTGCCCACCGAAGCAAGCTCCGTTGACGAACTTCGGACACCCATACAGCGGGCTCTCGATCGTCGACAGACCGGAAGCGCTCTGCCGCAACTGGCCCGGCTGCAGGTCGAACGTCATCCCGAAGTCGGTGAAGAACGCAAACGTCACCTGGTTCGCGATCGGGATCCGGTACTCGACATTGGCCGTGATGCTGGTATCGCCGCCAATCGAAACCAGGCGGTAGATCGGCAGTGGAATCTCCACCGCGCCCAGTGCCGGCTGCGTCGGATCCCGCGGAACCGTGGTCCCATCCGGATTCGTCAGGTTGAACATCACCTTGTTCGGAATGAACGTATACGGCGAAGACGACCGCACATCGAACCCGCGCACATCCGATTCGCCACCGGTATAGATACGGTCCGCCGGAGGAGCCACCTCGCCGCCGAAGCCCGAGATATGCGCAGCCTGGATCCTGTAGCCCAGGACGTTATGCCCCTCGCGGTTCACCCGCAGACCCTTCATCGGGAAGAACTGTCGGTAAGCCACCACCGGCCGAACATACTTCACATTGCCGCCTGCTCCGGCAATCTGGAACGTCGCATTGAAGTCCTTGCCGCCATGCGGCCCAACTGCCCGATCCAAGCTCGAGAACGTGAAGCTCGGCGAGACCACCGACGTGATAATGCCGCTCAGCTGGTTCTGCCCGATCGCTCCCGACCGGAACGCCAGCGACTGGAACACATTCCTCGTATTGTCGTTGAACGTCGTGATCGAAGCCTTCGAAAGTGCAAACGACACGCCCACACGCGTCACGCCCGTCCGCGAGAACAGGTGCCGCAGCGGCTCCGACAGCGAGACGGTCAGCCCAGTCGTCGCCTGGTTGTAGTTCGTCAACTGCGACTGCTGTGCGTTCGTCAGGTTCGCCGATGCGCTGCTCGAGATCGCGTAGCTCTTGGCCGGGTTGTAGTCAAACTTGCTCGTAAAAACCTGTACACCCAGCGAAATCGGCTTGTTCCGCAGGTACGGCTCCGTAAATCCGAAGCTCAGGTTCCGCGAGAGATCGCCGACATTCGCCTGCACCGACAGTGTTTCGCCTAGTCCCAGGAAGTTGTTGGTCTCGTAGTTCAGCCCGATAAACGTTCCCGAAAGACCGCTGATCCCGCCGTTTAACCCAATCGAATTCTTGCCCTTCTCCTTCAGCTTCAGCAGCAGGTCGACCGTTCCCTCGTCCGCATTCTGCCGCGACTCCGAGTCCTGATCCGCCTTCAGCGCTTCGAAGTAGTTCAACTGGTTCAGCCGCAGAATCGAAAGATCCCACAACCGGCTGTTGTAAATCTGTCCCTCTTCCAGCAGCAACTCACGCCGAATCACCTTGTCGCGCGTAATCGAATTGCCCGTGAACTCAATCCGCGAGACATAGAATGGCTTGCCCTCGTCGATATCGATGTCCAGGTAAATCAGCTTCTTGGCCTCATCGAACCGCGGAACCGGCGTCCCGACGAAGTTGATGAACCCAAGCTCGCCATAAGCCTTCCGCAACTGTTCAATGCCCTTGCCGAACATCGTCGCGTTGAAGTATTCGCCGTCCTTCTGGGCAAACTGAGCACGCAGCACCCTCAGATTGCTGACCGCCTTGTTTCCGGTGAAGTTGATCCCGCCAAGCTTGTACCTCGCGCCCTCTTCAATCGGAATCAGAATGTCCGCCCGCTTGCCCGTCGAGGGCCGCAGCGTAAACGGATTCAGCCCGCCCGCATCGCGCACATGCGTCTGCGCCTCACTCGGGATCACCTTGAAGTAGCCGCGCTCGCGATATGCCGCACGCACCCGTTCCGTGTCCTCATCCAGCTTGCTCGCGTCGAACGTCCGCGCGAACAGATTCTCGAGAATGATCGAGTGTGGAATCCCAATCGGGTGCGAGTTCTTCATCGCCGACTTGAGGGTCCGCGCGCTCAGGTTGTCGTTCCCCGTAAATTCGATCTTCCCGACCTTCACCGTCGGGCCTTCCTTGATGTTGAACGTCAACCCGACCGCTGCCGGCGGAATCGCCTTCACTTCGGTGCGGATCGTCGCAAACTGGTGTCCATGCTCGCCCAGCAACTCGGCCAGGACTACCTCGGCGCGCTTGATCTTGGTCGGGTCATACTGGCTCTCGACCGTCAGCCCGACCTTTGCCTTTTTGAACCGGTCCTGGACATCCGACAGCGAAACCGCGTTCAGACCCTTGTAGTTGATCTCTCGAACCGTCGGCTTCTCGCGAACAACCACTACGAGCTGAATGCACGATGCGGTGTCGGCCCGCTCAATCCGCACATCGTCGAAGTAGCCCGTGTTCCAAAGCGAGTTGAAGTCCCGCTCCACCAACGCCGGGTCGTAGACATCGCCCTGGTGCGAAAACAACCGCGCCAGAACCGATTCCTTCGGAATTCGTCGATTTCCAATGACCTGTGGCTGACACAACGTCTGGGGTGAGAGTCCACCCGCAGGCGTGGGAGCAATCTGGGCGACAGCTTCCGGGGTAAAAGAAGAAGCCCCAACCGTCGTGCAAGCAAGCACGGCAAGGGCACTAGCGAGGCGAAAGCGGCAGAGGCCGGGGCGCACAGGCGTTGGCTGATGAATCAGGGAGCTTCCGCTCTCTCGCTTTACGGTAAAAATACGCACACCCTCACTGCTCACAAGATCGCGCCCGGCAGGTTCCTTCGGCAAACCCTGATTATATGGGAGTGCCACCCGGTTAGCGAGTCCAGCCCCAATCTGACCGCTGCCATCTTCGACCGCGACCCAAATCCAGCACCAGCATCGCCACGTTTCGATTTCTTCCCGGCGGTGCAGGTTAGACGCGGCCCCATCCCAAAGTGAATCGCCCCCGCAACCTTTTTCACCTCCAAAACACGAAGCCGACCGTTGGGAAGCCCCCGCGAAGCCCAGCACAAGTCACGAAGGTCTTGCCGAAGGCCCCGTGACCGCCCCACGCGCAGTGAGCCCGTCCGGCGGGAACCCCCGCTGAAAGTCCCCGCGATACCATAACCCCAATGGTCTCCATCCTGATCCTCACCCGGAACGAAGAGCTCGACCTCCCCGCAGCCCTCGCCTCCGTCGCCTGGTCCGACGACATCCACGTCCTCGACTCCAACTCGACCGACTCCACCGTCCGGATCGCCCAGGAGTTCGGAGCCAAAGTTACGCAGCGCGCCTTCGACAACTACGCCGCCCATCGCAACTTCGGCTTCACCCTCCCCTTCCGCCACCCCTGGCTCCTCATCCTCGACGCCGACGAGCGCCCCACCCCCGCCCTATCTGCCGAGCTCCAGCGCGTCGCCGCCACCGCCCCACCCGAGATCTCCGGCTTCCGCCTCCGCCGCCGGGACTTCCTCTTCGGAACCTGGCTCCAACACGCCCAGCTCTCCCCCATCTACATTCGCCTCGTCCGCCCGGAGCGCTCCCGCTACACCCGCTCCGTCAACGAGATCCTCGAGGTCGACGGCCCCATCGCCGATCTCGCCGAGCCCCTCGACCACTTCCCGTTCTCAAAGGGAATCTCCCACTGGGTGGCCAAACACAACCTGTACTCCACCATGGAAGCCCAGCTCATCCACTCCCAGCAGGGTCTCCAGAACCCAAGCCTCCGCACCGCCCTCCGCGACCCCGACTTCCACACCCGCCGCCTCCACCAAAAGGCCCTCTTCTACCGCCTCCCCGGCCGCCCCCTCATCAAGTGGTGCTACATGATCTTCGTCCGCCGAGCCCTCCTCGACGGCTCCGCCGGCATCACCTACGCCACCCTCCAGGCCATCTACGAGTACCTTATCGTCCTCAAAACAAAAGAACTCCGCCTCAACCAGCGCCCCTGATCCTACTTTCAACCCGCCCTCCGAACCTCCACCAGCGTCGAGTAGAACGTGGCCCCGCCCCCGATGTCGGTCAGGGTCTCCGACGTCAGCCGGTTCAGCCCTCCCCGATCCGCCGCCAGCTTGTTCCACCCCAGCCGAGCCGCCACCACCCCCGGTGCCACCTGCAGATTCACCAGCGCCTGCAGCTCCACCCGCCCGCGCCCGTTGAACACCACCACCCGATCCCCCGTCGCAATCCCCCGCCGCCCCGCATCCTCCGGATGCATCTCGACCACACCGTTCGTCCGAGCCTCCATCCTCTGGTGCCCAGGCTGGTTCGCAAACGTCGAGTTCATGTAGTTGTCCGCCTTCCGCGGCAGAAACTCCAGGGGGTACTCCTCCGCCCGATGGCGCGACTCCACCGGCGCGACAAACACCGGCAGAGGCACCAGATTCGCCCGCCCCGAGGCCGTCCGGAACCACTCCGCCGTACTGAAAGGCAGCGTACGACCGGAATGATCCCGAGGCAATTGAAGCCCGACATGCCCCTCCCGCTCCAGCCGCTCCCGCGTAATCCCGGCAAACCACGGATGATCCGTCCGTAGCGCCTGGTCGATCAGGTCGTCCTCCGTATCGTGGAAGCACTCCTCGGCAAAACCCATCCGCCGCCCAAGCTCACCAAATAGCCGGACATTGTTCCGAACCTCCCCAACCGCCTCAATCGCCCGATTCGAAACCTGGGCGAACAGATGCCCATACGCTCCTTGCACATCCTTGGTCTCCAGAAACGTCGGGGCCGGCAGAAGATAATCCGCATAATCCGCCGTATCCGTGCAGAACTGGTCATGGACCACGGTAAACAGATCCTCCCGCGCCATCCCCCGCAGCACGTCGTTCTGGTTGGGAGCAATCGCCGCCGGGTTCGAGTTGTAGACGAACAGTGCCTTCACCCGGGGCCCGTCTTTCGCGTTCTCGCCCAAAGTCGTCAGAGCCGCGCCCAACTGACTCATGTTCACCACCCGGGCATCCCGCCCAAGCGGACTGGCCCGCATCAGCTCCGGCATCTGCAGCGCCACGGAATTGAACGGAAAGCTCCCACTGGTCGAAAGCGTCAACCCACCGCCAGGGCACTTCCACGCCCCAATCAGCAGAGGCAGCATCGCCACCGCCCGCGCAGCCGTTCCACCATTCTCCGACCGCTGGATCCCGTAGTTCAGCCGGATCACCGCCGGCCGTCCCGTCCTCCGCAGGCACGTCCCATACTCGCGTCCCAGCCGCCAGATCCGGTCCGCCGCAATCCCCGTCACTCCGGCCACCGCCTCCGGAGTATGTTCCGCCAGCAGAGCATGAGTCCGCAGAGCCTCCAGCTCCGACGCAACCGTACACCCCTCCAGGTACGCTGCGTCCTCAAGCCCGTCGCGAAAGATCACATGCATCAGACTCAGCGCCAACAGGCCATCGGTCCCGGGATGAATCGCTAGGTGCTCATCCGCCAGCGCCGCCGTCCGCGTCCGGTAAGGATCGATCACGACCAGCCTCGCCCCCTGCCTGCGAGCCTCCTCGATAAACGGCCAGAGATGGATGTTGTTCCCATGGATATTCGCGCCCCACGCAAGGATCAGCCCCGCATGCGCATAGTCCTGGGGAGCCGTCCCCAGCCGAATCCCGTACACGCTCATCAGCGCCACGCCGCCAGCCGTCGAGCAGATCGTCCGATCCAACTGCGAGGCTCCCAGCCGATGGAAGAACCTCCGATCCATCGACCCGTACCCAAGTTGCCCGATCGTCCCCGCATAGCTGTAGGGCAGGATCGACTCCGGCCCATGCTCCGCCGCAATCGCCCCCAGCCGCGCCGCGATCTCATCCAGCGCAACATCCCAGGAGACCCGCGCAAACGCGTCCAGCTCCCGGCCTGCCACCAGCGGCCCCTTCTGAACCCCGGCCCTCCGCCGCATCGGATACAGCAGCCGATCCGGAGCATAGACCCGGTCCAGCATCTTCGCCACCTTGCCGCAAAGAAATCCCCGCGTCACCGGATGCGCGGGATCGCCCTGCACCCGCACGGCCCGACCCGTCTCCGCATTCACCGTCACCAGCACCCCGCACGAGTCCGGGCAGTCCAGCGAACAGACAGCATGGACCGTCCGGAAAGAAGAAGCGGGAAGGGAAGAGGTCGTACTCATGCGCTCCAGTATAGGATTTTCCCCGGATCGGGTACATTGCGGGCTAGACTGATTTCCACGAGGATCCCTCTATGCGCCGCCTGCTCAAGGTCTTTGCCCTGCCTGTCCTGCTCTGCGTCCTTACCGTCCTCCCTGCCAACGCGCAGCAGTTGAAGACCGCCAATCCGCAGGAGATCGGTGTCATCAAGGTCCTCCTCGCCCAGGAGCGCGCATGGAACGCCGGAGACATCGAAGGCTTCGCCAGCGGCTACAAGAACTCCCCCGACACCCTCTTCATCGGGAGCCACATCTCCCGCGGCCACGACGAGCTCGTCAACGAGTATCACAAGAACTATCCCAACCGCGACTCCATGGGGACCCTCGGCTTCTCCGAGCTCGAAGTCCATCCCCTGGACGAAACCTTCGCCGTCGTCGTCGGCAAATATCATCTCGACCGCAACAAAAAGGCCGGAGGCAACGCCGATGGAATCTTCTCCCTCGTCTTCGAAAAGACCGACGCCGGCTGGAAGATCGTCGTCGACCACACAACGTAAGCCGTAAAAGACCCGACGCAAACGCGCCGAGCCCTCCGTAGTTCGATCGTCTTCGAAGGATCTAAGCAGCCAAGCCCACATGCTCGGGCATGATGTGCCTCCAGATCGCCTTTAGAGTTGCGCCCGGCACGTCGCACGGCAGGGCACAGCGAAATCTAAACGGTCAGATGGCCCATCCCGTCGGCGCACTGCCTCACCCGCCCCGCTCCACGCCATCCGCCTGCATGGGTGGAAAGCATTCCCTTCAATGCAACAAACGCCTACTGCGGACGCTGTACGGTGCCCGCCTTCTTCTCGCCGCCGCCGATCCCATGGAGTCCATTCGCGCGCGGCACGGATAGCACTGCCTCACGCGACCCGGCCTTGGCTGTACCGTTGCCATTTCCCTGGCTCCGCGTCCGCCCGGCCACAGTCGCGGGCGTGCGTCCAGCGAACGAGGGCTGACTCGCTCCCTGCTGCAGCGTCACAATCAACGCCTCCGCCGGCTCGTCGCTCACGCACTGGTAGCTGTGGATCGTCGTGGCATCGAAGTACACCGCGTCTCCGGCCTCCACCCGATGCACCGTATCTCCATGCCGCAGATCCATCGCCCCACTCAGTAGATAGAGAAACTCCGATCCCGTATGTTGATGCGCCCGAGCGTCCCGACCCTCCTTCTTCGGGAGGAACTCCGCGAAGTATGGATCGAGCTGGCGATCCGGAACCAGGTACCCCAGGCTCTCGAAGAAGTACGCCGGATCCTCCGTATTCGATTGCGGCAGACGCACCCTGTCCTTCCCCCGATGCACGCGGAACAACGTCTGTGGCTCCGGCTCGAAGAAGTAGTTCAGGTCCTTTGAAAACACCATCGCAATGCGCGCAAGATTCCGCAGCGTCGGGACCACGCGGCCCGTCTCCAGCTGTGAAAGAAAGCTGGCCGAGAGCCCGGTGTGCCGTCCAAGCTCAACCAGCCCCATCGATTTCTTCAGCCGCAGATACTTGATCCGTTCGCCAATGCGTTTTTCGGCGATAAACGACTCGGCCGCCTCGCCATCCACCTGCTGCGTCGACGGAACAGCCTCGAGCGCTGCGGAAGTGGGAGGAATCGCCTGGGCTCCCAGCTCGGAAGCGGTGCTCCTCAAATCACTTTGCATGTTTCACCGCGTAAACAGGAATAGTTACCACGTGAAAGTATGACGTCTCACTTGCTCCAGTTGGATGCATGAGTGTCGAAAATCGTCGGGTCTGGACTCCAGTTTTATCCGTCTATGGCCGCAGCCGCCTCGGGTGCTAGGCTTTCATCTGTGAGTCTCCAGCCCCCGCATCTTCGCCGACGGCGCTCCGCGGCATTCTGCGGCACCCTCCTCCTCGTGGCCGCCCTTCTGACGGGACTCGCCGGATGCGCCAACCCCGGCGTTCCCCGACCTCCTTCGCTTCACCTCGCAAAGCCCGTCGCCGATCTCACCGCCATCCGCATCGGAGACCACGTCGACCTCCGCTGGACCGCCCCCGATCACACCACCGACGGACTCGACTTCGCTCCCCCCTCCACCGTCGAGATCTGCCGCGATCCCGCCCTGCTCCCAGCCTCCAACAGGCCCGCAGCTCCGGAACCATCCTGCACCGTCGTCAATCACCTCCCAGGCCACCCCGGCATCTCGATCGCGACCGACCCGCTTCCCCCCGCCGTCACCACCGCCCCCGGCTCCCCCCTCGCATACCGCATCCGTGTTCTGAACGCCCGAGGCAGAGGCGCTGCCCCATCGAATGCCGCCCTGATTCCCTCCGGACCTGGTCTGCCGCCCATCAAGAACTTCCACGCCAGCCAGACCAGGCGGGGCGTCCTGCTCGAGTGGCAAAGATCTGCCGACCCCAATCCGAGCTCCCCATCAGAGATCGAAGTCCTTCGCATCCTCCAACCCGGATCCACTCTGAACGCCCCTCATCCCCGGAATTCGGCCACTCCGCCCCGGCCCGGAAAACCCGCTCCACCACTCACTCCCAAAACCCCTGTCCAGGTCAGGCTCCGAGCCACTTCCCCCACCGGTCCCGATCCCGGAGGCATGCTCGACACCACCGCGCAGCTCCACCAGACCTATATCTACACCGCGGAGCGCGTCCGCATCCTCCCGTCCCCCCCGTCGGGAAATCAGAAGCTCGAACTCCGCAGCGAATCCACCGCCCCCATCGCCGTCGCCCGTCTCGACACCATCCCGCCAGAGCCCCCTCGGGGCCTCGTCAGCGTCCCCGGTATCCAGTCCGGCGGGACCGGCCCCCACCCGGTCGCCACCATCGACCTCTCCTGGCAACCCAACCCAGAAACCGATCTCGCCGGCTACCTCATCTTTCGAACCGACCTATCCGCCCCTGGTCCGTCTCAGCCTCGCCAGCTTAACCCTTCTCCGATTCCCGCCCCGGCATTCCGGGACGCCGACCTCCAGCCCTCCCATCGCTACCGATATACGGTCGTAGCGGTCGATCAGGCCAGCAACCAAAGCCCCCCCAGCGAAGCCATCGAAGACTCACCACAACTTCCCTGATTCGACACTTCGAGAGCTTTGCTCCCCCCCGGAATTTCCGCACCTCCGCCCACATTGCGCCAATTCTGCACTCTTTCCGGGGCGGTCGTAGGATTCCCGCCCAAAACCTCGCGAAGGGTTGTATGGGCGGACCAATTCCTTGCTAAGCTAAAGGCGAAAAGTTTTTCGCAAGAAATGGAGCATCCCAACATGGCAACCCTGCTCGAGCAACTCCGTACCATGACCACCGTGGTCGCCGATTCCGGTGACATGAACTCCATCGTCAAGTTCAAGCCGCAGGATTCCACCACGAATCCATCCCTCATCGCCGCCGCCGCCACCATGCCGGAGTACGCCTCCATCGTCGACGACGTGCTCAAGACCGCCCGCCAGGAAGCCGGCGACGACGCCTCCGACGAAGACGTCGCCACCCTCGCGTTCAAGACCCTCGCCGTCGCCTTCGGCCGCAAGATCCTCGATATCGTGCCCGGCCGTGTCTCCACCGAGGTCGACGCCCGCCTCTCCTACGACACCGAGAAGACCCTCGAACAGGCCCGCGACATCATCTCCCAGTACAAACAGGCCGGAATCGGCCCAGAGCGCGTCCTCGTCAAGATCGCCTCCACCTGGGAGGGCATCAAGGCCGCGGAGATCCTCGAGCAGGAAGGCATCCACTGTAACCTGACCCTCCTCTTCGGCCTCCACCAGGCCATCGCCTGCGCCGAAGCCAAGGTCACCCTCATCAGCCCCTTCGTCGGTCGCATCCTCGACTGGTATAAGAAGGATACCGGCCACGACTACCCCGCCGCCGAGGATCCAGGCGTCGAGTCCGTCTCGACGATCTACAACTACTACAAGAAGTTCGACTACAAGACCCAGGTCATGGGAGCCAGCTTCCGCAACATCGGAGAGATCGAAGAACTCGCCGGCTGCGACCTGCTTACCATCGCTCCCAAGCTGCTCGCCGAACTCGACAGCAAGGAAGGCATCCTCACCCGCAAGCTCGATCCCGCCCACGCCAAGAGCATCGTCATCGAGAAGATGCATGTGGACAAGGCCAAGTTCGACGAGATGCACGCCCACGACCGCATGGCCCACGACAAGCTCAAAGAGGGAATCGAAGGCTTCTCGAAGGCTCTCGAGGATCTCGAAAAGCTGCTCGCCACCCGCCTCAAGGCCCTCGCCAAGGAAGCGGTTCACGCCTAGCCCCGACCCTGCTGAATGAGATCGTCTCCTCCGAGGCCCCGGCACACCCGCCGGGGCTTTGCTGCGTGCGGACCCGAATCAAAGCTTCCAGAGTGAAGTCACCCTGGGTGCATCGGCCGTTGCTTTTCTGGTCTGTCATCCCCGAAGGGAATCTGCGTTTGTCTTCCCCTCAACCAACACCAAATCTGCCCCCGACCTGCAAGCGCCCCATGAGAGGAGACCAAGATGTTAGGCCGCTGAAGACCTCATGCGAGCGGTCTATAGCAAATTCCCGCTACCATAGCGACGAAGATGATAAACAGCAAAATAAAAGCGTTGAAGGTCCACCTCGGCGGAAGAATGTCCTCAGTAAACTCGTACGACGCAAATGCGGCCAGGCAAATTGCTTCGCCACAGGGCGAACGACCGATGTATACGAATCGTCTAGTCGTTAGTTACGCTTCACGAAAGATTCAGATTCTTGCGAATGAAGAGTTGGGATGTGTCTCCGTATCTGGGGACTTTGATGTATCACCTTTCACAATCAATGCAGGAGATCGAATTGGCTTTAAGTCGGTCTTTGCTGGCGACGTCAGGATGGGGCCACGGGAATATGCGGTATTCACAAAGGATGGTCGCCTCACTGCGTCTCAACGAAATACTCTCCATTTCGCCGAAGTCGCGACTTTGATTAGAAGCCACAGGTTCAGAACAGGGGAGGCCCTACATTTCTATCGCAACGGTCTCATTCTCTATGTCCGGAAGGAGGATCTTTCGTCAGAACTTGTTTTCCTCCTGCTGGCGCTGGCAAACAGCATGCCGCCCGAAGACAGCGGATCAGCCGAGATAGAACTTCCACCAGAGTTTTCGCACTTGGAGAACCTCACGCGAGACTGGGCCATAGGTGACGATGTGGTCAGGACAGATAAGATCGATGACGCCTCAGAAAGCCAGCTCAAGGAATTCCTCGCGCTAGTCGAGCCGGAGTTGGGGGCAATCAATTCCTATTTGGAACGGCTCGGAGAATATCCCCCTGGTGAAGCCGTCGCTAATTTGGCAAATCTGATAGAAACGGCGTTAGAGGTTAAGGACGCCCTTATGCTTCGATCTGCGCCTCGACATCCACTCCCTTAGACATCCTATTAGCGCCTCGAATCAACAGAACGCTGGGTTGCCGCCCTTGGACTAGCAACAGAATCCGAACTTTACGAGCGAAGTGAGAGAGCCCCCTATTCCGTTCCGCCTCCACTGCTCCACTCTCTAAGCCACTCACGCTCCGCGACAGGCCGCCCACCCCCCTCGAATCCAAATCCCCCTCCGAACATCTGATTTTCAGGCGGAATGGCTTCTCTCTTCCGCCATCAGTTGCCGCACGGCACAACATCTACCCGGCCCGGCAACAGGAAAGAGGCACGTCATGGCAAAACCCATCGTGGGTTTGCATCACGTTACTGCGATTGCGTCCGATCCTCAGCGCAACCTGGACTTCTACACCGAGATCCTCGGTCTCCGTTTCGTCAAGCGCACCATCAACTTCGACGATCCCGGCAGCTACCACTTCTACTTCGGCGACGACGCCGGCTCCCCCGGAACCATCCTCACCTTCTTCCCCTGGCCGAACGCCTCGCGCGGCTCCATCGGCGTCGGTGAGACCGCCGCGACGGCCTTCAGCGTCCCCCTCGAGTCGATCCTCTTCTGGGAGCAGCATCTCCTTGCTTCCGGTGTCCCCGTCGAGCACACAGGCAAGCGCTTCAACGAGGATGTGCTCGCCTTTGCCGACCCCGACGGCATGCGTCTGGAGATCGTAGGCCACGCCGAAGCCGGCCCCGCCAATCCCTCACGCTTCGCCACCAACATCCCCGCCGCCCACGCCATCCGCGGCTTCTTCGGAGTCACCCTCGCCGAGGCCGCCTACGACCGCACCGCCCGGGTCCTCGAAGTCATGGGCCTCAGGAAGGTAGCCGAGCAGGGCAACCGCTTCCGCTTCCTCTCCGATGGCGCAGCCCTCGGCAACCACATCGACATCCTTGTCGCCGCGAACCCCACCTATGGTCGCATGGGCGCCGGCTCCGTCCATCACATCGCCTTCCGCAACGACGACGATGCCTCCCAGCTCGAGTGGCAGGAGATCCTCTCCAACGAGGGCCTCTCCGTCACCCCCGTCCAGGACCGCACCTACTTCCACTCCATCTACTTCCGCGAACCCGGTGGAGTGCTCTTCGAGATGGCCACCAACCCTCCCGGCTTCGCACTCGACGAGTCCATCGAAACCCTCGGAGAGGCTCTCAAGCTCCCCGAATGGCTCGAGCCAAAGCGCAGCCTCATCGAGGCCCGGCTCCCGACGATCCAACTCCACAAGGTACCGGCAGGGGTCGAATGACCGGCACGACCGTATCCGACCCCCATCGCAACCAACCCGTCCTGTACCGTGGAGCGGCCCTATCCGCCGCCCGCGGTGCGGTGATCCTCCTCCACGGTCGCGGAGCGTCCGCCGAAGACATCCTCGGCCTCGCTGACGAGTTCGACGCCCCGGGCTTCGGCTATCTCGCCCCCCAGGCCGCCGGCCACACCTGGTACCCCAACTCTTTCCTCGTCCCCACCTCCCGCAATCAGCCCTGGCTCGCCTCCGCCCTCGCCAAGGTCAAATCCACGGTCGAATCTGTCATCGCCGCCGGAATCCCCACCGAGCGAATCGTCCTCTGCGGCTTCTCCCAGGGAGCCTGCCTCTCCACCGAGTTCGTCGCCCGCCACCCCGCCCGTTACGGCGGCCTCATCGCCCTCACCGGCGGCCTCATCGGTGAAGACCACGAGCTTGCCACCCCCA
>JAMFSC010000161.1 GCA_026225095.1 bacterium
TCCTGAGACCTGGCGGATGAGGATCCGGTAAGTCGCTCGTTGGTCAGGATCCGTTCGTTCGTTAGGATCCAAGGTCGCACGCTGTAGATGGCTTCGCCGTTGACAAACATCCAGAGGCCGATCTCGCGGAGTCGATTCTCCTGCTCGATGGCTAGTTCGCCGTTGGGCTTGGGGCCTACGTTGAGGAGGATGTTGCCGCCCTTGGCGCGGGTCTGGAAGATGAGGCGGATGAGGTCGTGTCCGGACTCGTAGACCTCGTTGTCGGGCTGGTACTGCCAGGCGGTTCCCATTGGGATGCTGGCCTCCCAGGCTCCGGGAAGACCGGCTCCGGGGACGGTGAGCTCGGGAGTGACGATGGCTCCGCGGGTGACGACGACGTCGGGCTGGAGGTTCCAGGCGAGTTCGCGGAGATCTTTGGCTTCGCCGTCGAAGTAGGCGAGATCGATCTTTCCGTAGTGCGTAAAGAGCTCGGTGAGCTGGGCTTTGTCGTACGCGAGGAGGCCGGGGTTGTTGCTGGGCTGGACGTCGGGGACGAGGCGCTGAATGGTCTTACCATGTTCGTGGAGCCAGTAGAAGTCGTCGGGTGAGAAGTAGACTCCGGTGGCGATGCCCTGGGCGCGAAAGGCGGAGAAGATCTCGGCGGTGGGGTCGCGCTTGAAGGGGGTGCTGTTGATGCCGAAGGGCGTGGTCGCGGAGGGGAACATCGTGAAGCCGGAGTGATGTTTGGTGGTGAACATCATGTAGCGAACGCCGGCTACGTGAGCGAGGCGGGCCCACTCGTCGGGGTCGAAGCGGGTGGGGTTGAAGGTCTTTGGGAGATCGTTGAAGAAGTGCGTGGTGTATTCGGGGGAGGCTCCGACGAGGGAGTGGCTGATGACGACGCCGAGCTGGCTATCTACGCTCCAATGGATGAAGAGACCGAGGCCCTGATCGCGGAACCACTCGAGGCGCTCGGGGGCGTTGCGGGAGGGGCGGGAGAAGTCGTCCTGCGCGGCGGCGGGGAGTGTGAGAAGCAAGGCGGAGGTGAGAAGGAGGATGAGACAGCGGGTTGGATGGATAGGGCTTCGTTGGATAGAGCGCATTCGTCGAGCCATCTTTCGGGAGAAGATTCGGTTGCGTGTTGGCGGCGGTTGTTGAGGAGCGAGCGGAGGAGAATGTTGGGCTCGGTGCATGTTGAAGTGACGAGCGTCAGTTTAGCGCATGACGGGCCAGGGAGATGATTTCAGGATGGTGCGCGACGAGCCCTGTGCACGAGACGGATGAATTCCGAATTCAGGAAGAACGGTGTTTTTTCCTATGCAAAACGGGAGTTTCCTTAGGGATGGGGCAAAGCTCCTAAGGTCTGATAGACCAATTGCCCTAGACCGAAATCGAATTGAATTTTTATCTGCTCTTGATGTGCTTTTGAGTTGTCATCATGGGCAAAACAAGGCTAAAGTCCATTCATCCGCACATCTATGTCATTGCGAGTGGGCCTGGGAAATCACCGCGATCTCTGAGTTTAGATATTCCCCCGCGACCGTAGGAACGAACCGCATCTGCTGTGCCTTGAGGAGAACCATTATGCGCATACCATCCCTGAAGAGATTGTTGATCGCTGTCATGATGATCGCGCTCTGTTGCGTCACTGGATTTGCACAAACCATTACGGGGTCGGTGAATGGTACGGTCACTGACCCATCCGGCGCCATTGTGGTGGGTGCGAAGGTGACCGCCACGAACGTTGACACGGGAGTGACGACACCCACAACAACGAACAATGATGGCGTGTACAACATCCGCTTCCTGCAGATCGGCAACTACAAGGTCACGGTTGTGGCTCCGGGTTTTGCGTCCGCTACGCTTGGGCCATTCGTTCTCGAGACGAACCAGAATGCGAAGTTCGACGCCAAGTTGACGCTTGAAGGCGCGCAGCAGAATGTCGCGGTTGAGTCCACGCTGGTGCCTTTGCTGAACACTGAGAATTCGACTTTGGCGACGACGCTCGACGCGCGTGCGATCGACAACATTCCGTTGGTGGGTCGCGATATCGTTGCGCTCACGATGTTCCTGCCGGGCGCCATCAGTACAAATCCGAACGGGTTTGTCGGGCAGGCGGCAATTACGCAGGGTGGTAATACAGTCTCGGTGAACGGCAATCGGCAACAGGCGAATCAGTACATTCTCGACGGTATGAATATCAACGAGACTCTGAACGATACGCCGGGCTATAACCCGAGCGTTGATGCGATCGGGCAGGTCCAGGTGGTCTCGGCGAATGCGACGGCGGAATACGGCAACGTCAACGGCGGCGATATTCTTTACCAGATGAAGAGCGGCACCAACCAGTTTCACGGAAGCATGTTTTACTTTTTGTCGAACTATAATCTGAGCGCCAACACATGGTACAACCAGCACCAGTCGCCCATTGTTCCCAAGACCTCGTTCACACGGAACATCTTCGGTGGGACGTTCGGCGGACCGATCTTCAAGGATAAACTGTTCTTCTTCGCCGACTACCAGGGTGGTCGGTACCACGATGGCGGTATCACCACGGCGACGGTGCTTACCGATGCAGAGCGTTCGGGAGACTTTTCCGCACTGCTGAATCCGGCATTCATGTGCTCGACTCCTACGCCATCGACCGCGGGCGGTGTTTGTGACAAGTCGTCTCGTCTCATTCAGCTGTATGACGCGACCAATCCCGCGTTCCCTGCGTATGCGAACAACAAGATTTCGATTTCGAATCCTGCGGCTCTTTACCTGCTGCAGCATCCCGAGTTGTATCCCCACGCCAACCGATCGCCGTCCGCGACCAATTCTCCTGCTCAGAATAACTATCAGGGCCCATCGAAGCATCGGAACTATGGCGACCAGTACGATATCAAGGTGGATTGGAAGGCGACGAGCAAGGACAGCGTGATGGTCCGCTTTACACAGAGCAACAACGGGAGCACGACCACTAGCCCGCTTCCTACAACGTTCAACAGCGCTCCCATCAATCCGGTGCGCGCCACCGCCATCAACGAAGTTCACACGTTCAACTCTTCCACCGTGAATGAGTTCCGTGCGGGTTACACACGCATTCAGAATCTGGGTGCTTCTCTGTTGGATGCTTCGGGTGCATTCGGACTGAACGGAAATAACCTTCTAGGGATTGGCTCTGCTGCGTCGACGGCACAGGCGTTCGCGGGCTTCTCGGCTCTGGCGTTTGGCAATCCGGCCAGCCCATCCGGGATTACAGCGACCAACGGTACCGAATACACCAATCTCGGTAACTCCAACACCGGGACCAACTTTACGGATAATACCTTCCTTTACGGTGACGATCTGACCCTTCTGAAGGGGAGGCATACGATCAAGGTCGGCGTACAGTTCCAGCGGCAACAGCAGAACAACTTCTATCCTGGCAACGATGGTTCCGTCGGCGGTTTTTACTACCAGGGAGCGGGTACGGCTACGCAGTTGGGCGACCCCAACGGCTACACCAGTACAGGATATGCCGCGGCGGACTTTCTCTTGAATCGTGCGTCTTTCGTCAGCAAGGGCGGCGTCTCGGGCCCGGCCGGCATGCGGTCCTGGCGGGACGCTTACTTCGTGCAGGACGACTGGAAGGCGACCGCAAACCTGACGCTCAACTTCGGCGTTCGGTACGAGTATGACCAACCGATCTATGAAGTTCACAACCATATGTCGACGATTGATCCGGCCAATCCTTCGGTGATCCTGCTGGATGGTACGGATGCGGCGCGGGCGGCGGGCTATAGCCGCGGACTGGTGGATCCCTTCTATGGCAGCGTGATGCCGCGTGTCGGGTTCTCCTACGCTGCAACTCCTCGCTTCGTGGTTCGCGGGGGATATGGGATTCAGAACTTCATGGAAGGTACCGGTGCAAATCTTCGCATGACGACGAATCTGCCATTTCAGTCGACCTATGAAGCGAGCGGCAACGCCGCGACCAAGACGGCTCCGGGTAACTTCTTTGCGGTCCAGAACGGCTTCAGCAATCCTGCATCGGCCGCTGCGGCGTCTGGTGCGGTGTACAACGTGTGGAACAAGCACATCAAGCCTGCATTCATTGGGGAGTATAGCCTGACGACGGAGTATCAGTTGAGCAGGACGGCCTCCTTCCAGATCGGTTATCTGGGTGAGTCCGGCGATCATCTCGTTACGGCGAACGCTCGCAACCAGTTGCACAATACATGCGTTATCAATGGCGCGATCGTGCCGGTCAATGTTCCGAATCCACCAGCCGCTTGTTTGACTCAAGCACCGGCACCTTTCTACACGACGCCCGGTGTGGGTTATAACGGCACCATTCGCTACACCGACTCGAATGCGATCATGAACTACAACGCGATGCAGGCTACTTTCCGGCAGCGTGCTTGGCATGGCTTGCAGTACACCGTGAATTACACCTGGAGCCATGCGATGACGAACAGCACCGGCTTCTACGGCGTGCCCAGCGTAACGGCAGCCAGCGCCTATGCTGAGAACGTCTATGACCTGCATTCGGAGTATGGTCCTGCGGGTCAGGATGTGCGTCATGCGGCGAATGGGGATCTCGTTTACGACCTCCCGCTTGGACGTGGACGTACGTTCGGATCGAACATGCCGATGGTGCTGAATGAAGTGATCGGTGGTTGGAAGGTTGGTATGACAGGGATTGCTTACTCCGGGTTCCCGGTCAACGTGAGCGCTGCCAATAACTCCAGTGTCAACGGCAATTCTCAGCGTGCGAACCACTACCGTGCGCTCAAGATCGTCAACCGCAGCATTACCAACTGGTTCGGAACGGATCCCTCAGCGACTCCCTGCACGGGGGCCGGCGTTGATAACGGCGTCTGCGCCTATGGACAGCCAGCGGCGGGCACGTTCGGCACGGCTCGTCCGTCTTCGGAACGGGCTCCCTCGTTCCAGACATACGGTGCATCCATCACCAAGGATTTCACCGTCTGGCACGAGCAGCAGCTAAACTTCCGGGCCGACGCTGACAACGTCTTCAACAGCGCGTATCTGGGCAATCCTCCCGCCAATGTGAGTTCTACTGCCTTCGGGAATATCGGCGGGCAGAACTACTCGGCTGGCTCGACTCCCATTCGGTCTGGTCCGAGGAACATGCAGCTCTCGGTCAAGTACCACTTCTAGGCGGACATAGCGACAATGGCCCGGCCTCCTTGCGGAGGCCGGGCCATTGCCTTTTGTCGGGATAGGCTCGGCTCGAGGTATTGAAGACGCTGGGGAGCTTGTTGAAAAGAGTCCGGCACGCGACGGAAACTTACCTCAGCGGCTAAAGCAGCTTCGCTGAAGGTGTAGGGTTCTGGGTCGGGTACCGTGGCGCTCCGGCCCACCTTAGTGACGATGAGACGTGTCGCGAAGGTGGGGCACCCGACTTTATACCCACAGGCAATCCGATCTAAAGCCGCATTGCAAAGGAAGCCTTACGGTACGGCTGAACCCGTGTCTTTAGGTACGACCGGATATTTCAACAAGCCCCGAGGCCTAACCGGCTTTGAAGCGATATTGGATGGTCCAGGACTGGGTTTTGCCGGGGGGGACGTTGATGTGGATGTAGGCTTCGGGGCAGATCGTTTTGGGGGTGGACCAGAAGTAGAACTTTGAGAGGGGGGACGTGGAGGTTTGTTCGACGGCGATGTGGGTGGTTTTGTCCTCGACGGTGATGCTGTACTCGCCGGGGTGGCCGGTGTAGCCGGTCAGATAACCCTGGGGGGAGTTGCGGGGGCCGGGGGTTTCGTTGAAGACGATGTCGTTGCCGGTGATGGTGGCGGTGGTGGGGAAGGGCTTGTCCGGGGTGGGAGGGAAGCCGAGGTGGACGATCATGCCGGGGCCGGTGGGCCTCTGGTCGAGGATGAAGAAGTCGTGGTCGTAGACGTCGGTTTCGATGGGTTTGGTGCCGAGGTTCTTGAGTTTGTGCTGGAGGGAGAGGACGGCTCCGTGCTTGTCGAGGACGATGGTCTTTTTGTAGCGGTAGGCGTAGCCGAAGGTGGTGTGGAGGATCTGGGTGAAGGTGATGGATCGTTTGCTGGTGTGGATGGTTCGCTGACCGCCGTCGACGATGGGGTAGGCCGCTCCGAACTTGTAGGGGGTGTCTCCTTTGTCGTCGATCTTGCGGAGGACTCCGACGCCGATCTTGAGGAAGAGGCCCTGGTTGGCGGGGTCGTTGAAGCCGAGTTCGGAGGCGGGCGCGCGAAACTCTTCGACGGGGCCGGTGATCGCATCGTTGAGGAGAGGGTCGTAGTGGGGGAACCACTCGCCGAAGAAGGTGTGGCCCTTGTAAGAGACGCAGGGGATGACGCCGGCCCAGTCGAAGCGCGAACCGCGGTAGTATCCGCTGGCGGTGTCGGGGAGGAAGAGTACGGCTTCGAGGGCGCCGTTTGAGAGGACGGTGCCGGGATGATCGGAGTGGGGGAGGTTGGCGCAGGCGGCGGTTGGTTGGGGGCTTGTTGGTTGGCCGTGGGCTTGGGCGGACGTGACACAGGCCGCGGCGCAGAGGAGGGTGGATGCAAGGCGGGGGCTCGGTCGCAGAGGGGGCTCCTGTTGTCCTGGTCGGGGATGGTGATCTCGAGCGGATTGGGTCATGGTGTAGGGTGCCGTGGCGCTCCGCCCACCTTAGCGACGATGAGACGTGTCGCGAAGGTGGGGAACCGAACTTCACAGCATCGGGCAATCTGGTCTAGATGTGTTTGAGGGTGATGGCGACTGGGCTCTCCATGTGGGCGAGTTCGATGGGTGGGGCGAGGCTCGCTTGTTGTGGATCGATTCTGAACTGGAGCAGGGCGCCTCGACTGCGGTCGGTGGCGATGAGATAGCGCCCATCCTGAGAGACCACCAGCGATGCGGGCCGCTTCAATCCATGTTGGAGCTCATTGGCGACCGTCAATACTCCGGAGTCGTTGACGCGTGCGGTCCAGATGCTGGTGGCATCGCACGCGAAGAGGAGAGATTGTGACGGATGGATTGCGAGCGCTGAGATGGCGCTTGCGCGGGCGGGAAGAGAGAGGCGGTAGAGGTCCAGGAGGAGTGTGGGCTCGTTGGGCTGAAGGCGAAGGCTGGTGATGGTGGGATCGAGGCCGCCCGCGACGAAGAGGAGGCTGCTGCCCGGTTGGGCGGTGATGTGGGATGGACTGCTGCCGGGGGTGGTGGGGTGATGGGCGTTGAGGGCGAGTGCTTCGCCGTCAACGACCGCGAAGGACGAGATGCGATCGGTGGTTGCGTCGACGGCGAGTATGCTGGCGTCGGTGTAGAAGTGGACGGCCTGGGGGCGCGCGTGGTCGGGGTGGAGGCTGCTTCCGATCTGCTTCAGAGAGGCTGTGACGCGCCCGACGGAGCCGTCTGGCTGGATGGGCAGGAGGTTGCAGGAGGTGGCTCCTGCGGAGGTGACTGCGAGCCTACGGCCATCGGGTGAGATGGCGAGATGGCTCGGCCGAGTGGCGGCGAGGGCGAGGCCCTGCCGGTTCAGGTGCGTCAGGAGTCCGGTGCTCGTGTCCACCGTAAATGCGTGCACGGAGCCGGTTGGGCGGTCTTCAAAGGAATCGACGGCGTTGGTGACGTAGAGGTGGCTCTGATTCGGAGACAGCAAAAGGGCGGAAGGCGATGGAGTGGAGACGATTTGTGTCCGCTGCCAGGAGCCGTTCGGTGCGATGCGGAAGACGTGGATCGACTGGGCGGCGGCAACGTAGGCGAAGCGGGGAGAGGGCTTGGAGCTCGCTCCTGAGTCAGATCCAAGGATCGAAGAGGCCGCGGCCACGGGGGGCAGGGACGCGAAGCCTCCGAGGGCGGAGAGCGAGGTGACGGTCTGCACGAAGGATCTGCGCGTCCATGCGCGACTCGAGTTGGATTGGCCGGGCTTCATGTGGACCTCCGATGACTGGTTCTCGGGCGCTTCATGCGCGGATGGACATGGTGTGATGGAAGATGTTGTGCGGATCATAGGTCTTCTTCACGCGCTGGAGCAGCGGATAGAGATCGCCGGTTCCGTAGAAGAGCTGCGGCCAGAAGTCGTGGGCCGCCATGTCGACGTCGGGATAGTTCATGTAGCAGCCTTCGTAGTGGTCGTTCCAGAAGGGGGTGCCGAGGTGCGCCTGACTGGCGACGGGGGTGGAGTAGGCGGCGGTGTAGGTGTCGCGGATTCCCTTGAGGCGGAACTCGTCGTCCTTTTCATCCTGCCAGTAGCTCTGGTATTGCAGCTTCAGCACGGAGGCGCGCTGGGGGATGGCGGTATCGTGGATGCGGGCCGGGTTGTTGGTGGCACCGCCGTAGGAGTCGACGGCGACGATGAGGCCTCGGGAACGGTCGTCGGTGAGGAGCTTGTAGAGAGCGAGGGCCTCGGCCTCGGTGAAGGTCTTCTTCATGTAAGCGGACTTGTACTTGGCTCGAGAGCCACCGCCGATACCGCCGCCACCCCCACCCGTGGCGGACTCGATCCAGCTTGACCTGGTCATCACGTGTTCGCCGTAGCAGACGGAGTCGCCGGGGGTGGGGCGCTGGAAGTTTCCGCCGCGCCTGCCGGGTCCGCTTTGCAGGCCGTAGTCGGGTGGGGCTTCGGCGATGGGCTTGCACTTCTGGAAGTGGTCCATGAAGTCGTTGAGGACGGAGACATCCTTGACGGTGCCGTCGGGATTGGTGAACTCGATTCCGATGCCGAAGCGGCCGGAGGAGATGTTGTTGAGGCCCATCGCGGCGAAGATTCCCCAGGTCTCCTTGGTCTGATCGTGCTCCTCGAAGTACTTGCCGAAGGTGATGAGAATGTTGACGAACTTGTCGGGCGTCATGGTCGCCCAGTCAAAGGAGATACCGGCCTGCATGACTTCGATGGGAGCGGGGGGTAGCTCGTTGAAGGTGAAGCCGGTGATCATGCCGAAGTTGGAGCCCTGGCCACCGCGAAGGGCGCGGAAGAGTTCGGGGTCGTGGGTCTTGTCTACGCGGCGTGGGACGACCTTGCCGTTGGCGTCTACCGTGAGGATGTCGACGGAGGAGAGCCAGTCGACGGTGATGCCGCGCAGGCGGGCGAGGACTCCGTAGCCGCCACCGCTCACGTGGCCTCCGGCGCAGACGGTGAAGCAGGTTCCGCCGGGAAGCACGACGTTGGCGCGCTTGTAGAACTCCTGGTAGATGTTGCCTAGCATGGAACCGGGCTGGACGTGGAAGGGGCCAGAGCCGTTGGGTCCGGAGGTGACGTGGTTCAACATGCTGACGTCGAGGATGGCCCCGTTGGGATTGTTGACGATGAAGTCTTCGTAGCAGTGTCCGGAGGAGCGGACGGTGGGGCGGAGTCCGGCGTCGATGACCTTCTGGAGCGCGGTTGCGGCGTCTTCGACGTTCTCGCAGTACTCGACGCGTCCGGCCGTGTCGGCGGAGGCGGAGGGGAAGCGGAGGTTGTGCCCGCGACTGGCGATGGGGAAGCGGGTGTCCTGACGGTTGACGGTGGTCGGCATCTTCCTCCGGTGCTCTCTGGTGAGGTTCGACGTACGGTTTCCTGATGGATTCAAGTACGACTTGGGCTTCGGCGCATCGAAGCCCATCTTTGCGTGGATTGTGGTGGTTCTAGGTCACTATCTGACAGCGGGGAAGCGCTGTCAATGCTCACAGAGCCTCTCGTAGGACGCTTGACCTAAGCGATTTTTCAAGTCGTGAAGACCAGGCATTGGGGCTTGTCGACGGGATAGGTGTGGATGGGAGCGGAGAGTTTGCCGGTTTGCGGATCGCGGGGAAGGACGACGAGGGCGTTGGAGGCCTGGTTGCAGAGGAGGAGCCAGCGGCCGGTGGGATCGAGGGTGCAGAAGCGGGTGTTCTTGCCACCGTTGGAGATGACTTGCTCGAGGTGTGGTGCGCCGGTTCTGGGGTCGAGGGAGAGGACGGCGATGGTGTCGCTGGCGACGCGGTTTCCGACGTAGAGGAAGCGGCCGTCGGAGGAGATGACGATCTCTCCGGCGAAGGCGGTATGTGGTGCGAAGCCGGATTCGAGGGTGGATACGAAGGGGCCTTGCGTGAGGGTTCCGGTGGAGCTGTTCCAGGTGAGCTGGTCGACGGTGGAGTCGAGCTCGTTGACGCTGTAGAGCCACTTGCCGTTGGGATGCCAGGCGAGATGACGTGGTCCGACGGCTGGGCGTGTGGCGAAGAAGGGCGGATCGTTGGGCGTGAGGGTCGCGGTCTTCGGGTCGATGCGGTAGACGACGATGCGGTCGAGGCCGAGGTCGTTGACCAGGAGGAAACGGCCATCGGGCGAGGCGAGGGCGGAGTGAGCATGGGAGTGATCCTGGCGCTGCTTGTCTGGGCCTGAGCCTTCGTACTGGAAGTGCGATATGGGCTTCGACAGGGATCCGTCGGGTTCGACGTGGTAGGAGGTGACGGAACCTCCGCTGTAGTTGGCGACGAAGACTCCGTTGCCTCTTGCAGAGATGAAGGTGGTTCCCGCTCCGAGGGAGGGCTGCTCGTTGAGCTTTTCGAGGCCGGAGGGGGTGATGGTGTAGGCGGTGGCTTTGGCGGAGTCGCCGTCGGTCTCGCTGCAGGCGTAGAGGTGCGGGCCATTGAGGGCGAGGAAGGTTGGGCTGGGGACCTCGGCGGCGAGGGCGAGGGGGCCGAGCTCGCCGGTGGACGGGTTCCAGGAGGCCGTGTAGATGCCCTTGCTGACCTTGCCGGTGGTGCCGACGAAGACGCGGCTCACGGGCGGGGCCGCGAAGAGCGATGGGGCGCGGAGGGCGAGGGCGGCGGCGGGAACGGAGAGCAGGAGCGTGCGGCGGTTGAGCATGGATGGTGTTTCCTCGTTCGTAGGATAGCTGCTCCCGCGAACTGGGACCCGAACGCCTGTTTTTGGCCGGTGCCGCGGGATGGTGACTGCAACCTTCTCCTTGTGCTTTCGGGTACTGCCGCCTGCGGCTCCCTTGGGAGCTTGATCAAGTATGCCGGAGTGCGGGCCCGAGGGAAAAGGGGGTTGCTGAAGTGATCGATGGGCCTCGATTCGGTACACTGAATGTCAATCGCCAATGAACCAATGGCTGGGAGAGTGACGCATGTCGACCACCGCAAACGCAGCGCAGCACCGTGAGGCCTCCGGGGCCGCGATGGCTTCGTCTCACCGGATTCCGCCGCTTGCGATTGTGAGCTTCTTGGTGACGCTGGGGGTATTGGCGTATGCGACGTGGCTGGCGCTGATCAGCGCGCCGACCGAGGCGACGATGGGGGATATCCAACGGATCTTCTACTACCATGTGCCGTCGAACATCATCGCGGAGATCTTTCCTTACATCAATTTCGTGGCTTCGGGGGTGTATCTCTACTACCGGCAGAAGAATCCGGGGCGGGCCATGGCGGCGGATGCGCTGGCGCTGGTTTCGGCGGAGCTGACGGTGGTCTTTTGCTCGATCGGACTGGTGAGCGGGATGCTCTGGGCGCGGCCGGTGTGGGGGATATGGTGGACGTGGGATGCGCGGCTGACGAGCTTTTTCCTGCTTTGGCTGCTTTATGTGAGCTACCTGTTGTTGCGGAAGCTCTCTTCCACTGGTCAGACGCAGACGCTGGCGGCGATTCTTTCGATCTTCGCGGCGGTGGATGTTCCGATTGTGTTCATGTCGATCCGGTGGTGGAGGACGCAGCATCCGGCTCCGGTTTTTGGTGGGGATGGGGATCTGGATCCGGCGTTTTATCCAGCGTTTATCTGGTGCTCACTGGGGTGGTGTCTGTGGGCGGCGTTTGTGTGTGTGGTGCGGTACAAGCTGGAACGACGGCGGCAGATGAACCGGGAGCAGGCGGCGCTGGATGTGCTGGAGGGTGGGCGGGCCTAGGGCTTTGCGGGGATGCAAGGGCAGGTGAAAACGCAGATTCCCTTCAGGTATGACAACCAGGGGAATGGCAACCAAGGGAATGACGACAGAAAGGCAAGGGCACAGAGGACTATGACGATTCCGTTCGCGACCATGGAGCAGAAGTTTCTGGTGTTCGTATATGTCGGGGTGTGGGTGGTGCAGGGTGGGTATCTGGCCTGGGTGGCGTGGCAGTGGCTTCATACGGCGAAGCCCTTGCCTCCGGGGGAGCAGCAGGGGAGTTGAATGGGCTTGCCGCAGAAGGGTGGGGGGCGAAGGCGACTTTGATTCATGACATGTGCAGATTCTTGCGGGGATGGAGGGGGATCCATCGCAGGAAGCAGGATTTGTGAATCAATATGCCAAAGTTCTTTGGCCGATCGATTGCTTTCCACTCTTCATCTTCTTTTCCATCCGATGGGTGTGTGCCGAGAATTGGGGATAGGCCTGCTTGCACAGATCACATGGAGAGAAGATCAATGAAACGCACTTTAGCAATTGCCTGTCTTACCCTGCTCTCCTGCGCGGCGTGTCAGTCTGCCCACGCGGATACCTTTTCAACCTTCGTGTTGGACAACGTGACGATGCGCGGAGGCGGAACCGCGAGCGGGACCGTCGTCATCGACACCACCAGCGGCGTCGTCATCTCCGAGGATGTGATGGCCTCCCAGGGCGGGGTCTTTCACGAGTTCACGGGTCCAATTACGCTGCAAGGCACCGTCGACAATGTGACGGAATGGGAGTTTCCCGATGCGGTCGGCGACCAGTTTTTGCTGGTCATTCCCTCCCCGGCCACTCTTCTGGTCGGCTATACCGGCGGTCTGCTGTGTAGCGATACGAACCCTTACCCGTGTATTGAGCCCAACAATCCAAGCTTGTTCCGTGATGGAGCATTTGTCGTGGGGGGAAATACGAGTCTGGCCTATTTCATCAGTACGGGAAGCCTCGATCCGGTTCCGGAGCCGTCCAGCTGGATGCTGCTGGGAAGCGGCCTGGCTGGTTTGAGCATTCGCGCAGGAACACGGGGACGGCGGGCGTGGCGGAGGCTCCGGGGATAGAAGCTGAAGCGGATTGCGTGTTGGTATGGATTGCGCGCTGAGTGTGATGGCGCTCCGACCCACCTTAGGCGCGGTAGAACGTTGCGCCGAAGGTGGGGCACCCAACTTCATACTGACAGCCATCCTCTCCAAGGCCGTTGGGTCAGGGTTTGGGGTGGTGGGTGATGACCTTGGTGACGATGGCGGTGGCTCCGCTTCCAGCGGGGAGGATCGTGAAGAGGTTGGGACCCAGCTTGCTCTGGGTGCGGATGACGGAGACGTCTCCGGAACGGGTGTCGACGGCGAGCAGGAGGTGCTGGTCGGCGGAGAAGGTGAGGGCCTCGGGGCGGGAGCCGGTGTGGAGGCTGGTGGGGATGAGTTTTCCGTCGTCGATGCTGTAGAGGGAGACGGAATCGTCTCCGGCGTTGGCGACCCAGAGGGTGTTGTCGTCGCTGATGACTCCCTGGGTGGGGTGGGTTCCGATCATGGAGGTTCCTCCGACCTCGTTGGCGGGGGTGGAGATCTCGGAGATGCTGTCGGACTGGAGGTTGGAGGCGAAGATCTCTCCGCCGTCGGGCTTGAGGGCGAGGTGGATGGGGGAGAGGCCGACCTCGAGGAGGGTGAGCATGCGGTCGGCGGTGAGGCTGGGGTCGTGCTGGGCGGCCCAGGAGGTGGGGGCGGCGGCGAGGTTGAGGGCCATGACCTGATGTCCGGCGGAGCAGGCGATGTAGGCCCTGGAGGAGTCGGGGAGGATGACGGGGGAGGTGGCTCCGGGGCAGCGGGGGAAGGTGGCGCGGAGGGCGAGGGGTGGGGCGAGGAGGTTGGGGGTCGAACCGGGAGGGGCTACGAGGGTGGTCGAGAAGACGGAGGTGAGGCCTGGGGCGGTGTGGGTGACGACGAGGGCGCGGGAGTCCGGGGAGAGGGCTAGGGCGGAGGGCTGGGGCGGGGTGGCGATCTCGGCGATCTCGCGGCGCTGGTCGAGGTCTAGAACGCTGATGGAGTTGGAGGCGGCGTTGGCGACGTAGGCGATGTGGCCGGTGGGGTCGACGGCGATGGCGACGGGCTGGCGGTGGACCGAGACGGTGAAGGCGACGCGGATGGCGTCGGCGTCGAGGATGGAGACGGTGGCGGAGTCGGTGTTGACGACGTAGATCTCGTTGCGGACGGGGTTGGCGGCGAGGGCGGTGGGAAGGGCGCCGACCTGGAGGGTGCGGTCGGAGCGGAGGTGGACGAGATCGAGGACCGAGACGGTGTTGGCGGAGGCGTTGGTGACGAAGGCGTATTCGCGGTAGCCGGCGGGGGTGTCCGGGAAGCCGGGGTGGCGGCATCCGGCGAGGGGGATGAGGGCCAGGGCGGCGGGGAGGAGGCGGAAGGGGATGATCTGGAGGGGATTGCGCACTGTTGCGAGTCTAGCGGGGGGAGGGGTGGGGGGCAAGGGCGCAAGTGGTTCGGGTCGCCGGGTAGAATCTGCTTTGCCGCCCGGCACACGACCCGGAGACGTCACGATCTATGGTTTAGGGCTCGACCTATAGAAGAGCATCGAGCCTGTGGCTGGGTGCCGGGGCGCTCCGGCCCACCTTAGGCGCGGTGAAACGTTGCGCCGAAGGTGGGGCACCCAACTTCATAGAAAACGGCAATCTGAAGTTAAGCGACGTGACGTTCGAGGTGGTTTCGGTCAGACTTGAGCTGGCTCCTTGGGGGGAACGGAGGGGGTGCGCTGGGTTCGGGCCTGGAGGATGTAGGCGCCTTTGAAGCGAACCCGGATGAGCCAGAAGATCAGCAGCGGAAGCGGGAGCACGGCTGGAACGATGAGATAGATGGAGCCGCGGAGGGCGACGGGGAAGACCTGCGGCTGGCCGAGGAAGAAGGAGCCGGTGGCGATGAAGAGTCCGACGCACATGCGCCACAGATGCCGAACGATTCGTGGCCGGCCGGAGGTTCCACCGTGGGCGAGCACGCGGATGTCTCCGGCGGCGGCGAGGAGAAGGATCGTGCCAAAGATGAAACTCATGGCTGCCGGGGCCCCGTTGTCTGTACCGGTGGGGGAGTGGATTGCGCGGAAGCCGAGGGTGAACACGGCTGCTGCGGAAGCGAGGCAGAGGCAGAGGCCGGCACAATCGAGCGGACCAGTGCCTTCTCTGCGGCGTCCGGCCAGCCACGCGCTCGAGATGAGATAGAAGGTGAGAATCGCGGCGATGATGTTGCTGGTCTGCGACTTGAGGAGGGCGAGGAAGAAGCCGCTGGTCGCGAGGGTCAACATGGCCAGGGTGAAGACATTGCCCGAAAGGCGGTGCAGGCGAGCGCCTTTGCGGGCGGTCATGGCGACGGTTCCGGCCAGGATGCTGAGCGTTCCGCCGAGGATGTGGAGGATGAGGAGCGGGAGTCGCATGCTGCACGGCCTTTCGGGCGGCGTCGATGACTTTCCGGATGAGGAGGTTACGCGGGGAATGACGGGGAAGTTCCGCGATGCGCGGAAGAAATAGGACGGTGCGCAACTTTCGTTTTTTGGATGGGTTTCGGTTGAGCAAGAGCGTACCTGCCCGCAGCGGGATGCGCTTCATAGCAGGCCTCCTCGGACAACGGAGTCGGTGATTCTTACTGGCTCCGTTGCTTTTCCTGGCTTTTCTGAAGCGTGCTGTGGCGGTCCGATCCACTTTTATGGCGGCGGGCGAGTTGACTATGCCTGGCGGGCGAGGACGAGGGTGATGTCGTCGGGTTGCTCTTCGGCTCCGATCCAGGCGTCGAGGGCCAGCATGACCTGGGCGGAGATGACGTGGAGGGGCTGGGTGCGGTAGCGGGCTACGACCTCGAGGAGGCGGGCTTCGCCGAAGTCTCCGAAGTCGTTTTCGGGCTCGGTGACGCCGTCGGAGTAGGCGACGAGGATGTCTCCGGACTGCATGGTGTGGCGGCCTTCGTCGTAGTGCATTCCGTCCATGAGGCCGACGACGGTTCCTCCTTCTTCGAGGCGGCGGACGGTTCCGTCTCTGCCGAGGACGAAGGGTGGGAGCTGGCCGGCGTTCGAGTAGGTGAGGACGGAGGATGCGGCGTCATAGTGGGCGAGGAAGAGGGTCGCGTACTTTTCCGGCTGGGTGCTGCGGAAGAGGTGGCGGTTAAGGAGGGACATGATGCGTCCGGGGGATTGGAACCACCCTCCGGCGTCGGCGAGGCCTTGTTTGCTGGCGGTGAGGCCTTCGAGGACAGACGAAGAGTAGAGGAGCTGCTCGCTGGCGAACTGGTAGGCGCGGACGGCGGAGTGGAGCGTGGCCATGAGGAGGGCGGCGGATATTCCCTTGCCGCTGATGTCTCCGATGGCGATTCCGACGCCGGCTTCGCGGCGGGTGGAACGGCCACCGGTGGGGGAGGGGGTCTCTTCCTGGAAGACGAGGAAGTCGTAGTAGTCGCCGGAGACGGAGCGGGCGGGGCGGCAGACGCCGTGGAGCTCGAGGGTGGGGAGGTCGATGGCGACGTGCGGGAAGAGGTTGGCCTGGACCTCCTGGGCGATGGAGAGCTCGTTCTGGAGGCGCTCCTTCTCTTTTTGCTCGACGAGGAGGCGCTGGAGAGAGGAGGTCATGACGTTGAAGGAGCGGCTGAGTTCGGCGAGCTGGTCGGTGCGGGTGATGGTGATGCGGTGCTCGAGATCGCCGCGGTCGACGCGCTGGGTTGCGTCGTAGAGGTCGGCGATGGACTCGGTCATGGTGCGGGTGAGGCCGACGGCCATGATGAAGGCGGCGAGCTCGAGGGCGAGGAAGATCAGGAGCAGAAGCGTGATCGAGACGCGGATAACGGTCATGATCTCGCCGCTGAGGGAGGCGGCGAAGAGCTGCTGGTAGAGGAGGGAGGGGCGGGAATCGACGACGACGGCGAGGGATTCGCGCTGGCCCTGGGACCAGTCGGTGAGGGATAGGGTGGAGGGGAAGTGGACGCCGATGTCGGCGACGTTGATGCTCTGGGGCTCGCGGCCTCCGCGGATCTCGGAGAGGAAGCGCTGGCGGCGGGTCTTTCGTTCGGGTGAGGCGTTGTTGGTGTCGGGGGTCTGATCGAGGGTGGGGGGGAGGAGGCTGACAACGCCGAGGCCCTGGGCGAGGTCGTCGACCAGGGCGCGCTCCATGGGGAGGCTGCTGACGACGGAGAACATGCGGCCGTCGTTGAGGCGTTGCTGGTGGAGGGCGACGAGGTAGAGTTCGCCGTTGTCGGCGACGATTCCCTGGAAGGCTCCGCCGTGGAGCTCGGTGGCCCAGGGGGCGAGGCCGAGAGGGGTGCGGCGGGTGGAGGCGTTGGGTTGGAGTCCGGACTGGAGGACGGAGGTTCCGTTGAGGAAGCAGGTCACGGCGCGATGGACCCTGGCGCGCGGCATGTCGGCGATGTGGTCTTCGCAGGGCATGGGAGAGACCATGGTTTCGCGGAGGGGGATGCCGTCGACGGCGTGGGTGAGGTGGTTGAGACGGGCGAAGTTGTCGTTGCTCATCTGGGTGAGCTGGGATTGGACGCGGGTGTCGACGAGGTGGATGGCGAACTGTCCGGCGGCGACGTAGGCAGCGACCAGCACGAAGGTTCCGAGGAGGACGACGGGGGCGAGGCCGATGAGGACGTAGGTAAGGACGAGCTTGTTGCGCAGGCTCCAGAGCATGCGGGTGCGGGCGAAGGTCCACGCCAGGGGGATCGAGATCATCAGGAGGACGATTCCGGCGAGGATCTGGAGTCCGGCGGCGAGACCACCGACGATGCCCGGAATCCAGCGGACGACCCAGAGGAGGAGGAACCAGGCGAGGAGCCAGAAGGCAAAACGGGCGAGGCCGCGGCGGGGCCGGTACTCGAGCCAGGCGGCGGCGCGGGAGCGGAGGGTGGGGGCGGCGGTGAGGGTCTCGGGCACCCGGTCAGGCCTCCACTTTTTCAGGTTCGAGGGGGTCGGTGACGACTCCGGTGGAGGAGATGTAGCGGGTGGCGGAGAAGTGGGCTCCGGCGAGGAGGATGAGGCCGGAGACGAACGCCCACATCATCAGCGAGACGGAGACATAAAAAGGGCCGTAGACGGCGCGGAAGTCGAGCCAGGGGAGGGCGAGGATGTAGAGATACTTGGCCAGCTCCCAGATGAGGCCGATGGCGATGGCCGTGGGGAGGACGGCGCGGGCGGGGATTCGCCGGTTGGGAAGGATCCAGTAGATGAGGAAGAAGAGCAGGATTCCGGCGATGATGGCGAAGAACTTGAGGACGATGAAGGCGACCAGCGAGAAGAAGCGGTTGTCGGTGTGGCCGAAGAAGACCCAGGTCATGATGGTGCGCTGGCCGGCGGTGAGGGCGATGGACATGATGGCCAAGGCTCCGACGGCGGCGGCGAGGCCGAGAGAGACGAGTTGATTGTGCAGGTAGTTGCGGTTCTTCGTAACTCCCCAGACGTCGTTAAGGGCGACTTCGAGGGGGAGAAAGACGCCGGTTGAGGTGACCAGGAGCATGACGGCGGAGAAGACCTGGGTTCCCTTGTGGGGGTGGACGAGGAGCTTCATGTTGTCCATGACGAACTTCTGTCCGGCGGGGAGGAAGCTGCCCATCATCTCTCCGACGACGGCCTCCATGGCGGCGGAGTGGAAGACACGGCGGGAGAGGGTGAGGAGGAGGACGATGAAGGGGAAGAGAGAAAGGATGGTGTTGGCGGCGACGCTGAAGGCGTAGGTGTGGACCTCGGTCTTGCCGAGGTAGCGGGCGAGGGCGATCATCTGCGGCCCTATTCCCTGGGCGTGGATGATGGTTCGATCGCCGGCCAGGGGGGCGTCCGCGGCACCCGAAGATGGGGCTGGAGCGGCTGCCGGGGTCGGCTTCGTGGTAGGGGAGAAGCCAAAAGTCGTCTTCGAGGCCGGTTCGTCCTTCAGATTCATGGGCATCGGTTACATTCGGGCAAGCTACACCGCCATTCCCAAATGCTAGCACTCCCCATGGGGATCGGGGACGACTGTGTGTGGGCCTTTGGAGTTGAGGGTGCGGAGCCGCTCGAGAGCCCAGGTGGCGGTCTCGGCAAGGACTGGATCTGGCGCGTGGGACCACACTTCGAGTTGTGGAATGAAGTGCGTCTGGCCGCTGTTTCCCATGGCGATGGCGACGTTGCGGTGCAGGCGCTTTCTGCCGGTCCGCTCGAGCGGGGAGCCTTTGAAGAGGCGGCGAAAGTGAGCGGAGTCGAGGCCGGCGAGCCAGTCGAGCGAAGGGTTGACCAGGTTCGCGCGGGTTGCGAGGCCATCTTTGATGGCGACGGGAGCCTTGCGGTTCCAAGGGCAGACGTCCTGGCAGATGTCGCAGCCGAAGACCTGCCGGCCCATGGCGGGGCGGAGTTCGAGCGGGATGGAACCCTTCTTTTCGATGGTGAGGTAGGCGATGCAGAGGGAGGCGTCCATCTGGCGCGGGGCGATGAGGGCGTCGGTGGGGCAGGCGTCGAGGCAACGGGTGCAGCTTCCACAGCGGTCGGCGGCGAGTGCGGGCAGGGGGAGTTCGGCGGGGAGTTTCGTGGGGAAGGGAAGCGCGGTGACGATGACTCCGAACAGCATCCAGGAGCCGAGACCCTCGCGCAGGATGCAGGTGTTCTTGCCGACCCAGCCGATTCCAGCCTTTGCGGCCGCGGCTCGCTCGATGAGGGGGCCGGTGTCGACGTAGCAGCGGGTCTGGACGGGGGCGATCGTTTGCAGGTGGGCTTCGACGGTGCGAAGACGGGCGAGGAGGTCGTCGTGATAGTCGACGGGGAGGAGGTCGTCGCCGGCGGGTCGTCCGCTCCATGCGTAGCGGCCGATCCAGCCGGTGGCGGGGTCGGCGGGGTCGATGGATTTGGGCGCGGCGGCGTTGTAGTTGATGGCGCAGACGATGACGGAGCGTGCCCAGGGGATGGCGACCTGGACGGCGCTGCGGAGGAGGGTTCCGGACTCGTCGCGGCGCTTCAGCCACTCCATCTCGCCGGCTCTGCCTGCTTCGACCCAGTCGGTAAAGCGGTGGGCATCCTGACTTTCGCTGGGGTCTTCGGTCGGAGCGACTCCGGTGGTGTCGAATCCGATCGCGGTGGCGATCTGATCGATGGAGCGCAGGAGGTCGGGGGTCCACTGTGCGGGGGGATGATCTGCGATCGAACTTCGGGCGATTTCCGGGGCGGCGTCCACAGCCTAGATTAGCCCAGGACGCCGCCGGCTTGCACGTCCGGAAGGACGGCGGCCGGAGTCGGCTGACGGGTTATCTGGTGGTCCGCGATGGCTTCCATGAGCCGGGTGAACTGAATCTCGATCTTGACCATGAGGCCGGCTACGGCGTTGTCGTCTCCAGCCTTTCCTGCTTCCTCGATCTCATTGGCGACGGCTCGGAGGGCCTCTCCGCTGATGGTGGCAGCGGCGCCCCGGATGCGGTGGGCCTGCTCGGAGACCTCTTTGAGGGTGCCGGCCTCGAAGAGGCGGAGAAGTGACTGCATCTGCGTTGGGATGTCGGAGGCAAAGCCCTCGAGGACTTTGGTAGCCAGGTCCTCGTCGCCCATGACCCGAGAGAGAAGGCCATCGAGGTCGAGGGTCTGCGGCGGGGGATGCGTGCCGCCGAGGACGAGTTCTTCTTCCTGATCTTCCTCATCTTCGACTGAAGTTTCGAGGCCCTCCCAGCCATCGGGAAGCCAACGCTTAAGGACAGCGACGAGGGCCTCGCGGGAGACGGGTTTGGAGACATAGTCGTCCATGCCTGCATCGAGGAATCTCTGACGGTCGCCGGGTATTGCGTTTGCGGTGACGGCGATGATGGGCAGACGATGGCCGCGGCGAACGAGAGTGGCCTCGCGATCACGAATACGCCGGGTGGCCTCGAGGCCGTCCATCTCCGGCATATTGACGTCCATGAGGATGAGATCGTACGACGCGTTGTCGAGTGCCGCGATGGCCTCTGCCCCGTTCCAGACGCAGTCGGAGGGAAGGCCAATCATACGGAGGATGCCGGCGAGTACCATCTGGTTGGTCGCCACATCGTCCGCCACGAGGATGCGGGCGTTGCTTCCGGCGAAGATATCCCTTAGATTCCTGGCCGGGGCGGAGGCGGTCTGAGTCTTGGCCGGCAAGACAGGAAGGGTGAAGCGGAAGATGGTTCCCACTCCGACTTTGCTACGCACACCGATGATGCCGCCCATCATTTGGACGAGGTGCTTGGCGATGCTGAGGCCAAGACCGGTGCCTCCGAATCTCTTTGCGGTGGACAGGTCGGCCTGGACGAACGCCTGGAAGAGGTTGGTCTGCTGAATCGGAGTGAGACCGATGCCCGTGTCGCGCACGCTGAAGTTCAGGGTGGTCGCGGGCGCTGCCTGCCACTGGCGTCGGACGGAAAGCCGGACTGAGCCCTTCGGGGTGAATTTGACCGCGTTCGAGAGGAGATTGAGCAGGATCTGGCGAAGACGTCCGGCGTCCGCTCGGACGCGGTGCGGAACGTTTTCAGCGATCTCGAGCGAGACGAGAAGGCCTTTCGCGCGCGCCCCAGGGGAGATGACGTCCATCGCCTGACCGAGGACCTCGCGCAGATCGAACTCCTCCTGATAGATCTGCATCTTGCCTGCCTCGATCTTCGAGAAGTCGAGGATATCGTTGATGAGGGTAAGGAGGGCGTGGCCGCTCGACCGAATGGTGTCGAGATATTGCCGTTGGAGAGGGGTGAGATCGGTATCCATCATCAACTGGGCGATGCCGATGACTCCGTTCATCGGGGTGCGGATCTCGTGACTCATGGTGGCGAGAAACTCGCTCTTGGCGAGGACGGCATCTTCAGCCCGCTTGCGTGCCACCTCGAGTTCCAGTGTGCGCTCGGCGACGGCGGCGATGAGTACCTCCTTGCGTCGCTTCTGCTCGTCGATGTCGGTGTTGGCGCCGAGCCATTCGCTCTGCGGTCCGCCAGGCACACTGTAGAGTCGTCTTCCCCGCGACATGAACCAGCGGTAGCTTCCCTCATGGCTTCGAATACGGACTTCGAATTCGAAGTTTTTCGAAGCGTTGTCCGGATTGCGGCCGAAGTCTGACATCTGAGCCAAGTCGTCCGGATGAAAGACCTTGAAGATTCCGTCGCCAAGTAGCTCCGCCATCGGAAGGCCGGTGTACTCCTCCCAGCTCCTGCTGAGATAGGTGACGAGGCCTTGCGGGGTAGCCATCCATACCATCTCCGGCAGAGACTCCATTAGGCCGCGCCACTTCGCCTCGCTGCGCTGCAGCGCCTCGGTTCTCTCGGAGACGAGGTCTTCGAGCTTGTCGAATGCCTCGAGGATATGTCCCTCGGCGGTAACCTGGGTAGTGACATCGTTGGCCATGACGATATGCCCGGGAGCTCCATCGATATCCACATCCTGGCTGGAGAGTTCGACCCAGATATTGGGTCTGCCATTGCGGCGATTTTGCCTGGGTTTGGTCCGCGAGCGAGCGAGGGCACTCTGCCGCAACTCCTCCTCAACGTCTTCTGAATCTCCGATCAGCCGGAGATCGGCTGCGTTCATGCACAGGAACTCATCGCGCGACCAGCCATAGTGCTGGACGGCGGCCTCGTTGACGTCGAGGATGCGAAGGTCGGCGACGGCGGTGATGAAGCCGGGCGCGGGATTGTGCTCGAAGAGCTCGCGATACCGTCTCTCGGACGCCTTGAGCAAATCATCGCGGCGGACGCGATCCGTAATGTCGGAGTGCGAGCCGGCGAGACGGATGGGCTTGCCTTCGGAGTTCCAGACTGCCTGGGAGCGGCAGAAGATCCAACGGTAGCTGCCATCGCGGTGGCGCATTCGGAAGGTCGACTCATAGACCCCCTCGCCGCGGGCCAGATAGGCTGCCTGCCTGGCGACGACCACGTCCCGCTCTTCGGGATGAAGCAGGCTTCGCCAGGTACCGGCTAACCGGGGGAAGTTGTCCGAATCGTAGCCAAGCATCAGCATCCAGCGGGGGGAGTAGAAGACGATACCCGTGACCATGTCGAGATCGAAGAGGCCGCGGCTTGAGGTGCTGATGAGCAGCTTCCAGCGCTCCATCTCGGAGTCGAGCGCAAGCTTTTGGCGAGAGAATCTGCGGTCTGCGAGAACGCCGATGAAGGTGAGCGCCAGGAGGGCAAACGTGATCAAGGTGATGAAGAGGACGTCCAACGAGGAGACGCTGATGGCGTTCGGAGCCGCGGACATGGACGGGGCGACGTGGAAACAGACCGCCGCCATGCCGGTGTAGTGCATGCTCGCAATGGCGAGTCCCATGCCGATGGCGGCGAGGGGCCGGATCCAGTTGTCTTCGCGTTCCGGATCGCGGAGCCGGAAAGTAAGATAGAGCGCGCAGGAGGACCCGATAACGGCTACCGCGGCGGACAGAATTACCATTCGGATGCTATAGACGGGCTGAGCCGAGAGGTGCATGGCACGCATTCCGATGTAGTGCATTGCAGCGACGCTGGAGCCCATGACGACGCCGCCGCCCAGGAGATGATCTATGCCAAGCCGTTCACGACTGGCGACGTAAAGCCCCATGCCCGACCCGACGATTGCGGTCAGAAGCGAGAACGTCACGACGGGTGCGCTGTAGGTGACCGGCATGGGCAGCCGATAGGCGAGCATTCCAATGTAGTGCATGGCCCAGATGCCGAGGCCAAGCGATATCGCTCCGCCGCCAAGCCACTCCAGCCTCGCGAGGCCCTTTGCGTGCGCGGTGCGGGAGGCCAGATTGAGGGCAGTGTAAGAGGCGCAGACCGCGATCAGGATCGAGAGCGAGACGAGCGTCCAATCGTATTGGCCGGTCAGGGTAACGATGACGCTTCCTCCGCCGATGGGTGAGCCTAACCTGTTCGATGGCGCCGCGGCTCGTGCTCCGATGGATCGCCATCTTTGACGGTACGCGGCCAGCGCCGGAATCGAAGCGGATGGTTCAGGAAAGGGATGGGGCAGAAGATCGTATTCCCTGAATGGCACGGTATTCCGGGAGGGGACCTGGGCCGCGTCCGTCGATAATTTGCGGGGTTCGGACGGGATTGGTCGCGGTTGCGAGGGCAGGACGACACCTGGCGCATCGCCCTTTCTCAACTCGTAGCAACGATGTAAGATAGAGAGACGGAGAGGTGGCAGAGCCCGGTTGAATGCACCTGACTCGAAATCAGACGTACCTTTACGGGTACCGGGGGTTCGAATCCCTCCCTCTCCGCCATACCCTCCGCTATCCCTTTTATAAGTGCCAGTTGAACGGAATCTCATAGCCGGCAAGGTTGATGGCGACGTTGCCCTGATCCCCCACTACGGCCTTCAGGTCATTGGGGGACGTGGAAGAATGGACGTATTTTCAGCCCAGGAGACTAGACGTTGGTCTCGAGCAGGGCGAGACATTGTTTGACGCCGACGAAGCTCTCCTGGGTGGGTGGGGATAGGAGGCCATCGCGATCGAAGAGGTCATCGAGTGCGATGACCATGGCTTGCTGGGCGGCGAAGAGGAGCGGTGTGGAGTACTGGATGAGGCGGACGCCGAGGGAGCGGAGCTCCGGGATTGAGATCCGGGGACTCTTGCCGCCGGCGATCTGGTTGTAGAGGAGGGGCTTGTCGGTGCAGGCGCGGACCTGCCTGAGGGTTTCGATGGAGTCGATCCCGTCTACGAGGAGGACGTCGGCGCTGGTCCTGGACATGGCCTCGACGCGGCGGAAGATCTCGGGGCCGGAGGCGTCGGTACGGGCGAGGACGCAGGTGTGTTCGCGAGCGTCGAGGACGGCGTTGAGCTTTTCGATGTAGTCGACGAGGGGGAGTAGAGATTTGCCGTCGACGTGACCGCAGCGGCGGGGACGGGCCTGGTCTTCGAGCATGACCATGGCGACGCCCATGCGGTCCAGTTGCTGAACGACGTAGCGGGCCGTGTGGATGTCGACGTAGCCGTCGTCGATGTCGACAAGGAGGCGGTGGGCGGGGAGGATCTGCCGGACGCGCCAGGCGGCGGAGACCATGTCGGACCAGGCGATATAGCCGACGTCGGGGAGGCCGTAGAAGCCTGCGCTGAAGCCGAATCCGGAGAGGAAGAGATTGGGGGAGTACTTTGCGGCCACGGTGGCGGAGAGGCAGTCGTAGATGCCGAGGAAGGGCTCAATCGACGTGGTTGCAGAGAGTTCGGCTCTCAGGGCCTGGCCGGGGTGCGTCATCGTGCAGGTCTCCTGTGAGGCGAGTTTCTCCGCGCACTATGGAGGACGCGAGGGTGTAGCCCTGCGGCTCGGGAGACGTCGGTGCCTCGATCAGTTCATCGGCGGATCGGGGGGAGGCGTTAGGGGAATGTTGTGTTGGCTGCGCACACTTGGCAAGCAGAGCCCGCTTCGCTGGAGTGGGCTCTGCCT
The DNA here is from genome assembly GCA_026225095.1 of bacterium. Classification (GTDB taxonomy): domain Bacteria; phylum Acidobacteriota; class Terriglobia; order Terriglobales; family Acidobacteriaceae; genus Edaphobacter. The sequence goes on from JAMFSC010000161.1 coordinate 25,145, forward strand.
GATCGAGGGACGGATGCTTAGCGGACGGGCTCGGGGCGTGGGATACGGATCGCGCCGCGGTTCGGAGTCGCGTTGGCCTGGCTCTGGATGTGGGGGCGGTTCTGGGGTTGGCAGACGTGGCGGTCGTGGTCGGTATCGTCCTGCTGTTCGGGGACGGTGGCGAAGCAGACTTTGCAGATGGCAGCGCGCTTTCTGCGGAGGAGGAGATCATGATAACGGCTCTGGATGGTCTTCATGTCGCACCTGTAGTGCCCTGGCGTGGGCGACAGGAAGTGTATTCCTTTGGTAGGGAAGGCGTCGAGTGCGTTCAGGATTTGCGAGGATAGAGAATTTTGCAGCCGATCACGCGGTTGGCATCGGGTGGGCCGCTTGACTGAACTCCGTGGATGCCTCAACTTTGCGGGTGCGCTCTCGTTGGATGACCGTCGTGCCGGCGATGAGATCGTGGAGGGTGCGTCGGCCGGGGGTGAAGGGTTGCATCAGGAAGCCGAGGCCAAGAAGCGCCCAGGAGAGAATGATCGACAGGGTGCGGAGAAGCATTCTCATGAAGCTAGGTGGATTCCCCTGGAGATCGGTTACGGCGATGCTGAAGACAAGATCTCCCAAAGTACGGTGCAGGCGCGAATGAACCATGAGGGATGGGTAGAAAAGGCCCCAGAATGGCGGGTTCAGGTAAGCAATCGCAATGAAAACGGTACCGCCCCAGGGGAATTGGATCGCGCATTGCAGGCCTATGATGAAGGTCGTGATCGAGAGCGAAATGAGTACGAGGCAATCGATGAACCCAGAGTTGAACATGCTGCTGAGATTAGCAGGGGCGAGGCTGCTGGCCGAGGCCGCGATAGCGGTTCCAAATTGCGGAGTTGTGGCGGATCCTTCCAGGCAGATTGGGGTTTCGGAGGCGCAGGGTCGCTCGCTGATCTGGCGAAGGATGGTCGGAAAGACGAGCTTACGGTAGATCAGCTGCCCGCCCAGGGACAGACCCGCGTAGCTGAGGATGCAGATCACTGCGGCCAATTGAAAGCCAAAGCCATTGACGATGACCTCAGAGAGATGCTCGGCTTTGTGGGAGAAGACCTGCTTCACGGCCGGTCGAACATAGGGAGCGAGAGCGTCGGACAGCCTGGCCGAGAAGCTGAGGAAGATGATGAGTAAGAGACCGGCTAAGAAAGGGGTGATCCTGCGCCAGCGGCGGTCGAACTCCACTTGCGCGAGATCGCGGTCGCGAACTTGTTTGCTGGCATCAAGGAAAGACATCGCGACTTCGAACCCGGGCCGATAGAGGCCTGCCCAGGCGAGATTGGGGTTTTCGCGAGCTTTCCAGTCGAGTGCTGTCTGAAGGTCGGGATCGCTCCAGAGGCGCGCTCTCTTTTCTGCGTGCAGGCTAGCGGTTTCCGCGAGGCGACGGTAGGTTGCGGCGGAGCTCGCCTCCTCGTCGGACCAGGCTTTGAGGCGGAGCCATACCCGCATGAGGATTTCGTGGGATATGTCGATGACGGTCTCGAGATCGATGGTCTCCGCGAGTGGCGGCATGAGAAAGGAGCGACTGGGCTCGCGGAAGAGATCGAGAATAGGGATCACCTCGTCGGCGGTCGATCCGGTGACCGCGCATAGAGTCTTGAGGCGCATTGGCCGGCGAATTCCGCGTGCATCGGTACCCTTGTCGGTGATGGCTTTGAAGATCTTGGCGCACAGCTTTTGTTCGGACGCGGTGTGAAGCGCGGCGTAGGCCTCTTCGGCATGGCCATCCAGAGCGCGGCTCATGGTGCCGACCTTTTCGTTATCGTAGTGTCCGAGACCAAGGCAGCCTTCCCCGTGGCCGTCGCTCTGCCAGAAGGCCCACGTGCGATTTACGGCATGCTGGAGGATGGAGAGCTGGTCGGGATTTTCGCCGACATCGTTGACCAGGCGAGTGAGCAGGACTGGGCTAAGGTCCGCCGCCGCGACGCTGATGGGGCCTGCGATGGCCTGACGACGCTCGTCGCGGGTGAGGCGTGGGACCAGGTATTGACCCTGATTCATGACTTCGGGGAGGCGGTCCAGCTGGGAACACTCACCGAGGAAGTCGGAACGCATGGTGAGGACGATGTAAATGGGATAGCGGGTCTGTGTGTGTGCTTCGAGGAGCAGGTTTACGAAGGCGATAGCTTCTCCGCTAAGGCCATCGGGGGAACTCTGGGTTGTCTTTCCGTAGCGGAAGAGTTCTTCAAATTGATCGACTACGACGAGGAGATTCGTTCCTGCGGCGAAGCGGGCGAACTCAAATAGGTCGGCGAGACCAAGGCTGCTCATGTTGAGGGTGGCATCGACGATCTCGAGCAGCGAGAGGCCTTCGGGCTCAAAGCCGCAGAAGAAGGTGGGCTCCTCGGCGAAGGCCCGGGCCATGCTGCGAACGGGCCTGCCTCCGGGGCGGAACTGGACGATGCACCAGGTTGACCCAACCGAGGTCATGGTGCCGCGGTGCAGGGCCGGCTTGAGGCCACAGTTGACGAGCGATGATTTGCCGGTTCCGGACGTTCCGACAACCGAGAGGAAGCGAGTGGCGGCAAGCTTGTCGACGAGATGGTCGACCTGGCTTTCGCGTCCGAAGAACAGGTGTTCCTCGCCCTCTCGAAAGGGGCGGAGCCCGGGAAACGGATTTTCGAGAACCGTAGCAGCTGTTAGTTGGAGGTCGGTGGTCCTCATGGATGTCTTGCCTCGAAGGCTTGCACGAAGGGAAGGACGGCCGCCTCGCTGAAGCTGGCCAGGCAGTCGAGCAGGCGGTCCTCCTCGAGTTCAACGAGGTCTCGCTTGGTGTCGGTCTCGGGTGCTGCGAGATAGGTGTAGGCAGGAAAGCACGAGCCAGCTCCGCAGCGGATCTTCTTAATGTCGCTGTTGACCGAGCGCCGCCACGCTTCGCCACCGACGCCGTAGAAGACGATGACGGCGTCGCATTGCTGAAGTAGCTCTTCATTGGCTTGACGGATGCTGGCGGCGTCGCCTTCAAAGATCGGCACGCTGGTATCGATGCCCCGGCTCTTCAGATATTTGCGCAGGGGTCGGGTGCTGCCAAGGTCGCGCTGATCGCAGATAAGATACAGGAGCTTTGTGCCGGGGGTCGCTACGTGGGTATCGGTAGGTTGCTTAAGTTTGGCGAGCGTTGCGTGGATGGCATTCTTGACGGCTTCGCGTGCGTTCGAGGTGATGAGATCGGCCCCGAACTGCGCTTCGGCATCAGTCTTGAGCAGATGGATGAAGGCCTTCTGCTCGTCCTGCCGGGGGACGATTGCATCGGGGAGCCAGATGATGCGCCGCAGACCCTGCTCCCGGCTGCACTCTGTGGCGAGCTCATTCTGGAGGACCGATACCGATTTCTGGCTGGGACCGTCCGGGACCGCGCCAAAGTTGTTGCCAATGACGTGGATGGAGAGTTGACACTCGCGCAGGAGGGCAGCGACCTGCTTCGTGTAGGTGGCCTCATCGCGAGCGAGTTCCTTTTCTGGAAGAACGCGATAGCCATGGCACTTGAGCTCCGCGTCAAGGGCGTCGCGAGCGTCACGCTGATCGAAGCTGCACTCAGCGAGATAGACGGTCGTCTTGTCCCCGGCGGCAGAAGCTGCGGGCTGGGTGACAACGGGTTCCACCTTGGCGAGAGACTTGATGACGGAGGAGATCTCCCAGGCGAGCTTCAAGACCTTAATGTTGTACTTTCTGCCCATCTCTTCGCCGAAGGCAGGGTCAAGTTCAAGGGGAGTGTCGTCCTCGTCGAAGTCATAGAACTGATAGCCCAGAACCGAGCGCATCACCTCAGGCAGGGCATCGTCCACGTCGACGGGCGACTTGATGATCTTGATGATGCGACTGCGATTGCCGACCGTAATTCCGGAGGTCTGTTCGGCTGCTTTGAGGAATTCGCGGACTTCTCGTGTGCACCACTCGGACTTGAGGTAGCGGGGGCTGATGACGGAAAGCAAGAGCGCGGTGCGAGAGAACTGGGAGACGATCTCGTTGGCGAAGATGTCGTTTCCGGCGAGCTTTTTATCGCGCCAGACGATGGCTTTGTCGCCGATTCGCATGCTGAGAACGGTTTCCAGGGAATCGTGAAAACGGGTGACCCAGCCCTTCTGCTCCGGGGAAAAGGGAACGTTGTCGATGTGCGCGTAGCTGATGAAAAGGTGGTTGTCGAACTCCATGCGGGGCAACCTTCCTCGATGGCAGGATAATAGTTAGGGCCGGAGGAGATTGCAAGGGGCTTATGAGGGAGATGCGCAAGACTCCTTGCAATCCCTCCAAGCTGTTTCAAAGACCCTTCTTGTTTTCTAGATCAAGATGGCCGGGTGGGCCGGGAACAGCAGATGGCGGGTCATGAGTCGGACGAGCCCGATGTCATGGGCGCGGGAGGAGGTCGACTAGCTTGGCTGTTCGTCGACAAAGATGTTCTCGATCGTGGTGTTGAAGAGGCGGGCAAGTTTGAAGGCCAGGGGGAGCGAGGGGTCGTACTTGCCGGTCTCGATGGCGTTGACGGACTGGCGGGAGACTTCGAGGTGCTGGGCGAGGTCTGCCTGGGACCAGTTGTGCTCGGCGCGGAGGATGCGGAGGCGATTGTTCATAAGTGTTTCCTGGGTGCTCTGGTGCTTTGGGGTCTGGGGAAGTGCGTCGGGGCGTCTTGAACTGCCTGCCCCAGGACAGCTACCTGTAGCGCCGTCTGATGAGCGGGGTGGCGACGCCGGTGAAGACCCAGAAGATCGTGAAGTCCTGATAGGCCGGGAGGTGGTGGACTCCGGCGAAGACTTCCAGAAAGCCCCAGACGGTGGTGCAGGCGAGGGTTCCGCCGATGGCTACAAGCATGGATTGCACAGTGATCGCGCGTTCAAACTCGTCCTTCTCCTCGCTAAGGTAGAGAACGACGATGAAGAGGACGGCGAGGATAGGGATGGCAGGAAGAATGGCGACGAGGTATGCCAGGGCACCGGTGTGCGGCAGGTGACGGAAGGTCCGTACTGCGATGCTTGTGGTGATGATGTACAGCGCCATCGCAACTGCCAGGCGAAGGATGTAACGGCGTTGGGCTCGATTCGCGGGGATGCAGCGCATGGTTGGTTTCCTTTACTTGGTGACAAGGAAACATTACATGTTATTTGGAGAGATGTCAAGGGTGCTTGTCTAATTCCTTGAGAAAGATCTCGGTTGAGATCTGCTCGACCCACTCCAACGCGTCATAGATTCGATGGGACGGGCCTAGTAAACACCGGGGATGAGGCGGCTGGTAGATCGGCTGTAGGCTTCGTACTGGGGGCCGAAGGCCTCGCGGAGGGCTTGTTCTTCGACGTGGATACGGAGGATCAGGGCTGCCATCGGTGGGATGACGAGGATGGCGAGGCCGAGCGGGTTGCGGGTGTCGAGACCGATGGCGAGGAAGATGAGGAAGAGTCCCGAGTAGGAGGGGTGGCGGACGAAGCGGTAGAGGCCGACGATGCGAAGGGTCTGGGTGGAGTGGATGGCGACGTTGGCGCTGAAAGAGCGGCCGAGTTGAACGATGGCGGTCCAGCGAATGACGAGACCGGCGATCAGGAGCGCGAACGCGAGGTCGTGGAGCCAATGAGGGCCTTGGGGAAGGTGGAAGGGATTGGCTGCGGCGAGCCAGCTTCCGAGGAGGATGGAGCCGATGATGACGGGCCAGAGAATCTGGAGGGTGCCCTTGTCGCGGACCTCGCCGGTGCTGCGGCGGGTGCGGGTGAGGAGGAGGACGGCGACCTCGGAGAGGCTCCAGAGGATGAGCAGAACGTGGAAGAAGATGTGGGGAATCATTGGGCCTCGTGGGAGGAGCTGTGGCTGCTACGTCGGTGGGACCAGATTGTTCCGAAGGGAGGCTAGAGCATTTCTCTGGCTGCTGTGGTTTCCGGTCGCTGTGGCTTTCAGGGCCGAAGGCGACTCCGCGTGCCGGACTACGAACCGGTTGGGGGGGCGACGGACTTCAACCGCGCGATAAACGCACCAGAGCAGACCACTTTCAAAATCAGCGCCCGCTGTCCAGTTTTTCCATGCAACGGCCCACATTCTGCGCACAAAAAGCTTCTGGTGAAACATTGGGAAATTTCGATCGTTGCCCGCTAACCCTTTTAGAACA